>JBJXEX010000123.1:0-25124 GCA_046156195.1 Planctomycetaceae bacterium | reverse complement strand
ATCCCGACTGTTGCGATCCCGACTGTTGCGATCCCGACTGTTGCGATCCCGACTGTTGCGATCCCGACTGTTGCGATCCCGACTGTTGCGATCCCGACTGTTGCGATCCCGACTGTTGCGATCCTTGAGCCGACGGCGCTAGCCGCGGGCCAAGCGTCTGCGACCCCGACGGATTCTGATCCGACACCGTCTTGCCCATCGCATTTTTGTTCGCAGCCACCTCTCGATTGTCAGGCGATCCGAGGGTGCTTGGTGCGAAGCTCTGGGCGGTTGCCGGCAGGAGGTTCAACATCAGCGTGGTCACGCAGCCCGAAACCAACACCGGAGCAATGAGCGCCTTTCCTCGGCGTTTCAATTCTTCGAGGGCGTACGACGCAAACGACTCTGGGCCATTAGGGAGCGCCGACGGAACCCACACTCCGCAGGTCGTGCCGCCATTGGATTCGGCGTCCAACGAATCTCGCACCTGCTCTAACAAGGGTTTCGCCTGGGATGAGTCGCGGCGTTCAGTGAGCCGCTGCCGCTCGAACAACAACACCGCGTCGAGCACGTTCTCAATGTCGAACCGGAACGGAGTGCGTGGTTGCAACGTCACGATCAGCGAAGCCAGTCGCGTGTCGGGGCAAACGCCGATGATGAGAATCCCCACGGCCGCGATCACACCTGCCGTAAGAATCAACACGCTCCACGACGGCCCGCAGACAGCCAAGATCAGTCCCTGAGCAATCAACAGGCTGCCGGCGAGGCTCAGATTCATCAGGCCAAACCAACACCATCCTGTCAGTTGCTTCCGTTGAAAGAAACGCGTCCAGTCCGGCGGCTGATTCCTCGGACGAATCAGCCGCCGGAACAGGCCGAAGGTGATCCCAGTGATCGCCAGCAGGATCGCTCCGCAAAGGCATTCGGAGACGGACGCAACGACCGGACGCGAGAGCGAGAAGAGCACAACCGCAGCGCCGATACACGTTGATGCCACGAAGAGACTGGCTGCGACCACGAGTTGACGACGCATTTCCCGCTCCTCTCAAGAAAGGGGCTGCCGTTTCGCGTGAACGAATACCACGTCATCCTATCAAACGAACCGAGGGGCGGTGTCGCCCCTCGTCCGATCATCTTGACTCTGACCGCTCGAAGGCGGAACCGCGAACTATCGGCCCAGCACCCAGCGAGTGAAGCCGACCGCCTTCAGACCCGATTCGGCGAGGGCTTGGCTGACTCGCTTGGAGTCGTCTTTCGCGAACGGCTGGCAGATCAACACCCCTTGCTCGTTGTAAAACGTGTTCAATTGGCCTTCGACCATTTTCTCGATGATGCTCTCCGGCTTGCCGGTCTTCTGAGCTTCGCCACGCAGGCGATTCCGTTCGACATCGACCAACTCAGCGGGGAGCTGGTCCGGCAGCGTGCAGATCGGCTTGATCGCGGCGATGTGCATGGCGACATCTCGCAGCACGGGAGCCGACAGTTTCGCTCCCTCGGCTTGGAAGAGCACGCCTTGTTTGCCGTCGTGATGCACATATCCGCCGACCGGCCCCTTCACGCGAGCGATCCGCGCCAACACGATTTTCTCGCGGATCGAGTTGACCACGTCTTCATACAACTCGTTGAGCGTCTTGCCCGGAGTGTCTGGGGCGGCTTGAGCCAGCAGCGCTTCCGGCGTGTCGGCACCAGGACCATTGAGCAATTGCTTCGCGCACTGTCGAGCGAGTGACAAAAACGATTCCGCTCCGGCGACCGGAGCCGATTCGCATTGCAGTTCGATCATGACGGCTTCCGAGCCATCCGGTTTCGATTCGATGAGAATCTTGCCTTCCGAGGTGGCATTGTCCGCTCGCTTGATCATGACCTTTTTGAATTTGGACTTCAGAACTTCGACGGCTTTGGTTTGATCGCCATCCGCTTCGGTCAGTGCCTGCTTGCAATCCATGAGCGGCAGGTTGGTCAGTTCTCGCAACGCCTTGACGGCGGCAGCGGTAATTTCGGCCATGAGTCTTCTCCTTATTGAAATTGAGCGAGTCGAACGAATCCATCAATAAGGTGAGCCGGAGGACGTTCGCTCCCGGACGTGCATTCCAGCATCCGAGGGCTAACGCCCTCCGGCTCACCTGTGGCTTTCTCGAAGCGAATTTCCGCATCGCGTCACGCCAGCGAGGGGACCGCCTTCGGCTCATCGGCCGGCATGACATCTTTGTCTTGAGTCGGGACGGAATGTTTCCCGGTCAGGACCGCTTCGGCGAGATGATTGAGCATCAAGCGGATCGAACGGATGCTGTCGTCGTTGCCGGGAATCGGCAGGTCCACTTTGTCGGGATTGCTGTCGGTGTCGATCAGCGCCACGACTTTGATTCCCATGATCCGGCATTCGTCAACGCAATTGTGCTCCTTGGTCGGGTCGATGACGATGACCGCCTCGGGCATTCGGTTGAGCGTGCGGATGCCGTTCAGGTTGCGGAAGATCTTCTCACGCTCGCGGCCGAGCGTGGATTGCATCTTCTTGGAGTAACTGTTGATCTCACCGGTGGTGACGAGTCCTTCCAGTTCTTCCAGCCGCTTGAGTCGGCTGCGAATCGTGCGGAAGTTCGTGAAGGTGCCCCCCAGCCAACGCTCGGAGACGAAGGGCATTCCGCAGGCGGTCGCCGCTTCGATGATCGGGTTCTGAGCCTGCCGCTTGGTTCCGACAAATAGAACCAAGCTCCCTTGAGCGGAAACCTTTTCGAGGTACTTCTTCGCTCGCAAGAGACCGCGGACGGTCTCCTTAATATCGATGATGTGGATCTGATTTCGCTTCCCGTAGATGTAGGGTCGCATCTTCGGGTTCCACTTGCTGGTCTTGTGACCGAAGTGGACGCCGGCTTCCAAAATGTCTTTGACAACAATGTTCGACACGCTGAGTAGCTCCTTTCCACCTCTCGCGGCGAAGAGTTCGGCGGTCGATGCTTGCCGAAGGTCGCGGTTGCGTGAGGCACACCTTCGAGTCGAAGGCGTTCGAAAGATTGAGAAAAATGGTGAACCTTTTCGATTGACTCGACATGAGCCGATCGGAAAGGGGCGGGAGGATAGTGGTGCCCTGGTAGACCGTCAAACGACGTTCGCGCCAAACACAGTGTCGGTGGGGCGGACCAAATCGCAGAGTGAGGCCGCCTCGCGTTCTGGAGAACACGACTACCTCGGCAAGTTTCCGAACCGCAGCTCTCCGGCGGCGACGGTGGCTCGAATGCGAATGTTGTCGCCGGGGCCGGTCCAATCGAAGAGCGCCAAGTCGGCTCGCGAGCCGCGGGCGAGGCGGTGTTCTTCGACTTTCAAGGCGCGCGCGGTGTTGCGGCTGGCCATGTTCCAGGCGTCGTGCAGCGAAAGGCCAGCGGCTTGAATCGCGTGAGCCACACAAGCGTCGGTCAGTTGCGCCGAGCCTGCGAGATACTGTGGATTCGCGGCGACGACGATCTTTCCTTCCGGCAGGATTTCGACGTCGCCCGATTCGATCTGATATCGGCCAGGGGGACAGCCAGCTAAGCCCGCGGAGTCGCAGGTGATGATCGTGTGCAGCGTCGATTTCGCGCGGACGATCGAACGAATCACGCTGGCAGGCAGATGATGTCCGTCCGTGATGACGCATGCGAACAGGCGTTTGTCGCCAAGTTGTTCCCAGATGTAATTGGGATGCCGTCGGATCATGCCGTGAGCGCCGTTCCCCAGATGAGTGCTCAGAGTGGCTCCGGCGTCGATGGCGGCGGTCACTTGTTCCGGCGTCGCGGCGGTGTGCCCGATCGAGACTGTGACGCCCGATGCGACCGCTTGGCGAATGAACTCGACCGCATGACCGGTCTCCGGGGCGAGCGTGACGAGTCGGATGCGATTGCCGGAGAGTTCTTGCAGACGGCTGAACTCGTTCCAATCGGCGGCGCGGACTTGAGCGAGTGGGTGTGCTCCGCGCGGACCATCTTCGGGCGAGATGCTTGGACCTTCGAGATGAATGCCAGGGACTAGCTTGTCGGCCCAGGCGGCTGACTCACACGCTTGTCGAATGGCACTGACTCCGGCGGCGAGTGCCTCGAAGCTGGCGGTGATCAGCGTCGGACAGAGTCGCGTGATGCCGAACGCGAAGTGGGCGTCGAGGACCGTCAGCACTTGGGCGGCGGTGAGCTGAGGATCGCAGAACCAAATCCCTTTGTGGCCGTTGATCTGCAAGTCGAACAGACCGGGGGCGATCCAGGGCCACTCGGCCGCATCGCCTGCGGGCCAGGCGGGATCGACTCGCGCGATCCGTTCGCCGGCGACCGTCACGCGAATCGGTTCGCCGTTCACATAGCTGCGTCCGTAAAGTTGCATGGTTTGATCCTCTCTTCTTTTCCTTAGCCGCGTCCCGATCAGTAGCCGCGTTTGCCAGAACGCGAGTGTGATCACGACAACCCGCTCTCTGGCGAGAGCGGCTACGGCATGTTTTGAAATGTTTAACCGCCACGCCAACGGCGTGCGCGCTTCTGTGGAATCGCGGTCGCAATCATCAACCGCGCACGCCGATGGCGTAGCGGTTAAACGGTTCTCGCTCAGGGGGCAGGCACTTCGGAATTGTCTGGGGCCAATTCCGAAATTCCGAAGCGCCAGACCCCGATCATCACGGGAACGTGACCTACGTTATGTCGGCCTCAGAGCAGCGCACTGTGCTGAGGGTGTTAGTCGTAGAGGTCGTGCCGCATGAACTGGGATCGTCATACCCTTTGGAACTCGGGCTGGCCAGCGTTGAGCGCGGGAGCCGGCGGCGTCGTGTTGTCGCTGTGTATCGCACCTGGATTGCTGATGCCGCTGTGTGTGGCGGCTTCGGCCGTCGCGAGCAGTTTGCTGACGGCGGTCTGGGTGCATCGCGGACAACAGGAAGCGAAGGCTCGACTGCGGCATCCGGAACTGGCGGGGACTCGGAATTCGGGCGGCATCTTTGGCGAGGTGACTCAGGCGGCCATCACGCTCTTGCAGCAATACGAATCGGAATTGCAGCGGCTGACCACGACGAAGGGGGAATTGGAAGTCGCCAAGAAGTTGCAACAGAAAAAAGCTCTGCGGCTGGACGCGGCGTTGCGAGCATTCGATCAGCCGGTGGTGTTGTGTGACACTCGCGACCATGTGCTGTTCGCGAATCCGGTGGCGCGACAGTTGGGATTGATCGAAACGGAAGGGATGTCTCATGGCGGCACCTTTGGCGATCTCCGCAAGTTGGTGGAGTTTCAGCAGCTCATTCACGACACCCGTACGCGAGCGGCAGCCGCTCCGCGACGGACGGCGGAATTGACGCTCACGATCAATCAACAAGTCGTCCCGTTCCGCGCGACGGTGACGGCACTGTTCGACGATCAAGGGGAGTTTCTCGGCACGCTGGCCGTGCTGACCGACGTGCGGGAAGAGAAGTCCGCGAAGGCTCGTCACGCCGATTTTGTGTCATCGGTCGCGCATGAATTCAAGACGCCGATGGCCAGCGTCAAAGCGTTTCTCGAACTGCTCGTCGATGGCGACGTCTCCGAACCGGACGAGCAGAAAGAGATGTTCTTGAAGATCGACTACCAAGTGGATCGCTTGAGCCGGCTGGTCAGCAACCTGTTGAACTTGGCACGCATCGAGAGCGGCGCGGTGCAGGTCACTCGCGAGGATTGCGACCTGAATGACGTCGTCAACAAGGCGGCCGATGTGCTCAAACCGCTGGCCAATGAGCGCGGGCAACAGCTCGTCGCGGACCTCAGTCAGCTTTACTTGCCGGTGCATGTCGATCGCGATTTGCTCGGCCAGGCGATCATCAATCTGCTCTCGAACGCGGTGAAGTACACGCCGCCGCAGGGCCGCATCACGCTCCGCAGCCACATGGCCGAGCTGGAAGCGATCATCACGGTCGAGGACACCGGCTACGGCATCCCGCCCGAATCGCTGCCGATGATCTTCAATCGTTTTTATCGAGTCCCCGAACATCAGCACGCGGCCAAAGGGACCGGCCTGGGCTTGGCGTTCGTGCAGTCGATCGTTCAAGACCTGCACAACGGACACATCGATGTCGAGTCCACCGTCGGTGTCGGCTCGAAGTTCTCGATGCGAATTCCGTTGGGACACCACGACTCGAAACGGCCCAAGAAGACAGAAGCGAAACCGGAAGCGAAACCCGAAACCGAATTGGAACTTGTTGGAGCTTGAGGCTCCAAGATTTTTGATTTTTGATTTTTGATTTTTGATTGAACCGCCCGCTGCGGCGAACACTCTCAATCGAAAATCGAAAATCGAAGAAAGAGACCACGATGACGCACCGCGTTCATATCTGCGACGACGAGCCGTATATCCTGTTGGCGGTGTCGCTGAAGTTTTCCAAGTCCGGCTTTGAGGTGACGACCGCCAACGACGGTGAGGCCGCCTGGGTTTCGATGCAGCGTCAACCGCCGCATCTGCTCATCACCGATTTGCAGATGCCTCGGCTGGATGGTCTGGGCCTGATCAAACGAATGCGAGCAGACCCGGCACTGTGCGACATCCCGGTCATCCTGCTGACCGCGAAAGGGTTCGAGTTGGACGAGGACGAACTCCGCGACGAGTACGGCGTGCATCATCTGGTTTGTAAGCCGTTCTCACCGCGTCAACTGGTCGCGTTGACGCATTCGCTGTTGGGAACATCGGCCGCGGTATCGACCAATTGAAAACCGAGTCACGACTGTCAGGGAGTGTTGAGTTTCTTGTACTGCTAGTTCTCAGATTCTTGTCGGCGTGCGCGCATTGTGGCGCGACGCTCCGCGTCGCGACTCTCGACGCGGAGCGTCGAGCCACATTGCGGCTTCGCCGCGTCGTTTAACCTCTGCGCCAACGGCGTGGCTGTGACGAATTTGGAGCCGCGACCGTGAGGGAGCGATTGCTGAAACGACTGACGACCGCTCCCTCACGGTCGCGGCTCTAAAAGTTCACAGCCGTCTGGTCTGACGCGAGCGAGTCATTCATGTTGCACTTCTTGACCGAAAACTCGATCACACGACATCTGCTGACGCTGGGCGTCATCACGGTCGTGATGGCGCAGTTGACGTCGCTGCATCCGTGGATCGCCGGGCTGGGGACATTTCTGGTGCTGATGGTGCTGATGGCACTGATCGCGCTGCGCGGTCACGAGAACGCGACCCAACTCCTCGCTGGAGTCGCGGCCACATTCGGCATGGGTGTCTGTTGGATCGAAGGGGCGGATCAGTCTGTCTCACAAGCGCTGGTCTGTAGCGTGATCGGCACGGTGACGCTGCTGACCATGAGCCTCATCGTCAGCCGATCCAGCCGGCGGCGACTGAGCAAGATCCACGAACTGGAAACGCAACAACTCAAACTGGTTCGAAAAGTCTACGACAAAGACCGCGGCACCAATTTGTCCGGCGAGATCCCGGCCTTTGGCTTAAATCCGTCCAGCAGTCCCGTTGACAAGACCGCCGGCGTGGACCCGGCGTTCGGCCAGATGTTGACCGAATTCGCGAACGTGCCGCCGTCCAACGTCTTGGACCCCGATGTGTTCGACTTCGCGATGTTGCTGCTCTCGATGCAACAGATCGGACATCGCTTGTCGTCGGAGTTGGAACTCAATGCGCTGGTGCAAGTGATCCTGGAGACGGCGAAGGAAGTGCTCCGTTGCGGCGAGTCCGAACTGCACTTGTGGAACTCGCGGGAGAACCGCTTCACGAATCCCGCTCCGGCGAACGGAGGACCGGTTCGCGATTCGATCCGCGACGTGCTGACGCAATCCGCTCCGACACCCGCCGAGTTCGAGTGGGTCCGCCAACAGCAACGCATTTTGACTCGGCGAGATTGGATCTCGGGCAAAGTGGACGGTCTGGAGTTGCCGAGCGGATCGCTGCCGACCGCTGTCGCGCCGCTGCTGGTCGGTGCCGATTTGGTCGGAGTGCTGGTCGTCAACGACGCAGCGGAAGAGGGGCCGACCTTCGTCCGCATGTTGCACATCCTGGCCAATCACTGCGCTCTGAGCTTGAAGAACGCACAGCTCTTTCGAGCCATCGACGAAATGGCGCGGCGCGACAGCTTGACCGGCTTGCTCAACCATGCGGCGTTCCTCGACGAGCTGGAACGCTTGACCGCAGCCGCCCGCTCGCGCGGAAAGACGCTGACGGTGGTGATGAGCGATCTCGATGATTTCAAGAGCTTCAATGACAACTACGGCCACCAGTTGGGAGACAAGGTGCTGCACGAGGTGGCGACCTGGTGGAAGGCGATCATGCCCGATCATGCGCTGCTGGGCCGGTACGGCGGCGAAGAATTCATCTGCGCGCTGCCCGGCGAAAACCTCGAACGAGGCATCGAACTGGCCGAGTTGCTACGCACCTCGTTGGAGTCGCATACGGTCAGCCACAACAGTCACCAACTGAATGTGACCGCCAGTTTTGGCGTCGCGGAATTGGGCCGTCCCGCCACCAACACCGCGCGGCTCATTCGACTCGCGGACAAAGCCCTGTACCGAGCCAAGCATCGCGGTCGCAATTGCGTCGATGCGCACGACCCCTCGAAACCAAGCATCGCGGAGATGGAAGAGTCCATTCAGTTTTCGCTGCGGTAGCCGCAACCAAAAGTAACCCGAAGCGTCAGCGAGGGAAGAGGCTCCAAAGGACTCTCGATTGGAAGTGTTGTGAAGCGCGCGCCCTCGCTAACGCAACTTCAAAACTAACGCTTCGGGTGACATCGTCGGTCGCCAAGGTGCGTGCAGCCCAACAAGGAACCATCACATGGCCATCACCACCGAAACCTTTGGCCGAGTTCTCGTCGCTCACACGCCGGAAGAGTTTCACGAGGACGCCGCGCGCGAACTGATGAACGCGCTCGAAACCCCCGTGTCGCAAGGGACCGTCTGCGTCGTCGCTCAGATGGACCGCACCGAAACATTCGACAGCGCGGGGCTGACCGCACTGCTCGACTTGCGCGATGAACTGCGGCAGCACGGCGGCAACCTCAAAATCTGTAGCCTGACCGAGTCGGGACAGAAACTGTTTGAGATCACCCGTCTGGACAATCACCTCGACACCTTCGATTCCGTCATCGACGCCGTCGCCAGTTTCCTGAGTGCCGGATAATCTCCCGCCCCTTTCTGTTTAACCCCTACGCCATCGGCGTGGGCGTTTTCACGGTTGATGCACTTGGAACTCGGTAATGTCATTCCGCGATGTGAAGTGGTTGTCGCATTTGAGCGGCGTCGTTCTGCTGGTCTATCTGACGGCATTGATCACCGGCACTCATCTGCCGCATCCCGAAGAACTGATTTCGATCAAGACGAACGACAAGTGGCTGCACTTTGGCGCGTACTTCGGCTTGGCTTTCTTGATGGCGACTCGCTTGTGGACGCTGCGGCCAGTGACCTGGCGCGCGACCTTGGCGATTGGAAGTTTGGTCGCGCTGACGGGCATCGCCGATGAATTGACCCAACTGCTGCCGGGGATCAACCGCCGCTGCGAATTCCTCGACTGGCTGGCCGACGTCGCCGGAGCCGTGTGCGGTTTGCTCGTGTGGCAACTCTGCCGTCGTGTGCTGTCGCGGCGCGAGTCTGACGTTTAGCCTCATCGTGGCTCTGCCGCTTGGCGAGACCGCCGTCGATCGACCAGCTCGCTGGAAGTCGTCCGCGGACGATGCCAAACTCTTCTCCGTGGCCTGACTCTTATCACTCCTATTGGAAATCTGAAATCGCATGATGACACAGCTCAACAAATACAGCTCTCGGATCACTCAACCCCGCTCGCAGGGAGCCTCGCAGGCGATGCTCTACGGCACCGGCCTGACGCCCGAAGATATGAACAAGGCCCAGGTCGGCATCTCCTCGGTGTGGTACGAGGGGAATACCTGCAACATGCACCTCAATGATCTCGCCTTGAAGGTGAAGGAGGGCGTGCAAGCGGCCGGGTTGGTTGGGATGCGGTTCAACACGGTCGGCGTGAGCGACGGCATCTCGATGGGGACCGAGGGGATGTGCTTCTCGTTGCAGTCGCGCGATTTGATTGCCGACAGCATCGAGACCGTCATGGGGGGCCAATGGTATGACGCGAACATCTCGATCCCCGGCTGCGACAAGAACATGCCGGGCTGCATCATGGCGATGGCTCGGCTGAACCGGCCGTCGCTGATGGTCTACGGCGGCACGATCAAGCCGGGCTGCTGGGACGGCAAGAAGCTGGACATCGTCAGCGCGTTTCAGGCGTATGGCGAATACATCGCCGGACGGATGAAAGACGAAGAGCGGCAAGCGATCGTCCGTTGCAGCATCCCCGGAGCCGGTGCCTGCGGCGGTATGTACACGGCCAACACAATGGCCTCGGCGATTGAAGCGATGGGCATGTCTCTGCCGTACAGCTCGTCGATCCCGGCCGAAGACCCGCTGAAGTACGACGAGTGCTTCCGAGCCGGCGCGGCGATTCGCAACTTGCTGGAGAAGGACATCAAGCCGCGCGACATCATTACTCGGAAGTCGATCGAGAACGCGATGGTCGTGATCATGGCGACGGGCGGCTCGACGAACGCGGTGCTGCACTTCATCGCGATCGCGCGAGCCGCCGGACTCGAACTGACGATCGACGATTTCCAGAAGACCTCCGACCGCATCCCGTTCATCGCGGACCTCAAGCCGAGCGGCAAGTGGGTCATGGCCGACCTGCAAGCGATCGGCGGCACCCCCGCGCTGATGAAGTATCTGCTGGAGAAAGGACTGCTCGACGGAAGCTGCCTGACCTGCACCGGCAAGACGGTCGCCGAAAACCTCGCGCCGTTGCCGGGCCTCTTGCCAGGTCAGCCGATCATTCAGCCGCTCGAAAGCCCGATCAAGTCGAGCGGTCACATTCAAATCCTGCGCGGCAACCTCGCTCCCGACGGAGCCGTCGCCAAGATCACCGGCAAAGAAGGGATGGTCTTCACCGGCACCGCGAACGTCTTCGATGGCGAAGTCGCGATGCTCAACGCCCTCGAACAAGGCCAGATCAAGAAGGGTGACGTCATCATCATCCGCTACGAAGGACCGAAGGGTGGCCCCGGAATGCCGGAGATGCTGACGCCAACCTCGGCGATCATGGGAGCGGGCCTCGGCAAAGATGTCGCATTGATGACCGACGGCCGCTTCAGTGGCGGCAGTCATGGCTTCATCGTCGGCCACATCACGCCGGAAGCTCAAGAGGGCGGCCCGATCGCGCTCGTCCAAACCGGAGACAAGATCACGATCGACGCCGAGCGGCGCGTCATCGACGTCGATGTCTCCGCCGAAGAACTCGCTCGCCGCAAAGCGAGTTGGAAAGCCCCGCCGCTCAAGCACACGCGCGGCACGCTCTACAAATACATCAAGAACGTGAAGAACGCTTCGGAAGGCTGCGTGACGGACGAGTAACCGTCAGGCAACCAGGAGTCAGACATGATTCGCCGAATCAGAATTCAGAACTTCAAAAGCTTGCGTGACGTGACCGTTGAATTGTCGCCGGTCACGGTGCTTGTCGGGCGCAGCGGGACAGGGAAGTCCAATTTCGTGACAGCGATTCGCTTTCTGAGAGACCTCTTATTATCCGGGAAGGAGCCGAATGAACTGGCTCAGGTTTATGGTGGAGCACAACTGCTGAAACCGATGACCTTCGACAAGGAGGAGACGCCGCTCATCCAGTTTGAAGTGGATTTCGACATTCCGGGATTCGATGGCGTGTTCTCGTATTCGTTGCGGGTTAATTCTTTTCTAAATGGTCCAGTCAGTGAATGCCTCAAGCTGGGCCAAAGAACTTTTTTTCGCCAGGGGAGAGACGTGCCGTCGAATGGCTGGGATGTGCCCCCTGCCGTGACGCCGTTGCCGAAACGTGGCCAAATTGCCATTGGTCGCCTCCCAGGGCTTCAAGAGGTTGTCTTGGCGAACGCCGCGCTCACCGTTGGGATCGGGGTCTATCACTTTCCTCAGAATGTGATGGTGGCAGCGGGAGGCAATGGAGTGGCCGGTCTGAACGATGATGGCTCGAACTTTTTGTCGGTCATCAAGGACTTGACGACGAATTGGCAACATGTGAGCAGCCGGCGCGAAATCTCGACGGTCCTTCAGCGAGTGAACTCCACCGTCGGTTCGATTGAACTCGATTCGATTCAAGCTCCCACGGCCGCGATCGTGGGGCACCGGTTCGGCCAAAACACAATGACTCTGAATTTGAATCAAGAGTCGGACGGTTTCCGTCGGTTTTACGCGCACCTGTTGGCCTTGTATCAGACGCCACCGAAGCAAACCGTTATCTTTGAAGAGCCGGAGAACGGCATTCATCCGGGAGCGCTCGCCCTGCTGGCTGATGAATTCAATGCCGCGCCGGATGCAGGGCGCGGACAAGTCTTGTTGACCACGCAAAGCCCTGGTTTGTTGGATCACTTTTCCACAGACCAAATTCGTGTCGTTGATCTGGTCGATCTCGAAACGAGAATCGGCCCACTGGACGAAGGCCAGCGCAGCGCGATTCAAGATCACCTTCTACGGCCAGGTGAGTTGTTGACGACCGATCCGGCTCGGCTTCAGGGGGCCTCGTCATGAAGCGGCTTGTGCTCTTCGTCGAGGGTGAAGGGGAACGGGCGGCGGTTCCACGGCTCGTCAAACGATTGTTGACTGAGAAACAAGCTTGGGATGCTCTCCAGCTTGATCCCTACGAGCCGTTCATCGTCGGACATGTCGCCGGACTTCTCAAAGATGATGGGGCCGAATGGCGTCGTTATCTGGAAGCCGCACGTCGCACTCGCGGGGAGGTTGGCGGCTGCTTGCTCATTTTGGATGGTGACTTCGAACCGGTTAGAGGTCAGGGTTTTTGCGATAAAGAGGCGGCTCTGAAATTAGCCGAACAAGCCAAAATTGTTGGTGGAGGCGTGGTGTTCTCGGTGGCCGTTGTCTTTGCTTGCCAGGAATATGAATCGTGGTTGCTGGCAGCCTTGGAATCGTTGGCAGGCAAGAAGCTTCCCGATGGCACTCTCGGAGTTCGCGCAGATGCGGTTGCTCCGAGCGGAGACCTGGAACAAGCTCCCCGTGATGCTAAGGGAGCGATGCGAAAACAAATGACGTCTGGTTACAAGCCGACGATTCACCAAGCACCGCTCACGGAGTTGATGGATCTTGACTGCATCAGAAAACGACAAATGCGTTCCTTTCGCCGACTGGAGTCTGCCGTCGATCAACTGATCGCCGCGTTTCGCGACCAGAAGCCGATCATTTCTCCGATGCCTTTGTGAAAACATTCGTCATGTCCGTTGATCCAGAGACATCGTCTACCGTCTCGATACCGACGCGACCTCGACGTCATCGCGCGGCCGTCGGCTGGGTGGGATCAGCGGCAGTCGTTGTGCTTGGACTCGTGGCCGCGCTGCGCTGGTGGCCAAATGCGGATTCGGCTTCGGAGGGCGTGGACTTTCGACAGCGGTACAAGGGCGGGGCGTTGATCATCTCTGGCGGCGGTCGTTTGCCGCCGGAGATTCGCCAGCGGTTTGTGGAATTGGCGGGAGGTGCGGCGGCTCGGATCGTGGTGATCCCGGCGTTCGCGGCGGATGAGCAACAACAGGCGGGACTGCGTGACGTCTGGCGGCCCTTCGGTGTGACGCATGTTCGAGTGCTGCAAGCGGACTCACGCGCGGATGCGGATCGGTTGGAGTTCGCCGAACCGCTCAAGTCCGCGACAGGTGTCTGGCTGAGCGGCGGCCAGCAGGAATGGCTCGCCGCACGGTATGCCGGTTCGCGAGTCGAGGCCGAGTTACAAGCACTCGTGAAGCGCGGCGGTGTCATCGGCGGCAGTTCGGCCGGAGCCGCCGTGATGAGCCAAGTCATGATCGAACAAGGTCTCGATACCGCGACGTTGGGCACAGGACTGGATTTATTTCCCGGTGCGGTCATCGATCAGCACTTCCTCAAACGCAGCCGATTGAATCGGCTGCTGCGAGTGCTGGAGTCGCAGCCGGAACTGATCGGCTTTGGCATCGACGAGAGTACGGCGTTGGTCGTGCAAGTCGCGAAGGGGCGGCTGGGTGTCTTGGGGGACTCGTATGTCATGGTCTGCGTTCCTCACACGGACCAAGGTCCGCCGCGGTACGAGACCATGAAACGTGGCGATCAAATCGACCTCGACGCGCTGCGCAGCGGCAGAGCGCGCATCAGCTCGCCACAAGAGTTGGAGTCCTGGCTCTCGGAGAATTGAGCCACATGAGAATCCGCCGGCTCACCTGGGTCGGTAAGTTTTGAGTTGCCGTTCGCCTGCGCTGCACGACGCAGAAATGCCAAGACCCGGCGTCTTGCGAAGCCGGGTCTTGGGGAACTCGTCGAAGATCTTGAAGGTGACTCTTCAGCCGAGTCGCCAGCGGCCACTAAAGCGGACCGCTCGGGGAACCAGGCACCAGCGAATCAAGATTCGGGGGGCCTGGGTGGGTGGCTGCCAGAAACAGCCCGCCGGCGTCTTAGGCGACACCACCTCGTTGGCAACTAGGACTAACTTTTATCACAAACCACCTCCTTTCTGGGTTGAACCAGACCCGCTGCACCGGCGTGCCAAGAAGAACCCGGCTGCGATGGGTCGGAAATTGGTCCCTCGTGCTGCGTCAGCACGAACACTGAGGCACATCGTGGCGACTTTGCGCCGACTGGCAAGTCAAATCTTGGACTCTCCGCCAGTTTTTCAAAAGAACCACGACTCAACCTCGCCGAGTCTTCGTGGTCGGCCCGACTGCCGTTCGCGGCTGTTTGGCGAACCGATACCGCGAAACCAACCCAACCAGGTTCTGGGACGAACTAACTTCCAGCTTCGACATGATGGTCGCACGCTGTGAAAGCACGGTGTTAAAGCTGACGCCCAGCTCTGTGGCGATCTCGCGGCTGGAAAGTCCGTCGAGCACGCGGTTCAGGACTTCGACTTCGCGTTCGGTCAATGTTTTTAGTCGCTCACCCGTTTGTTGGATTTCCAGTCGCGCTTCCATTGAGGGCTGCCGAGTTTTCAAAGTCGTCCGAATCAGTTGCAGCAAGTCGGCGTTTCCGTGAATCGGCTTCTCGACAAAGTCGAGCGCTCCCAGCTTCATGGCATTGACCGCCGACACCACGGTCCCAAAGGCCGTCATCACGATCGTTGGCAAGGTCCAATTCCGCTCGCGCATCCGCTCGATCACTTCGATGCCGGACATCTCCGGCATCATCAAATCCAGCAGCAGACATCCCGGACTTCCGGGCGTGTAGTTCTCCAAGAAATCCTGACCGGAATTGAAACCTAACACCGAAAAGTCTTCCGATTTCAACAAGCGCATTGTTGATCGCAAAAACTTGGGGTCGTCATCGACGACAAACACCATGGGCTGCATGGGTCTCTCCGCTGGTGAAGTCATCGCGGAGCAGACGTGACTTCAGGGCATGTTGCCACTTTCGACAAGCGGCAGACGAGAACCTACCACGAAATTGAGCCGAACGCGCGAGCGTCGGGCGAATCCACCGAAACGCGCGATCGTCGGGCGATTGACAGCAAGCATCCCCCATATCATGCCCGCTCAACCGAGATGCCCACAGCGAGCGCCGTCGGCTCAACGGCGAATTATTTACCGCCGTCCGGGACGACGCGGATGTTCTTGTCTTCGACGCCATCCAGCAGGATGTTGGCGACGATTGGCGCGTTGTCCTTCATCGTGACCCAGGCGAAGTGATCGAATTGACCGGCTTTCAGCCCTTCCATTTTGGAGGCTCCGCCGGTCGTCGCCAGGATGTAGTAGTCCATCCCTTTGCGGACGCTCTTCGCGTAAACGTGATTGTGGCCGGAGAAGACCGTGTACTGCCGGCCTTGCAGCGAGGCTTCGATATCGTCCCAACCCAGCGAGGCCGACGTGTGCTCCGGCAGCTTGTGTTTGGTGATCGACCAAACCGGCTTGTGAAGGAAGACGAAGGTCCAACGCACGTCCTGATTGGCAGCGAGCGTCTGCTTTAGCCACGCCCGCTGGTCTGGCGTGAAGAAGTATTCGCGGTCCTTCTGCGGTTCGTCTTCGGTGTTGAGCACCACGAACAGGCAGTCCTGATAACGGAACTCGTAATAAGTGCGGCCGAACTTGCGATACCACTCTTTGCTCATCGGCAGATTGGCAATGTCGTGGTTGCCGGGGCAGAAGAAGAACGGCATCTGGAATCGAGTCAGCTTGGATTCAAACTCGCTCCATTCCAACGCCCAGGTGCCGGGGTCTTCCGAGTAGCCTTCGATCAAGTCGCCGACCGACACGACAAATTCCGGCTGCAACAAGTTGATCTTGTCGACCGCTTTCGAGAACACGCCCGGACGGCGTCCACCCGTTCGATCCGACACGATCGCAAACTGAAAGCTGTTCGGCCGGTTGTTGACCTCCAGATGGGTGAAGGGATTCTTTTGTTCGACGCGAATCGCCAGGCCGGCTTTGGTCGCATTCGCGGGAACGGCTGCTGAGGGAGCACCCGTGACTGACCAAGTCGCCGCCACTCCCAACAACCCGATCACCGCCACCAAGATCGTCAACTGTCGCATGTTGTGCTCCGAGGAATGGAGGGAACGAGATCGAACGAGATCGAATCGGGCGGGAAGGTATCGGTGGGGTGAGAGGGTCGCAACTTGGGTGCGAGACAGTGTTCCGTCAGGGTTCAGGCACCTAACACGACAGCGCACTTTCGTAGCCGCGTTCGCCCGAACGCGGGGTGTTCAAGCCCGCGTTCTGGCGAACGCGGCTACAACGTGCGCTGTCGAGCTAACTGAAAACTCGCTGTCAGACTTTGATGGCCGGGCAAACCATGCCGACGTTGCGGCGTTTCTTGCCTCGGACGGTGTGAGCGAACGCAGCCACGGCAATCTTCATAATCGCCACCGCCGATACAGCTACGACAGTTGCTTCTATTCGCACTCACGGAGGAGTCGATCATGTCCGCTCGCAAAACCGCCTTGGGCGGGATCGTGTCATTGTTGGCCGGGCTAGTGCTCGGCCTGTCCGCGACGCCGGTTGCGGCTCAGTATGGCCCGGTGATTTCCGGGGCCGGTCCCATCAACCGGTCGATGGGCGGTGCCGCGACGGCCGCTCCGCTGTCCGCGTCGGGTGCCTTGTTTTGGAACCCGGCGACTCTCGCTGGATTGAATCGCTCGGAACTCGATGTGGGTGCCGAGATGCTGTTCCCGCAGACGACTCTGTTTTCCAGAGCTTCGGCGAACGCGTTTGGTGCCGGCTCGCCCCCGGTCGATGCGGCCAGCAGAACCACGAACGAAGACGCGGTGTTCGCATTGCCGACGATCGCCGCCTCGTTTCACCCGGAAGGCTCGCCATTCACTTACGGTTTGGGAGTCTTTGCGTTGGCGGGCTTCGGTCTGAACTATGCCGGCAGCACGACCAATCCCGTCCAAGCCGCGCCTCCCGGTGGATTGGGCTTTGGTCCGATCTACTCGAATTACTCCGTGCTGCAAGTCGCTCCGGCGCTGGTCTATGAAGTGAACGAACAACTGTCGGTGTCGGTCAGCCCGATCCTGGATGTGGGGATGTTGCAGCTTGATCCGGGACTCATCGCGGTTCCCAACGCCAACGGAACCTACCCGACGGGAACGCATTCTCGCTCGGCTTACGGGACCGGATTCAGCGTCGGAGCGTACTACCAAGCCTGTGCGTGGGACTTCGGTGCGTCTTACAAGAGCACGCAATGGTTCCAGTCCTATCGGTTCAGCGGTTCCAACGAACTCGGCGCACCGCGGACCTTCGAGTTCGATCTGGATTCGCCCGCCGTCGTGTCGGTGGGAGCGTCATTCAAAGGGATCGAGCGTTGGCTGTTCGCGGCGGACGTGCGTTATCTGGACTTCGACAACACCGACGGCTTGGGCGATTCGGGCTTTGCTCCGGCGGGGAACCTGCGTGGCCTGGGCTTCAACAGTGTCTGGGCCGTGGCGTTGGGAACTCAGTACCAGATGACCGACGCGGTCTCGGTGCGAGCGGGCTATAGCTGGAACAGCAACCCGATCCCGGACAGTCAAACATCCGCGAACGCGGCCTCTCCGGTCATCATCCAACACATGCTGTCGGCGGGTGCGTCGTACCAAGTGACGGAGGCGTTTTCGCTCTCGGCGGCCTACATGCACTGCTTTGAGAATTCGATCGACGGTCCAATCGTGGTGCCGGGAGTTGGGGCGCTTCCCAACACGGCGGTTCGGAGCACTGCCGCCCTCGACTCGCTGATGTTCGGAGCGACCGTCAAGTTCGGCTGTCCGAGACACTGAGTTCTTGCTGACCCTATCGGATTGCAGGGGTGAGTGACGGAAAGCCGGGTTGGTGATTGGCGGTTCGATTCTCAGACCACTTCTTACCAAGGAGGAGGTTTTGAGAATGGATGCTCAACCACAAACCCGGTCAGTGAAGCGTGATGTTTCCCATGAGGCGTCGCAACGGCCACGCGGTGCTCGGCAGATCGTGATCGCCACGACGCGGCAAGAGCACGACCCGATGTGGCGCGATCCGGTGGCGATTCGCCAACGGTTGCGGGAGCAATTCGAGTGCTGTCCTTAGTTGTTCCTCGAAGGTTTCGATCAAGGCTTCACGCTCGATGGCTTGCTGCGCGAGTCCAAGAAGTTACCCGGCGTGCGACTGCACAAGATCATGCTCCTTGATGATTCGATCTACGAACTTCGTCCCAGCTTCGAACCTGTCCAAGAACAACTTCGCGTTTTGACAGCAGCGAACAGCCGGGGCGTTTTTTCCGGTTCCGTCTTTCTCCGTGCTCCGGCTCTGCCATCCGTGCGGCAACTCGTCTTCTGCGATGCTTCACCATGTTGAGTTGCCGCACGGATGGCAGGGCCGGAGCACGGAGGAAGACAGAGATTCCCGCTCATCAATATCTGGAGTTGATATTGGACGGGTTCTTCGTGTTGGCCTACATGGTCGAAACAACCGTCCGTAATCAGCACTTCGCGAATGAAGCGCGTGATGTGTGTGCTGACTACCGGGGGGCTGACGCCGCCCCGCTCGCCAATTCGTTTGTCACCCCTCCCACGACCGGGAGTGTGAACAAAAACGTCGCGCCTCGGTCGGCGTTCTGTTCGGCCCACAGTTGGCCTCGATGAGCGTCGATGATCGAGCGGCTGATCGTCAGGCCGAGGCCCAGTCCATCGGGCTTCGTCGTGAAGAACGGGTTGAAGATCTCATCGGGAGTGACTCCTTTGAAGCCGTGGCCGTTGTCGCAGACAGAGACGGTCAGAACGCCGTCCGCCAGTCGCGTGCGAATGTGGACGTGCCGGTCAGTCGCGGCGTTCTCGGCCATCGCGCGGTAGGCGTTGCGGAGCAAGTTGACCAGCGTCTGCTCGATCTGGATGCGATCGGCGATCACCTCCAGGTGCGCGGGTTGCAGGTCGTCTGTCAGCGCGATGTGCTGCGACTTGGTTTCGGAGGCGACGAGTTCGATCGCTTCGGAAATCATGTCCTCAACGGCGACGGTCGAATGATGCGGCGTCGATTTGCGACTGAAGTCGCGCATCCGGCGGATGATCTCTCCCGCGCGAGTCGCTTGCTGTCCGATTTTGTGAGTCCATTCCTGCACTTTGTCGATTTGATCGAGCTTGCCGTCGGCCAGAGTTTTCTCGCAGGCTTTCGCGAAGTTGGCGATCGCGAAGAGCGGCTGATTGATCTCGTGCGAGATGCCGGCCATGAGTTCGCCCATCAGGCTGAGCCGTCCGACATGCGCGAGCTGCGCCTGAGCTTCGAGGGCTTTATCCTCAGCCCGTTTGCGTTCGGTGATATCGCGGACGTGCAGCAACAGCGCGGGTTGAAAAGCGTACTCGGTCTTGCTGACGTGCAGGCTGACGGGGATATCGCCACGCTCGGCGTGATAACTGACTCCCTCGAACTGCCGGAGTTCTCCGGCCGCGATTCTGGGGAAGTCACGTCGCACATTGTCGCGATCGCGCGGCGGGACCAAGTCCAGGACATGCTTGCCGATCAGCTTCTCTCGCGGCAGACCATGCAGCTCGCACGCGGCGGGGTTCACATCCAGCACGATGCCGGTCAGCGACTCGACGAAGATCGCGTCGGGCGAGTGCTCGAACAGTGTGCGGAATCGCTTCTCGCTGTCGCGCAGCGCTTGTTCGGCGCGAGTCCGGTGAATCGCGATGCCGGCCAAGTACGCGCCGGTTTCGAGCAGTTGCAGTTCCAAGTTGCCGGGCGAACGGGGCCAGAGAAAGAAGATCGACAACACGCCGAGCACCTCGTGACTGATGCCGCGGATCGGCTGTGACCAGCAAGAGCGGAGTTGAAAGCGATCGGCCAGCGTGCGGAGTTCGCGCCACGACGGATCGGTCAGCGTGTCTTCAACGATGCGTCGTTGCCCGCTGGCCACCGCGTCCGCAAATGACGGCGAGCCTGCCAACACGGAAACCTGCGACAACCGCCGACTAATTTCCTCCGGCATCGGTGACGAGGCCGCGACCATCAACCGCGGCTCGTCCTCTTTCAACAACAGGATCGAGCACAACGCACCGGGGAGTTGGCTCTCCAACATCTTGATGACCGTTCGCAGAGCGGCGGGGAGGTCGCGGCCGGAGGCGATCTCTTCCAGAACTTGCTGCTCCCCTTCGCGGAGCGCATCGGCTTTGCGGCGAGCAGTCACATCCTGAGCCGCCGCCAGTAAGCGAATGACTTGGCCATTAGCATCGCGCAGCGGAACCATCTGTCCTTCGAGCCAACCGCGCGAACTGATCTCCCCTTGAATCTGCGCTTGCCACGATCGAGCCGCCCCTCCGCGAACCGCCTCGACCACCTTGCCGAACTGCGATCGCGACAGCGGCGCGAGCCATTCGCTGACCTCGTGACCGATGAGTTGATCCGCCGCATCCGCCTCGAAGATCGAACGGCCGGTCGGGTTGATGTCGAGCAATTTGCCGTCGGGTGACAGAATCATCAGGCATTGCGGCGCGTTCTCGAAGATCGCGCGGAACCAGCTCTCACGTTCGCGGAGCAGCTCTTGTTGCCGCTTCCGTTCGGTGATGTCGCTGGCCGTCCCCGTCGTGCCGATGATGCGTCCCTCGGCATCACGCATGGCGATCGCGTTGAAACTCAGGTCAATCCGCCGACCATCCTTCCGCAAATGAACGGACTCGTAGTCGAACAACCGCTGGCCGC
This sequence comes from Planctomycetaceae bacterium, assembly GCA_046156195.1. GTDB lineage: Bacteria > Planctomycetota > Planctomycetia > Planctomycetales > Planctomycetaceae > SXKJ01. The sequence continues at coordinate 4,022 of JBJXEX010000123.1, read as the reverse complement.
CGAGCACATCCTGAAACACCTGCCAGTCCGTGGCAATTTTCTCAGGTGCCAAAAACATGCTGAAGACTTCGCCAAGTACCTCTTCCGGTTCGTAACCATAAACCTCTCGCACCGCTTGATTCACGAAGGTCAGCCGACCTTGCCCATCGACCGCCCAAATCAATTCGTTCGAGGTCTCGACGAGGTCGCGATACTTCTGCTCGCTGGCGGTCAGTTCGAGCAACGCCAACGTCCGCTCGGTCACGTCCTGGCATGTTCCGTAAAGCCGGAGCGTTCGGCCGTCATCATCGCGCGTCGCTTTCGCCTGAGCACGCAGATGCCGCACCGTGCCATCCTTCCAGAGCGTGCGAAAGTCGCTGATAAACGGCTCGCCGCGAGAGAGCGTCGTCGCCAACTGCTCGTTCACACGAGTCCGATCATCGGGATGAACCCCTTTCAGAAACGCCTCCAACGTCCCGCCGAATTCGCCCGATGGAATCCCCATGATCTCGAACAGCGAATCCGACCAGGCGATCGCATCACGAGGCACGTCCCATTCCCACCAACCCAATCGAGCCACTCGCTGCGTGTCCTCCAGCCGAGCCTCCGCATTGTTAAGCCGTTCAGCCAGCGCTTGCGGTTCGCGTCGATCATCGAAGACCAAGTAGTGCTGAGTCCCACCGCTCGCGCCGCTTTCGATTCGCACGGCGCGCAACGTGATCGGCGTCTTCGCGTCATCGGCTCGGCTCAGCCACAACCCTGCCCGTTCTCGCAGTGACTCGCCGCGCCGCCACTGAGCGATCCAATCGCGTAGACGCCGCGTCGAGTCCGATTCGAGCAACTCCCACCACGGCCGTCCCACCATCTGCTCGGTGGACTGCCCGCACAAATGACTGGCCTGACGATTCGCCGCCAGTACCGCACCATCCGGCCAACGGACCAACAACCACCCCTCGCGAGAGTGCATCCACAAGGCATCCGCTTCCAATGTCATTCAATTCTCCGCCGCCGTTGTGGCACACGTGGCCCGCGTGCGACTCGTCATGAAATTGTGGCACACGTGGCCCGCGTGCGACTCCGAATAGCCACCATTCCGTGGCCCCCATTCCGTCAGAGCCAAGAAATGACACATCAGACTGACGCCAATCACCAGCACTGTCTGAGTTGTGGAGATTCTAGCGAGGCTGTGCCTCAGACCTCCGCTTTCTCACTTTGCACTGCAAACGATGAAAGGGTTGTTTTCGTGAGAAGATTCTTTGATGCCGAAAATGCCATCGCCCAAATGTGTCATGGCTTGCGCTCCAGGAAACGCTCGTTGGAACTTGCCGGGCTTGAAAGGGATCTTCCTGTCCAAACGGGTTTTCGACCTGTTTTGGAAACGAAGGGGTCCAATGACGAATGAGGATCGGCTCAATGACTGATCGCCAATCGCGCCCGCTGACTCACACCGCTTGGCTGGTGGTGCTGCTGCTTTTGCCGGTGGCGTTGCTGTCTGTCGTGAGAGTGTTTTTGATTCGGCCGGTCCATTCGCGCAAGCGGGTTGGGGCGAAACAATTCGCAACGTGCGTCGTGCCCCCACACGGCGACCGATCTGCCGGTGTTGTCGAGATCTGCCAGAAGTGTCCGTTGTCCCGCGTTATTTTTTACCTTTCCTCATTCTTACCTTTCCTCATTCTCAAGTGAGCATTTCATGTCGATTCGCAAAGGCATCATTCTCGCCGGAGGCTCCGGCACTCGGCTCTACCCGGCGACGCAGGTCATCAGCAAGCAGTTGCTGCCCGTGTTTGACAAGCCGATGGTTTATTACCCGCTGGCCACGCAGATGCTGGCCGGGCTGAGGCACATCCTGGTCATCAGCACGCCGCATGACTTGCCGCTGTATCGCAAGCTGCTGAAGGACGGCAGCCAGTGGGGCATGACGTTCGAGTACGCCGAGCAACCCAACCCCGGCGGACTGTCGCAGGCGTTCTTGATCGGAGAAGAGTTCCTCGCGGGCGATCCGGCCTGCTTGATTCTCGGCGACAACATTTTCTATGGGCATCAGCTTTCGCAGCAGTTGCAGCGAGCGGCCTCGTGCGAGACCGGCGCGACCGTCTTCGCGTATCACGTCCGTGACCCGGAGAGATACGGCGTTGTCGAACTGGACTCGACCGGCAAGGCGATCACGATCGAAGAGAAGCCGAAGCAGCCAAAGTCGAACTATGCCGTCACCGGCTTGTACTTCTACGACCGCCACGTCTGCGAGTACGCCAAGACTCTGAAGCCCTCGCCGCGCGGCGAGCTGGAAATCACCGATCTCAACCGGGTGTACCTCGAACGGGGCGAGCTGCATGTCGAGACGTTCGGCCGCGGTTCAGCGTGGCTCGACACGGGGACTCACGAGTCGCTGATCGAAGCCAGCACGTTCGTCAACGTGCTGGAGACTCGGCAAGGTTTGAAGATCGCCTGCCTGGAAGAGATCGCCTGGCGCATGAAGTGGATCGACGACGCTCAGGTCCGCAAGCTGGCTGACCCCATGAAGAACAACAGCTATGGACAATACTTGTTGGATCTCGTCGCACGCGGTGAGTGATGAGACGTCCTGAGCATGATCGCTCGTAGTGACCCGATTTATCGGGTCTGGCTCGACTTATCGGGTCTGGCTCGACCCCATAAATGGGGTCACTACGAGCGTCCGCCCCCTTCGCCTCCAACCAGGAGCCAGCCATGCTTCGAGTCTGTCCGTTGATCGCGTTGGTCGCATTGATGTCGGTTGTCCTCACGGTTGGCTCAGCGAACAGAGACCTGCGCTCCGATGATCCTCCGGCGAAGATCGCCGTGCCTCCGACGGCCGCGAAGGCCGAACCGAAGCGGATTGAAGTCCCGCTCAACGGCCATGTCTTCTCGCTGCCCGAAGGCTTCACGATTGAACTCGTCGCCGGGCCGCCGCTGGTCAATCGGCCGATCACCGCCAGTTTCGATGAGGACGGTCGGCTGTACGTTTCCGATTCGTCGGGCACGAATGATCCGTCAGCGAAGCAACTCATCGACAAGCCGCATCGAGTCGTTCGACTGTCAGACACTGACGGCGACGGCAAGTTCGACAAGAGCAGCGTATTCGCCGACAAGCTGATGTTTCCGGAGGGGACGTTGTGGCACGACGGCTCGCTGTATGTGGCCGCTCCGCCGAGCATCTGGAAGCTGACCGACACCGACGGTGACGCCGTGGCCGATCAACGCGAAGAGTGGTTCAAAGGGAACACGCTCACCGGCTGCGCGAATGATTTGCACGGGCCGTATCTCGGCCCCGACGGATTTCTTTATTGGTGCAAGGGAGCGTTCGCGGAACAGACTTATGAACGACCGGTTCGTGAGCCGCCGGCGCTAGCCGCGGGCAAAAATGCGGTCAACGCCAATGGCAAAACGCCCGAGGCTAGCGCCAACGGCTCACAATCCGAAACGAAACCGTGGACCACAAAAGCCTCGCACATCTTCCGCGCGAGACCGGACGCTCCGCGAGACCCCGCCACCGGCAGCATCAAGACATCGGCGATCGAGTGCGTGATGACCGGCGGCATGGACAACCCGGTGGATGTCGTCTTCACGCCGACCGGCGAGCGGATCTTCACGACGACGTTCCTGGTGCATCCGGGCGGAGGCAACCGCGACGGCCTGCTGCACGCCGTGTACGGCGGAGTCTATGGCAAGGACTGGAACGTGATTGATTCCCCCAGCCACCCGCGGACCGGCGACGTGATGCCGGTGCTGTGCCATCTCGGAGCCGCCGCCCCCTGCGGCCTGGAACGCTTGCAGTCCTCCGCCTGGGGCCGCGAGTACCAAGACAATCTCTTCGCCTGCTGCTTCAACATGCGGAAGGTGACTCGCCACGTCCTGCAACCTCACGGAGCGACGTTCCAAACCGAGGCGGAAGATTTCGTGGTCTCGAACAACCTCGACTTCCACCCGACCGACGTGCTGGAAGACGCCGACGGCAGCCTGCTGATCGTGGACACCGGCGGCTGGTACAAGCTCTGCTGCCCGACCTCGCAGTTGGCGAAGCCCGA
>JBJXEX010000107.1:0-37238 GCA_046156195.1 Planctomycetaceae bacterium | reverse complement strand
TGCGTCCACCGTCGTCTGCCGCTGCTGCGCAATTCGCTGCGCGGTTCTGGCAGACTGTTCGTCGATACTGAGGGTCAAAGTCGTCATCAATCGTTCTCCAATTTCGCTGAGCCAGCATAATCGAGGTTCGGCGACATTCAAACACGACGATTTCAAATTTCGGCCATCTGTGCAGATTGCAGACAAAGGGATCGAAGGACACTCGACCGAGCACGCGCCGCTGTGTTTTTCGCTCCGCTTCGTTTAGAAGATTCCGGCCCATTCCTTGTCTCTCATGGCCGGAGGTCAGCATGGTGGCTCGCAGCGTTCGTCGGGTGTTGTTGGCTGGGTTGTTGATGGTGGTGGCGGCGCTCGGCGCGGGTCTCCCGACCCCGTCGTTGTTGGCGGCGGAGAAGCCTTTGAACGTGCTGTTTGTGGTGTCGGACGATTTGTGTCCGCGGCTGGGTTGTTATGGCGATCCGTTGGTGAAGTCGCCGAACATTGATCGGCTGGCGGCGCGGGGCGTGCGGTTCGAGCGGGCGTACTGTCAGTTTCCGCTGTGCAATCCGTCGCGAGCGTCGTTCCTCACCGGACTGCGGCCGGACTCGACCGGCGTGTTTGAGAACTCGACGCAGTTCCGCAAGAACGTGCCCGACCACGTCACGCTGGGGCAGACGTTTCAGAAGGGGGGCTACTTCGTGGCTCGCGTCGGCAAGCTGTATCACTACGGCGTGCCGGCTCAGATCGGGACCGATGGGCTGGACGATCCGCCGTCGTGGCAAGAACGGATCAACCCGCGCGGCCGCGACAAAGACGAGGAAGAGAAAATCTTCACGCTCAATCCGAAGGCCGAGGGTTCGGCGCGGTTCGGCGGGACGCTCAGTTGGCTGGCGGCCGACGGCGAAGACGCCGAACAAACCGACGGTCTTTCGGCAGCGGCCACGATCAAGCTGATGGAGACGCATCGCGACAAACCGTTCTTCATCGCCTGCGGTTTCTATCGGCCGCACACGCCCTATGTCGCACCGAAGAAATGGTTCGACCTGTACCCGCTCGACAAGATCAAGCTGCCGGTGCTGGCCGCCAACTACAAAGACGGAGTGCCAGAGCCAGCGTTTCTGTCGTCGAAGAAGGAGCAGGAAAACATCTCCGACGATCTCCGCAAGCAGGCGATCCAAGCGTATCACGCCTCGACCAGCTTCATGGACGCGCAAGTCGGCCAGTTGCTCGATGGACTGGATCGGCTGAAGCTGGCGGACAAGACGATCGTCGTGTTCTTCAGCGACCACGGCTATCACCTCTACGAGCATGGCCTGTGGCAGAAGATGTCGCTGTTCGAGAACTCCGCGCGCGTTCCGCTGCTGATCTCCGTCCCCGGCAGCAAGAACGCGGGGCAGAGTTGCCGACGTCCCGTTGAGTTGGTTGATCTGCATCCGACGCTCGCTGAACTCTGCGGACTGACCGCACCAAGCAATCTCGATGGGAAGAGCCTCAAGCCGTTGCTCGACAACCCGAAGGCCGAATGGGACAAGCCGGCACTGACGCAGGTGACTCGCGGGACACCGACGCAGACGAATGCTCCGACCGTCAAGCCGACGATCGTTGGACGCTCAATGCGCACCGAACGCTATCGCTTCACCGAATGGAACGGCGGCGAGAAGGGGACGGAGCTTTACGATCACGACTCCGATCCGGGCGAGTTGAAGAATCTCGCGAACGATGCGGCTCAGGCGGCGACGGTGGCTGCGCTGCGGAAGGAATTGCGGGTGAGGTATCAGTTAAAAACGGAATAACGGCTATCGGCTGACGGCCAACGGCGTTCGGCCGGATGAATGCAGGCCGAACGCCGTCAGCCGACAGCCGTTATACCGTTTTTAGTTTTTGGTGACCGCCTCATCCAAGTTCAACAACGCGCGTGCCACCAGCGACCAAGCGGCGCGTTCGCTCGCCACTCCCTCACCCGGCCCCGCGAGCGTTGCGGCATCGAGCTCTTTGGCAGCGAGTCGTTCGCGTTGCGTCTTCAAGAAGCGACTCAGCAACGCCGTCTCTTCATCGCTCGGCGGTCGCGTGAGACAGAGGCGAAAGAGTTCGACGAGTCTCGCTTCATCGTTGCCACTCATCGCCGCGAATTGGCGGCCGAGTGCTTGTGAGGCTTCGGTGAAGATGACGTCGTTGAGCAGCGTCAGTGCTTGCAGCGGTGTGTTCGAGACTTCGCGTCGCACGACGCACGCTTCGCCGCTGGGAGCGTCGAAGGTTGTGAACATCGCGAACGGCGCGGTGCGTTTCGCGAACGTATAGAGGCTGCGACGATGCCGATCGAGTCCCTCGCTGACCTTCCACGCGAGTTGCCCGTAGGTGCCTTCGGTCGTGACGTTCGCCGGTTGCGGCGGAAAGACGCTCGGCCCGCCGAGCTTGCGGCCGAGCAGTCCGCTGACGCTGAGCAACGAGTCACGCATGGATTCGGCTTCGATTCGGAAGCGGGGGCCGCGCGCGAGCAGTTCGTTGCTCGCATCTTGTCTCAACAGTTCTGGCGTGACGCGACTTGATTGCTGATAGGTGGCGCTGGTGACGATCAGACGGTGCAGGCGTTTGAGTGATTTGAGATTTGAAATTTGAGATTTCAAATCGCCAAAGAACTCTACGGCCAGCCAATCGAGTAACTCTGGATGCGCGGGAAGCGCGCCTTGGAATCCGAAGTCTTCTTGCGTGCGAACGATTCCCCGTCCGAAGAATGTGGCCCAATGGCGGTTGACGGTGACTCGCGCGGTCAGCGGGTTGTCGGGATTGACCAGCCACTGCGCGAGCAACGCTCGGTTGGGGGACTTGTCTTTGGGTAATGCGGGGAGGAACGTGGGAACGCTCGGTTTGACCTGTTCTTTGGGTTGCAGAAATTCGCCACGATGATGGCGATGCGTTGGGCGCGGGTTGTTGTCGGGACGCTCTTGCATGACGAGCGACGTGGGCAACGTCGGTCGCTGAGAACGCAAGGTCTCGATCGCCTGTCGCTCGGCCGTGAGTTCGGGGGCGATAGTGACAAAGTACTGCTTGAGTTTCGCCAAGTCAGTCGTTGATGCGCGGTCGCGCGACGATCGCAGGCTGAGCAGCGCGGACTGAACATCGCTCGGCAGGAACGGGGCATCGGCGGCTGATGGAGCTGTCGTCACGAAAATGCGGAAGCGGCCCAGGCCAGCGGCGTAGTAACGCTCGAAGAGCATCTGAAGTGTGAAGGCATTCGAGGTGAGCGGTTCGGATAACTCGAAGACGGCGGCGTGTGGTTTGCCTTGGCCACCGTTGATGGACCAGCCGGTTTGTTTGTTGTCGTCGAGCGCGGCCATCGCGTTGCTGCCGCCACTGGAGAACGATTGGGACGCTCGAACAAATCGAGCTGACGAGCCGGGGATCGTGATCGCGATGTTGCTCAAGAAGAAATCACCGAACGGACCTTCGTAGTAGACTCGGCCGGGGCCGTGCTTCGGCAGGCGATCGTCCGGCAAGGCATCCAGTCGGATCGCGGTGATGCCGTTCGGGACATTCTCGAAAGCGACCACATATTGATCGCTCTTCGACATGTCGCCGCTCGCGAGGACAGAACCGTCCGACTCAATCGTCAGCAGCGGGAGGTTGCTCTTCGCGGAGACGGGGCGGAGCGGCGTCCAGTTCACGGCAGACTTCTCGGCAGAGGCGAGCCAGGCGTTGAATTTCTGATCGAAGTGCCGCCGTCGCTGTTCATCGGCGGAACCGTTGGCCGTGTTCCGTCGCCCCAGGCTGACGCGAAATTTTCCCAATGTGTGCTTCATGCCGTGCTGTTGTTCGAGCTTGATCGTCCAGCGAGCGGTCTTGTCCGCAAAGCCGCTCGGCTGCGCGAGCACAAAGGTCGCGGTGCGGTTCACGTTCCAATTGCCGGGGCCATGAATGGCCCAACCGCCGGTCTTCGCGTTGTCGTCGATCGCTTGCGCGACTCCGAATTTCTCCTGTGAGAAGTCGGCCGAGGCGTTGGCAAATCTGAGTTGCTGAGCCTCACCCGGCACATCGCGGGTGACGATCGAGGCGCTGATCTCGCTGAGCACGAAGTTGCCATGCGGTGTGCGGCCGGGGCCTTTGCTCGGCAGCTTGTCGTCGATCATGGCTTCCAGCCGGATCGCGGCGACGTCTATGAGATCACTGTCGAGTTGAATCTCATACGAGTCGGTTTCGGGATTCGTGCCGGTCAGCAAAACGCTGGCGTCTGATTGAATTTCTACGGTCGCTCCGTTGGCAGACTTCACGGCGACTGGCTTGAACGGAGTCCATGTGAATTCATCCGGCAGCGGGAAGCGGTTCGGCAGGTCGGTTTCGAGTTCAGCGATGCGGCGGTCAATCTCCGCTTGCTTGGCGACGAGGTCAGGGACCGGGATGTCGAACTCTGGTTCGTCGGCGTTGTTGAGCAAACCGAAGAAGCGGTAGTAATCGGTGTGCGTGATCGGGTCGTACTTGTGCGTGTGGCACTGAGCACACCCAATCGTCAGTCCCAGCCAGACGGAACCGGTCGTGGCGACTCGATCGGTCATCGCGTGGAAGCGGAACTCCAACGGGTCGATGCCTCCTTCTTCGTTGAGCATCGTGTTGCGATGAAAGCCAGTCGCGATCCGTTGTTCGGTAGTCGCATTCGGCCGCATGTCTCCCGCAAGTTGGTCGATCGTGAATTGATCGAACGGCTGGTCGGCGTTGATCGCATTGATGACCCAGTCGCGATACGGCCAGACGTTTCGAGTGCGGTCCTTTTCGTAACCGTTCGTGTCGGCGTATCGGGCGAGGTCCAGCCAGCGCCGCGCCCATCGCTCACCGTAAGCCGGCGAACCGAGCAAGCGGTCTACAAGCCGTTCATAGGCATCTGGCGACGAATCGCTGATGAATTCATCGGTCTCGGCCGGAGTCGGGGGGACGCCGATCAAGTCGAGAAACACACGACGAGCAAGCGAGTGCCGATCGGCTGGCGGCGACGGTTTCAAACCTTCTGTTTCCAACCTTGCGAGCACGAATTGGTCGATGCCATTACGCGGCCAACTGGCATCCTTCACCTTTGGCAACGTGGGACGTTTCGGTGCGACGAACGCCCAGTGCGGACGATACTCCGCGCCGCTGGCGATCCAGCGTTTGAAGATGTCTCGCTGCTCGTCGGTCAGTTCAAACTTGGTGGAAGCGGGGGGCATCTTCTCTTCGGAACCGTCCGGCAGATTGATTCGGCGAAGCAACTCGCTGGCTTCCGGCTTACTGGGGATGATCGCCGACTTGCCGCTGTCGGCGGGTTTGATGGCAGCATCGCGTACGTCCAACCGCAGGCCGCTTTGACGCTGCCCTTCATCCGGGCCGTGACACTTGAAGCAGTACCTCGACAAGATCGGCCGCACGTCTCGCTCGAACGACGGCGTGTCAGCCGCACAGAGAGCGGGCATCAGGCTCAAACAAATCATGATGCCTATGCCGCAATTGATCCGAGTCATCAATAGAACTCCTCTCATCGAATGGGGGGCGCTTCGTTCTCAGTGCTTTACTCATCATCCGCGGCACGGCTTTGCCATCCGTGGGCAGTCATCCTTTCTTCATCTCGTTTTGCCCACGGATGGCAATGCCGTCCCCCGGATGAAGAAAGGCCAGCGAATCCGATCAATCAGAACTGCTCCGTTTGAGGGACTCGCAAAAAGATGAAGGGCAGAATGATGGAAGGCTGACGCGATCACCAGCCAAAAGTGAAACCCAAGCGGGCCACGATCACGCGGTCTCAATCGCGGCGACGTCTTGCAGGCCGAGTTCCTGAATGGCTTGCTCACGGATTTTGAATTTTTGAATCTTGCCGGTGACGGTCGTTGGAAAACTCTCGACGAACTTGATGTACCTCGGACATTTGAAGTGGGCGAGATTCGCGCGGCAGAAGTCGCGGATTTCGGAATCGGTCGCGGTCATTCCGGGACGGAGTCGAATCCAGGCGAGAATCTCTTCGCCAAATTTGCGATCCGGGACGCCGACGATTTGCACGTCTTGCACACTCGGATGCTGATACAGCAACTCTTCGATCTCGCGCGGAGCGATGTTCTCACCGCCTCGAATGATGAGATCTTTGAAGCGGCCGGTGATGCGAAAGTAGCCGTCGGGTTGTCGCAAGGCCATGTCGCCGGAGTGCAGCCAACCGTCCGCATCAATCGCCTGAGCCGTTCGCTCCGGCAGGTTGTAGTAGCCGAGCATGACGTTGTGCCCGCGGCAGCACAGTTCACCGGATTGATCGTCCGGCAGAGGCTGGCCGGTTTGTGGATCGACGATCCGCGCGTCGATGCCGGGCAGGACGCGGCCGACGGTACCGACTCGCTTCTCAATCGGATCGTCGGTGCGAGTCATCGTGATCAGCGGCGAGGCTTCGGTCAGACCGTAGGCAATGGTGATTTCTTTCGCGCCCATGTCTTGCGTGACTCGCTTCATCAGTTCGATGGGACAGGGACTCCCCGCCATGATTCCCGTTCGTAGCGACGACAGATTCCGCTGAGCGAAGCTGGCGTGTTCGAGTTGCGCGATGAACATCGTGGGGACGCCGTAGACCGCCGAGCAATGTTCGGCCTCCAGTGCATCGAGCGTGGCCTCGGCTTGGAAGCCCTCCGAGGGAAAGACTATCGTCGCTCCGAACACCGCCGCGCAGGTCGTTCCCAGCACGCAGCCGAAGCAGTGATACAGCGGCACCGGAATGCAGATGCGATCGGTCTCGTTCAGCCGCAGACACTCGCCGCAATAGAACGCATTGAGCAGTAAGTTGCGGTGAGTCAGCAAGGCTCCTTTCGGAAAGCCGGTCGTGCCAGAGGTGTATTGCAGATTGATCGGATCACTTGGTTTCAATCCCGCTTCGATCTCGGCCAGGCGTGAGACAGGCACCGCGTCGCCACGCGAGAGCAACTCGTCCCAGCCGAGCATTCCGGGATGCTCGGCCCCACGCATGCGGACGACCCATTGCAATCGCGGAAACTTCGACGAGCGCAGCGTACCGGGCGAGGAAAATTTCAATTCAGGACAGACCTCATCGAGCATCGCGAAGAACTGCGACCCCTTGAATTGCTCGATCAGCGCGATGCCGCGAAGGTCGGCCTGAGCGAGCACATATTCGAGTTCCGCCGGACGGTACGCCGGATTGATCGTGACCAGCACGACACCGATCCGTGCGGTGGCGAATTGCAGAATCACCCACTCCGGCCAGTTGGTGGACCAGACGCCGAAGTGATCGCCCGGTTGCAGGCCGATCGCCAGCAGTCCTCGCGCGGCGCGGTCCACCGCTTGATCGAATTCGGACCAGGTCAGCCGCACTCCCGCTTGCGGGAAGACCAACGCTTCGCGCGATCCAAACCGCTGAGCGGTGCGGCGCAGCACCGGCCCGAATGTCAGCTCATCGACCCACGGAGCGTTGGCGGTCATATTCCGATCTCCACACAGGATGAGTTCGTTGGGGTCAGGATACGGCGAGCGTTGGAAATTTGGAGCGCGGCGAAGCCGCAATGTGGCACGACGCTCCGCGTCGTGAATCGCGACGCGGAGCGTCGCGCCACAATCTTGCAGGAAGAAGCCCGACGAATTTAGGGAGACGACGAATGAGGACATTTGCGCAACATTCGTCGTCTCCCTTCATTCGTCGGGCTTCGAGCATTCGTCGGGCTTCGTGTGTGGATCTTTCGGTCCAGCGAATGCGCCGGCTACGATTGACGCGGTAGCCGTTGCCGGAGATTCGCCATGAACGATGTCGTCATTCTTTCCGCCTGCCGCACGCCAATCGGTAAGTTTCAGGGAGCGCTGTCGTCGCTCTCGGCGACCGATCTGGGCACACAAGTCGTGCGTGCGGCGATCGAACAAGCTCGCGTCACACCGGAGCGAATCGACGAGGTCATCCTCGGCAACGTACTGGCGGCGGGAGTCGGGCAAGCCCCGGCTCGGCAAGCGGCGTTGCGAGCGGGGCTGCCGGCAACCGTCGCGGCGTTGACGATCAACAAAGTCTGCGGGTCTGGCTTGAAGGCGATCATGCTGGCGGCACAAGCGATTCGCGCCCGAGATGCGGACGTCATCGTGGCTGGCGGCATGGAGTCGATGAGCCGTGCTCCATATTTGTTGGATCGCACAGGGCCGCCTCTGGGTGAGCGACGATTGCTCGACGTGCTGTTGCAAGATGGTCTGACCTGTCCGTTTAGCGGACGCTCAATGGGGCAGATTGCCGAAACTCTCGCCAAGTCCGATGGGCTGACTCGTGAAGATCAAGATGGCTACGCCGCAGAGAGTCACCGTCGCGCCGTCTCCGCGATCGAACAAGGTCTGTTCGATCACGAAGTCGTTCCCCAGACGGTCAAGCAGCGCAAAGCGGAATTGGTCGTGACTCGCGACGAAGGACCACGAGCGGAATCGACCAGCGAACAACTCGCGCGGCTGAGTCCCGTCTTCGACGCGGCTGGGACGGTCACGGCCGGCAACGCCTCAATGATCAGCGACGGAGCGGCCGCCGTCGTGGTGGCGTCGCGAGTCTTTCAGGAGGCTCACGATCTGACGCCATTGGGGCGTATCGTGGCTTATGCCACTGCGGGGACGGAGCCGGGCGATCTCTTCGTGGCTCCGGTCGCCGCGATCACGAAGGCGCTGCACCGCGCTGGCGTCGCGATCAATGACGTAGATCTGTTCGAGATCAATGAAGCCTTCGCCGCTCAAATGCTGGCGTGCGTGCGGCGACTGCAACTGCCACCGGAAAAGGTGAACGTCCACGGCGGAGCGATTGCGCTGGGCCACCCGCTGGGAGCCAGCGGCGCGCGAGTCGTCGTGACGTTGCTGCACGCACTGCGACACCGTCACCAGAGATGGGGCGTTGCAGCGCTGTGCCTTGGTGGCGGAAACGCGGTCGCGTGCGTGCTGGAATGTTGAACCGCAACGCCATCGGCGTGCGCGGGACGTTTGATAACCACGCCCACGCCCACGCCCACGCCCACGCCCACGCCGATGGCGTAGGGGTTAAACAACTCAGACGACCGTCCGAACGACTACTTCTTCGATGCTCTTAGGCAGACCCGAAACGCGCTGACCGCATCTTTCACGACGACGCCGTTACGAAGTCCATCTTTGCAGGCGGCGGAGCGGATGCCGACGATGTCTGGATCGAGCGAGTGGAGATCGTTGAGTTTGTCGCAAGCTAAACCACCCGCCAGCGCGACGACTCGGCCCCCTTGGTGCAGCGCGTCGGCGTGACGTTTGAGGTCCGCGCGGCTGATCCATTCCCACAGGCTCCGGCCTTGCTTGGCCCATGTATCGAACAGCACGCCCACGCAGCCGCCCGACTTCGTGAGTGATTCGGCGAGCACCGCATCGACAATCGCGGTCGGAGACGGAGCACCCGCCGCGCGCCAATCGGCATACGCGACCGCGACCCAATGGAATTTGGTTTTCGAATTCGACTCGAACTGTTTGCGAATCACTTTCCAGCGATCGGGCCAATTCGCATCCTTGCCGACCTTGGCGGTGCCGACCTTCAAATAGGTGACTCCCGTCGGGACTTTGGGAATCTTCTTGAGATCGTCCCACTCAGAAAGTTCGCCCAAAGCGACGCTGATGGGGATGGTCTTTGATTTCTTGCGAACGGCTTCCACGATCTTGCTGATTTGAGCGGGCGGAACCATGCCGAGCGGGCCGTTCTTGGGCTCTTTGATGTCGAGGATGTCGCAACCACCAGCCAGCGCGGCTTCGGCTTCTTTCACGTCGCGAACACTCACCAGCAGCCAGGGAGTGTCGCCCGCCGCAACCGGGGCTTCCTTTGTCATTGCACTTCGCTTTCGAGAGTTGTTTTACCGGGTAAATCGTAAGACTCTGTCACAACGTCCGCAATTCCGCTAACAAATGAGCAGGTCCAGCCACCGCTTGAATTCCACGACCACTTGGGGAATGCTGTGAATCGTCATTCGTGGAACGAGAACGGTCTACCAGAACTTTGAGCATCGGGACGTTGTGTGGGACAAGGCCTCTTTGGATTGTGTGCGGTGTTGATCGTCCTGGCCGGATGCGATGCCGGCTCGGCTCCAGTTCCGCCGCAAACAACGCCAGAGCCTGCTTGGTTGGACCCGGAGGCTCGCCGGCTGGAAGTGTCTGGCTCAGAGGCTCCGCGATCCGAGGATTGGTTCGAGGACGTGACCACGCGATCCGGCATTGAGGCGGTCTATCGCACCGGCCGCGAAGCCGAGCGGATGACGATTCTGGAAACACTGGGTGGCGGCGTCTGTCTGTTCGATGCCGACGGCGATGGCGATCTGGATCTGTATTGCCCCGGTGGAGGTGCTTTCGACAAACCGTCAGGGGCCGCGATCGGTGTGGCCGGAAAACTGTTTCGCAACGAGGGCGACTGCCGTTTCACAAATGTCACGGCCGAGGCGGGCATGTCCGCGGCAACGGATTACTCGCACGGGGCGACCGCAAGTGACTATGACCGTGACGGCGATTTGGATTTGTTGGTCTTCTGCTTCGGGCAAAGCCGGTTGTTCCGCAATGACGGCGGCGCGTTCGTTGACGTGACGGAGTCGGCAGGTTTGATGACTCCGAGTTGGGACACGGCGGCGGTGTTCGCGGACATCACCGGCGACGGCTGGCCCGATCTGTATGTGGCGACGTACGTCGTCTTCGACCCCCGCGAGGCACGCCCCTGCGGACATCTGCCCGATCGCCCCGATGTCTGTCCTCCGCAGAATTATCCGCCGCTCCCCGATCGACTGTACGTCAACCAGGGAGACGGCACGTTCTTCGATCGCTCACGGGATGCCGGACTGTCTCAGGCGGAACGCGGCTTGGGAGTGCTCGCCGCCGATTGGAATCAAGATGGTTGGATTGACCTGTATGTGGCCAACGATGGTGGTCCGAATTTGTTGTATTGGGGAGGCCCGGAATTTCCGCTGGTCGAAAGCGGTTTGATCTCCGGCACGGCGGTCAATGAGAAAGGGCTGGCCGAGGGAAGCATGGGCTTGGATACCGCGGACATCGACGGCGATGGCCGCTCGGAAATCGTCGTGACCAACTTTGAACTCGAAGACAACGCGCTGTACCGCAATCTCGGTGGCGGACAATTCGAACACGCGACGACGCAGTTCGGACTGGCGGGGGCGGGGCGTCCGTATGTCGGCTTCGGAACCGGACTGCACGACTTCGATGGCGACAATCGCCCCGACTGGTATGTGCTCAACGGGCATGTCCTGTATCGCACCGGGCAGTCGCCGTTCTTGCAACCGGCGTTCTTGTTTCGCAACGAATCGGGCCGCCGCTTCGTGGACGTCAGTGCGTCTGCCGGAACTTACTTTCGTCGGCGACATGCGGCACGCGGGTCCGCCGTCGCGGATCTCAATGGCGACGGCGGATTGGACCTATTCCTCAGCGGCCTCGATGAACCGCTCACGCTGTTGCGACACCGCAAACCTCCCCCCGCATGGGTGACGATTACCTTGCAGCCGCGCGGAGGCGATCCCTCCGGCCTGGGTGCCGAGATCAGCTTGGATGCGTTTCAGCGTCGCGCGATGATCCCTCTCCGAGCGGGTTCCAGCTTTGCCTCGCATGTCGATCCGCAAGCCACGTTCGCCGTCGAACCGGATCGCAAATCCGTGGATGTCACGGTTCGCTGGTTGTCGGGACGACGAGAGTTCTTTCGCGAGCTGGCAGTCTCGCAATCGCATCGCTTGTCCGAAGGAGCGGGACATGAGCCGCCGTAACCGTGGGACGGGCGGCTCGCCTGTCTCGGAACGAAACGATTTGCGCGGGCCGACGGTGCCGACGGGTGTCCCAGGCCATCGTATCCCCCGATTCGTGGCATTGAGTCTGATCGTCGTGGCTCTCACCTCAGTGGGGCTGTGGTGGTTTCTAGCGCCTTGGTGGTGGACTCGGCAGGCCGAAGAAATCTTGGCTCGCGACCCGGCACAGGCGGACGCGCTGGCGGAGTCCGCACTCAACGGCGGGACGAACGCAATGTCACGCGCCTGGTTGGTCCGATGTCGCGCCCAATTGGCGCTGCGGCACCCGCTCGAAGCGTTAGGAGCCTTCTCAAAAATCGAGCATCCCACTCATTGCGATGTCGCTGCTTGGTGTGCATTGATCGAAGAGGCCCAGGCGGCGGAGCAAACATTGCTGGCGGACATGGCGATGTCCGCCGCTCTGCGATTTCCCAATGAGCGAGTGCGGGTGCTGACATTGGTGTTGCCCGCCAAAGTCGGCCTGCTGCCGGAAGCAGAAGTCTTGGAATTGGTCCGGGAACTCCGCAGTCTGGCGAGCCAACACGCGGAAGGTTGGCGTGCCATTGGCCTGACCGAGAAATCGCGCGGACGACTGGCCGAGGCCGTTGAGGCTTATCGCCGAGTTCTCCGGCTGAGCGATGTGTCTCTGCCAATCGGATTAGCGTCGCGCCGAGAACTCGCGCAGTTGTTGATTGAGCTGGGGCAATTCACCGCCGCCGAGCCGCTCGTGGCCGAAGTCCGCCAGGCATCACCAGGGAGCAGCGAAGACCAACTGCGACTGGCACAGTTGCGACGAGCCTCTGGTGATTTAGTCACTGCGGAAGAACTGCTCAACGAATTGCTGACGAAAGAACCTGAGAATTTCACGGCACGACTGCAACGCGGATCGTTATTCGTCGAGCGGCAACAACTCGCCCAAGCTCAAACCGATTTCGAGCACTGCCTGCGGATCGCCCCATTTCACGACGAGGCTCATTACCGGCTCTCGCAGACACTCCTACGGCAGGGAGATTCCTCGGACGCTGCGAAACACCTCCAAGAGAGCCGCCGATTGTCCGAACTGAAACGCCGAGTCTTTGAGGTCAATCGCCAGAGAAACACCGCTCCTCAAGACCCGCGCCTGATGGACGAACTGGCCGGCCTGTTTGAGGCTCTCGGCCAACCCGGAACTTCAGCGAAATGGCACCACGCGGCCGAGTCAGTACGAACATTGCGCCAATCAAAGCCGTGATCCCAGTCGTCCTGACTGAGCGGCAGCGGATTCTGGCATGCAATGCGAGGTACGGGCATCAGCAAAAAAGGTCAGGCACCGCAGAACCTCGCAGTGCCTGACCCGTCAGGTGCTACCAATCAAAACCCTGTTTCTGGCGTGGAATTGGTCACTCTATTGAATGACCGCTTCGCCGCGTTTCTTTTGAACTCTCAAACGAAAATTCAATGCCTAAGGCTTCATCTCAAAGTTCAAATCGTTCTTTCCTTCCGAGACGGTCGCCTTGAATCCGCTCGTCGCGAATTCTCGGTAGATCTTCGGAATCTTCGAGGTATCCGGGGGCGATGTGACCCCCTTAGCCGCGTCGGCCGGATCAATCGAAGGGGGAGGCGGGGGCTGGACGGCAACGTCGTACTTGCCAACTTGCAGCCCCCCATCGGGGGTGACGACTTCAAAAGTCCCACCCGGCTTCAATTCGGCAACCGCTTCGATCGAGGTGGTCGAGTCTTTGAAGACAACCCGCCCCTCGCTAAACGGGCTGCCCCCCAAAGTCACTTTACCAGTGACCGTACCTACGACCGGTTTTGGTGGTCCGCCGGAACAGCCTGCGATCGCAAGCGAGACGCAAGCCAGGAACGTAAAGTACCTCGAAAACTGATTTGACGCAGCGATCATTAAGTCACACCTCTTAAGTTAAGACCTTGGTGGTCGTCGATCGATCGAAAACGAACAACCTCAACGAGATTAGAACTCTCCCACCGGCGTATTGTCGGTGCGGGTACAGAGGTTCTTAAGCGTGGTGATATCAATTGTTTGTGCCACGAATCTCACGGTGCTGTCGCACATGAGAACGTGAGCTCCGCCGACGTGTGCGGACTGGATGCCCTTGTTATTTCCCGCATCCGGATTCATTCCGTTCACCGTCGAATCCCGGAAGTTAATCGGATACCTGACCGTTGTCGTATTCATGTGCCGGTCACCCCAGTTCGAGCCCATCCAACCCGTATGGGCGATGGCCACGCGAATATCGACCTGCGGATTCCCCGGAGCGAAACCCCAGTTGGATTGCTCGCCGATGATGAATTGGTTGGCGGTTCCATCTTTGATATGAGCAATCGAGATTTTGCCGCCGAAAGACGGAGCGTTCGATGGAATGAGCACGCCGGTATTTGCCATGGGGCCACTGCCAGGAACCGAAACATTTGCAGTTCCCGCGAGGAACGTGTCATTCCCGGAAATTCCCGCGTAGGTCGGGCAGGCAAAATTGTTCACGAGCACTGGCAGGGGTGAGGACGGGCACGACATATACGGAGGAGAAACTGCCGCAAGGACGGTGCGGTTATTGTTGGCACCGTGGAGGAGATATCCAGGTCCGACACCCGACCCATTGACATTAAAATCCAGCTTCTTGAACAGCGGATCCTGATCGCAGAAGGGCAAAGTCGACATCCAAAACGAGAGTCCCCACCCTGCGCCAGTACTGGGGGGAAACAGCTTGTTGGTGTCGTGGTAGTTGGCAAGCGCGAGCCCCATTTGCTTGAGGTTGTTCTTGCACTGTGACCGTCGAGCCGCTTCGCGAGCTTGTTGCACGGCCGGGAGCAACAAAGCGATCAGGACCGCGATGATCGCGATCACGACCAGCAATTCAATCAACGTGAACCCTGACTTTCGAGACCTGTGTAACATGGCAACTTCCTTTGAAAAATGAGCAATTACGGCCCGACTGGAGTAAACACTATGAAAACGCGACCTTAGCTTGCAAGCTCGCCGACCGGGAACTCTGATGGAAACGCCGGACAATTGATTGAATCATTATCTCTGCAAAACCCCGGTTCCCGCCGATGCTTCTGGTGAAGTTTTTGATTCTGGTTCCGGAGACGTGCCAGATATACCGGTCGCCCCTGTTTCGGACATCGCCCCTTCCGTACCTCACCATCAGAGACTCTACCTCACCGTCCATAATTCGATGATTAGATCAGGAGGATTCTTACGAAGCTCAACCTTAAGACAACGTGAGGTCCGCCACTGATTGGGCAATCCTCGCGGAATTAGCTCGTCCGGCCTACAGTTGCGCCGCCTCAAAGAGATGCTCCCCAATTTGGGGATCATCAGTTTTCTCGACCTACACTGGCTTGTTGGGCAATGCAATTTTCCTCGCGGGAACGCAAACTTTGTGGTGGCATTATAGCCACAGCCACGTTCCTGGCCGCGATCGTCGTTTGGTGGGATTGGAGTGGATCGGAGAGGCGAACGGACCAGTTGTTCGATCAAGCGCAGCGGGCGTTCCTTGCGCGGCGATACGATGAAGCCGATCAGTCGATCCAAAAACTTCTCTCGGTACAGCCTCGGCAGGCTCGCGCTTTGTTGTTGGCGGGGAAATTGGCCTTGGCTCGGAGGAACAACCACACGGCCTTGCAACATTTTCGGACTCGCCCCGATGCGGCTTCGGCCGAAGCGACTCAACTCGCGTTTCTCGCCGGCGAGTTGTTGACACGATTGGGACGGGTTCGCGAAGCCGAGGTGGAACTGCGGCATGTGTTGATTCAGGAACCGCAGCACATCGAAGCGAATTTCATATTGGCCTTTGTTCTTGGCTCGGAAGGTCGAGCTTGGGAATGTCAGCCATTGGTCAAGGAACTGATGCGTCACGGATCGGTGGATGTCCCGCAATTGTTGCTCGTGGGGCAAACCGATGATTTTTACATTCACAACCAAGAGTTCGAGGATTTGTGTCGGCAAGCCACTCCGAATGATCCGCTGATCTTATTGGGAGCCGCTCGCGCCGCGTTGAATAACAGCCAAAATGATTTGGCGTTTGCACATTTGGAGCGAGTCGTCACCTCCGATCCCAACTTGGCCGAGGCTCAAGCACGCTTCGGTCGAATGCTGATCAGTCTCGCTCCGGATCGTTATGAGGCTTGGCAAAATGCCTTGCCCGTGGAGGCGGACGAAAATCCAGAAACATGGGTGACACGTGGCCTTTGGAGTCAACGTCAAGCACAGACGTGTGCGGCCATCCGCTGTTTCTGGGAAGCCGCTCGGCGAGATCCGAATCACCGCGTGGCCATTCAGCAAATGGCCCAATTACTCCATCAGATCGGTCAACCAGAACTCGCGAAGCCATTCGTGGAGCGAACGGCGCTGTTGTCTCAGTTGGCGATTCCGTTGCGGCGAGCGAATCTCGCCCATGATTCCGACATCATGAAGAACATTTCGGACATTCTCATGGCCTTACGGCGGCCCTGGGAGGCGGCCGCTTGGTGTCAGTTGGCCATGCGTCAACAACCCGCTCCCGCTTGGGCGGAGCAACGCTGGCAGGAACTGCAACCGTTGTTGCGGGATGACCCGCCGCTCACTTTGGATTCCGGGAATCCAGCACGGAATGTGGACTTGTCCGCATTTCCATTGCCAACTCGGAACACCGTGAAATCGCCAGGCGGGGTGTCGGTCGCGCAATCTTCGTCCGTCCCTTCGATTCGTTTCGACGATGAAGCCCGGACAACCGGTTTGAATTTCCAATTCGACAACGGCTACAGCCCACCCTCCGGAATGGCGAGGATGTACTCGATCACCGGCGGTGGAATTGGTGTGCTGGACTACGATGGGGACGGTTGGCCTGACCTTTTTCTGACACAAGGCAAACCGATCCCCGATGACGTGGCGTCCATCGAAGACTTGTGCCGTCTGGAAAAGTTGCGTCCCATCAGGCGGTCTGCTGCGACAGATCGTCTGTTCCGAAACCTCGGCGGAGAAATGTTTCAAGACGTCAGCGATTCGGCCATTGTGCCTGACGATGCGTTCGGACAAGGCGTGGCCGTGGGCGATTTTGATAACGATGGATTTCCCGACTTGTATGTGGCGAACCTCGGCCCGAATTGTCTGTACCGCAACAACGGAGATGGCACATTTGGCGATGTGACAGCGGTGGCCAACGTCGCCGGTTGCGACTGGACGACCAGTGCGCTGATCGCGGATTTGAACGGCGACAGTTGGCCTGACGTGTATGCCACCAACTATCTCACCGGTCCCGATGTGCTCCGCCGAGTCTGCGGCCACGACGGTCATCTAAAGTCCTGTCTCCCGGCACAATTTTTGGCGGCTCAAGACCGAGTGTATCTCAGCCGAGGCGATGGTACTTTTGAAGACCGCACTGAATCGGCAGGCTTTCGAGAAACGATCCCCGGACGCGGATTCGGAGTCATTGCTGCGGATTTGACGGGAACCGGAGGTCTGAGCCTCTTTGTGGGCAACGACACCGATCCCAATTTCTTGTTCGTGCGGAATACCGATTCGCAAGCCTTCGCCATGACAGATCAAGGCATCCAGCGCGGAGTGGCGCTCAGCGGCGAGGGAGTCGCTCAGGCATGCATGGGAATTGCCTGCGGTGATGTTGATGATGACGGCCGACTGGATCTGTTCGTCTCCAACTTCTTCAATGAGTCGAACACGTTGTACCTACAAAAGGAACCCGGGTTCTTCGCTGACGAAACTCGTGCTGCGGGTCTGCACGAACCGAGCTTCCGAATGTTGGGCTGGGGAACCCAATTCCTCGATGCGGACGGAGATGGGCGGCTGGATCTGTTCGTCTCCAATGGACACGTCTATGACGAACGGGACCGGAATGTCCCCTTCCAGATGCCGGCACAGTTTTTTCGCGGGACTGCGTCAGCCCGCTTCGTTGAAGTCACACGACAATCATTAGGCGACTATTTCCAGCGCGAATTGCTGGGCCGCGCCGTCGCGAAATGTGATTGGAACCGCGATGGGAAAACTGACTTAGTTGTCGGGCACATTGATGTGCCGCTGGCGCTTTTAACCAATCACTCGCCGACAGTAGGCCGATCAATCTCCATCCAGCTTCGAGGTACGAAAGTGGCTCGTGACGCCGTCGGCTCGAAAATCCGTTGCCGTTTGGGAAACAGGCACAGAACCTATCAATTGGTCGCCGGCGATGGATTTCTCGTGAGCAACGAACGGACTGTCGCCGTGACGTTGGGGCCGGACGAGCGCTGGGACGAGCTACACATCCGCTGGCCGGACGGCGAAATTCAAGAATTCTCCGCGCCCGGCGAGGGTCACGAATTCCTGGTCATTCAAGGACTCCAGCAAATCGTGCCCCGTGTTCGATGACCAGAACTAACCGCTGCACCAATAAGAAAGCCGGCGCGAACCATGAGTTCGCGCCGGCCTAGTTGCTTGGGAGTAGGTGGGGTTCGGCGACTACTTGAAATCGATGGTGAGGTCGTTTGCCCCCGCCTTGATCTCATGGGTCACGCCGCTAGAGGAAGGATCCAGAAACTTTACTGGAATGTCACTTTTCATAGCGGGCACCGAGGGTTTGTCTGGAGTCATTTCCACGACTGGCGGGGGCAGACCCAAAGAAACTTTATACTGACCGCTTGGGACGTTTTTCCCATTCGGTCCCTGAAGTTCAAATTCACCCGCCGTGGAAATCTCACCGGTCAAGGGAACCCCCTTTCCAGAATGGAAAAAGATCGATCCCCCTTTCACAGGTTTGCCCTCAACGGTCACCTTGCCTTTGACAGTCCCCTTTGGGCCTGCTGTCTCCGGGATAGTGCCCGAATCACCTCCACCGCAGCCAACAATGCTCAAACACAGGCCGACCCACACGCTCAATACAACGCTCGATCGCTTGTTTAGTGCTCGCACTTTTCTTCACTCCATTCTTTTCTAGGAAGACCAATCCTGTAGGAAGCAACAGCCAATCGTGGGAATGACTAGAAATTGCTCAGAGGCTGGTTGTCATCACGGGTCACCATCTTTTTCCACGTTGGAAAATCAATCGTTTGACTGATAAAGCGGACGGTCCCGTCACCCATGAGCACATGAGCCCCACCGACGTGCGCGGCTTGAATTGGCATGTTCCCGCCGCAATCCGTACCCAGCCCGGCGATTGCTGCTGGGTTATTGAACTTTTTCTGATTAATCGCATAGACCACTGTTGTCAGATTATGCTGGCGGTCAGCAAAGAAGCCGCCAACGCCGCTGCGTCCCATCGGAAAACCGTACTGACAACTCGATCGGCCATCGTAATTTGCTCCGGTGGCCGTATTGATCAGCCAATCGCTCTCTTCGGCCATGGCGACGACGTTGGAAGACCCGTCTCGCATGCTGGCCATGCTTAAGAATCTATTGTCGCAGAAAAAGCCGCCTTGCGACGCGGTACCGTGGCCGGTTGCCGCCGTGCGAGTTTCAGTAAATGTTCCAAAAACCCCCGTCGCACCGGCCACACCCGCATAAGTCGGTTTAATCACGCCACCCGGAGCGTTACCGCGAACGATCTTTTGATCCAGGGGGGAGGAAGGGCAAAACATTGCGTCGATGGTCACACCATTGACCAATCCGCCGTTATTCGCGTTTTGATCGACCCAACCCGTGTGGGCCGATTTCATATCCCACTTCTTGTACATATTGTCTTGGTCAATCGTCGCAAGGAGTCCGACAAAAAACGAATTTCCCCATCCTCCGGCGGTTCCAAGTGTCCCAACCGGAAACCCCTTGGCACCGTCATGATAATTCTGAATCCCCAGTCCAAACTGCTTGAGATTGTTCTTGCACTGTGCCCGCCGAGCCGCTTCGCGAGCTTGTTGCACCGCAGGCAGCAGGAGCGCGATCAGGACCGCGATGATCGCGATCACGACCAGCAACTCAATCAACGTGAACCCTGACTTCCGAGACCTGTGTAACATGGCACCTTCCTTTGAAAAGAATGAGCAATTACTGCCCGACGGGAGCGAAAACTATCGAAACGGGATCTTCGCTCGCAAGTTAGCCGACCGGGGACTCTGAGGAAGTGCCGACGAATCGACCGAATGATTATCACCGCAGAATCCCGGTTCCCGCCGATGATTCGGGTGAAGTTCTTAATTCTGGTTCCGGATGAGTGTCACATTGACCGCTCGCATCCGTTTCGAACATCACTCCTTCCGCACCTCACCATTTAGAGACTCTACCTTGCAGTCCATAGTTGGCGACTGAGAGTGGGGAAGTTAAGAGGTTCAACCTTAAGGCAATGTGAGACCCGCCACTGATTGCCGTGAGAGTTGCGAAATTGTCGTGACGAAACCACTCAAAAAACAAATTCACAGCCCGTTGGTGGCCACTTCCGAATTCCCACTCAGCCCCATAGAGTGCGGACAACCTCATCAGCGAGTAGCGTCCTTTCCTGACCATCACTTCGTTTCATCCGACGACATCACATGGCCGAAGATCAGAAGAAAAAATTTGCCGCCGAGTCCTTCAAAAAAGGGACCGAGGCGATGGCGAAGCAGAACTGGGACTACGCCATTCAAATGACCGGGCAAGCGGTCAAGCTCGACCCCGGCAACCTCTTGTTTCGCCAGACGCTGCGTGGCTGCGAGCGGCGCAAATATCCCAAAGGGACCGGCGCGAAAATGGCCAGCATGAGGCTGATGGGGGTCAAAGGCTCGATCAAGAAGTCGCGCATGACCAAGAATTGGACGCAGCTCGATCAGTCCGCGGAAGAGGGACTGGAGCTTGTGCCGTGGGATGCGGAGCTTAATGCCGATTGCGGCGAGGCGACCTCGAATCTCGGTTTCACCGACGTTGCGGTGCAGTGTTATCGCTGGGCGGTTGAGTCCGATCCCAACAACAAGGCTCTGCTGAAATCGCTGGGGTTGCTTCTCGAACAAAAAGGGGAGTTCGTTGAAGCGATCAAGTATTGGGATCGCGCCTTCAAGCTCGATCCGCTCGATATGGAAGCGCGGTCGAAGATCACGCAACTCAACGCCAGCTCGGTGATCCGCGACGGCGACTTCACGGAAGAGGATGGCTCGAAGAAAGAACGCTCGATCGAGGACATCCGCAAAACCATCGGCAAGCAGACTGCGCAAGGCACCGCCGCAGACGGGCCAGGGCAGTCGGAGGAAGCGGACTTGCAACGGCTCGTTCGCAAAGACCCGGATAACAAAGATGGCTTTCTCAAGCTCGCCGACTATTACCGTCGCGGTGGCAAGTTGGAAGATGCCGGCGCGATGTATCAGAAGGCGCTGGAACTCTCCGGCGGCGATCCCAACATCCGCGAACAACTCGAGGACGTCGAACTCGATTTGATGCGGAAGAATGTGGATCTGGCCAAAGCCAATGCCGCGAAGAAACCGGGCGACGAAGAGGCGGAGGCTCAGGCCAAGGCACAGGCGACGGAACTGATCAAGCGCGAGATCGAAGCGTATCGTTCTCGTGTCGAGCGGCACCCGAACGACCTCAAGATGAAGTTCACGCTGGGTGAGCGGTTCTACAAGCTCAAGATGTATTCGCAGGCGATTCCGCTCTTCCAAGCGGCGGTGCAGGACAACCGCATGGAGGGGCAGGCTCTGTTGCTGCTGGCGAAGTGCTTCATTAACGACAAGAAGGGGATCCTCGCTCGCAAGCAATTGGAGAAGGCGGTTCCGAAGCTCAACGTCGTCGAGCACCGCGAGTCCTTCTTAGAGGCACACTATTACCTCGGCCGGCTGTGCGAAGAGGCCAAGGATTCCGACAAAGCCGGCGAGCACTACGGAGAAGTGCTCGCCGTCGATTACGAGTACAAGGACGCACTGAAGCGATTGGAAGGACTCTCGTGAGACTCGATGGCGGAAGGCCGGTGACACTCAAATCAATCGACGTAATCAATCCGAAAGCTCTTGTTGGTCATAAACAGGACCGTGAGGTCGCCGTCCGAGCTGGCTCCGTGCTCCATGACTTCCCCTTCTGGGAACCAGACGAACGTGCCGGGACCGAACGAGCCGTTATGAGTCACCGGCGTCCCTTCGAGCACATACATGCCATGCCCACACGGATGCGTGTGGAGCGGATTGATAATGCCCGCCGGATATTTCACCAGCCGAATCTCCGCGGCTCGCTGCGAATCGGCGCGAGGGAATTCGGGCGATGTTGTTCTGTTCTCAACTGCTCTGCAAACGGTAGGACACCCCAGAAACGCGATGGGACTTAGCCCGGCGGAGCCACAACCAAAACATTGGCGAGTTCCGATTGGGAAGACGGCAAACAATCTCACATCATTCTGCCCCCACAGCATCAGCAGCCACGTCTTATCGAGTCTTGCCCAGTTTCGGCCGATCGGGGCAGGGATGTTGAAACGGGAGCTTGCCGCCGAACCAATTGCCTTTGGCTTCGTGTTTCAGTTCGGCGTATTTTTTGGCGAGGTCGATGACCGCCAACTGTCGCAGTTCGGAATCCTTGTCCTCCTTGAGCAACTCAAACAGAACCGCTTCCGGCCGCTTGCCGTTTTGCAACAGATCGAGCGCGGGCTCGCCCCACTTCGGGACGTGATAATGCTGAGTGCAAAAGGCTCCGACATAAGGGACTACTTTGCCGACCGCCGGATACTTACTGGCGACGGCCGCTCCGCAGACGTGGTTCTCTGGATCAACAGACGCGGGGAAAGCATGAGCGGACTCCATGATAGGAAACAGGCGAGCGGGGCGGCGTCAGCCCAATGATTCTTTCACTCTCTGCGCGCGGCGATCGGCCAGATGGCTTCGACCTTGTCGCCGCGTGTCGCGTAGAGGCGGTCATACAAATTGACGTTCGGATCACAGTGTGGGACGAGGAACTCGATTCGATCACCAATCTGCGGCAGCTTCGCGCCGGGTTCGAGCGTCAGGATGCCGAACTCATCGCCGCCTCGGTTGTAGGTCAGGCCGGGCCAGCCTTTCGCTTCCGGCTTATGCGAGGTCGTCGTGTCGAGCGCTTTCGTACCGGCATCGACGGAGACGCGATCGGGATGCGTCGCGTTCACGACCGTCGTGAGCACCGTCAAGCTGTGCTGGAAATCGGAATAGTTCTCGCCGCTGGATTGCCCACCGATGCAGCGATAGTCGATGTCCATGAAAACGTAGGAGCCGACTTGCAGCTCGGTGACTCCGCGAATTGTGCTGTCGATGTTGTAGGTGCCGGTGCTACCGCCGGAGAGGATGCCCGCATCGAATCCCGCTTTGTTGAGCAAGTCGCGGGACTCGACCGACTTTCCCATCGCCTCGCGCGAGACTTTGTCGCGAGCCTCGAAGCCGACGACGTGCGAGGCATGACCGGCGTAGGACTGCACTCCGCGAACGTGTAGCCGTTTGTGTTTCGCGATGAGCTGAGCCAACTCCACGGCGGGCAGGCCGGGAAGAATCCCGGTGCGACGATCTCCGATATCCACATCGACCAGCACATCCACATCGATCCCCGCGGCAGTCGCGGCGGCGGAGAGTAACTCGACTTCGCGCGGATGACCGACTGCCAACATCACTCCCCGGCCATGTTGGATGAGCGACACCATGCGCGAAATTTTCACTGGCTCGACGATTGGCGATGTCAGCAGGACTCCAGTGATGCCGGCCGCGACCAGCGCTTCGGCTTCGGGGACGGTGGCCGCGCAGATGCCGAGTGCTCCCGCCGCTATCTGTCGCTTGGCGATCTCCGGGCACTTGTGCGTTTTGGCGTGAGGTCGAAAGCCACGTCCCGAACGGCGGCAATGCTCGGCCATCGTCCGCACGTTGGACTCAAACAAGTCCAGGTCCACCAACAACGCCGGTGTCGGCACGTTGGCTTTGGTGAGATTGGTCGGATCGAAGCCAGCGGTTTGATCGAAGGCAGTCATGCGGTTCTCCAAGTTTGTGAGCCGATGGCGCTAGCCACGGGCCTCGGTGGGTAATGTTTGACTGCGGATCGCCCGACGCTAGCGCGTTCGGCTCACAAATCATGTCACGGCCAGTTCAAAGCGGTGTGTGGGCTGCGGGCGACCGGGACGGAAGCTTTGAGTTTGATGGAACTCGACGGTGGCATTTCGCTCGTCGCAGGCTTCGGCCACGACGGCGATCACGAGTGCTTGCAGGTCTTGCGGATCGCAGGCGACGCGCGCATTGACGATCACATCCACCTCTTGGACTTGGCAATTCGACGCGAGCGACAGTTCCGGCGCACGATCGTTGCTGATGAGATTGGCCACTCCAAAGAATCCTTCCCAGAGTCCAATCGTCTTGAGATGTGCCGCCTCGAAGCCGGCGATTTGCAGTCGCTCACAAAGACGTTCGACGATGTTCCGCAGCAGGTCGTCCAGCGCGAACGATTGCGGGGCGCGAACCGTCATGCTGCTGTTGAGCCAGCCGAGTTCCGCTTCTCCTTCCGCGTAGGTGTCGTAGTCGATGTCGAGCACCTTGCGGCCGAAGTCGCCGCGCTGGTCGAGCAGTTCGGTCAGTGCGTCGAACCCGGCTCCGGTGCGAGCGGAAACTCGCAACACAGGCGTGCCGGGGAATTGCTCTTCGACGAGGTCGATCAGCTCTTTGAGTTCGGCCGGAGTCAGTTCGTCGATGCGGTTGATGAGGATCGCATCCGCTTCTTCCAGTTGCTTGCGGAGGATGTATTCGGCCTTGGGCGAGAAGCCGCTCCCCTTCTCGCCGCGGAGAACCTTGCGACCGTGACTCGGCTTGAGAATGACCGGGAACGGAGCGAGTGAAAACTTGGCGTCATACAGCCGCTTGATCGGTTG
Source organism: Planctomycetaceae bacterium (assembly GCA_046156195.1). GTDB lineage: Bacteria > Planctomycetota > Planctomycetia > Planctomycetales > Planctomycetaceae > SXKJ01. The sequence continues at coordinate 12,790 of JBJXEX010000107.1, read as the reverse complement.
CAGCACGGTCGCCACCAAGTCGGTGCAACTCCCCACCGGCTCGGCGAGGATGACGTCGGGAAGCTGAACCACTCCGAGCGTGTCGATCGTGCTGATCAGGTCATTGAAGCGGCAGCAGAAGCAGGCACCAGCGACCTCGTTGACCTGAAAGCCCTGCGACCGGAGCGAGTTGGTATCGACCAAGTCGGCCGCTTGATCGTTGGTCACGATGCCGACTCGCAGCCCCTGATCTTGATAGTGCTTGGCCAGCCGGCCGAGCGTGGTGGTTTTGCCGGCTCCGAGAAAGCCGCCGACCATGATGTAGCGAATCGTGTGTGCCATTGGTGCGTGCCCCAAAAGAGTAGTTTGCAATCGTCGTTCACTCGTTCCCATGCAGAGCGTGGGAACGAGAAAGTCTTGCCGTGTGTTGCTTGCGGATCACCTTGAGGGCGGGCATCGTATCGCTCGAATCTCCGCCCACAACTCCGCCAGTCACCATGCGCGACAATCGCGATTCATCACTGCCTCCGGCTTGGCCGCTGCCCGATGCAGCAGTTGAGGCGGCGTTGCGGCGTGCGTTCGCGGATGGCTCGTGGGGCCAATATCACGGGCGGAACTGCCGCGAACTTTCCGAACGACTCGCAACACTGCACGACTGCGAGCATGTCGTGCTGACGTGTAGCGGCACGGCGGCCGTCGAGTTGGCACTGCGAGGTTTGAAGCTCGGTCCCGGTGACGAAGTCATCCTCTCGGCCTATGACTTCGAGGGGAACTTCAAGAACGTGTTGTTGATCGGTGCGAAGCCGGTGCTCGTCGATGTCGATCCGCGAACCGGGCAGCTTGATGTCAGTCAGCTTGAAGCGGCCCGCTCGCCACAAACCAAGGGGATCATCGCATCGCACTTGCACGGAGGAGTCGTCCCGATGCCGGCCGTGCGCGCGTTTGCCGATCAGCACGCGATCGCCGTGATCGAAGATGCTTGCCAGATGCCCGGCGCGATCGTGCAAGGCCGAGTCGCTGGGGCTTGGGGTGATGTTGGCGTGCTGAGCTTCGGCGGCAGCAAACTGCTGACAGCGGGACGAGGCGGAGCGCTCGTCACTCGCGATGACGGGATTGCTCAGCGAATCCGCGTTCACACTCAGCGCGGTAACGATGCGTATCCTCTGTCCGAGTTGCAAGCGGCGGTGCTCGTGCCGCAATTGGATCGGCTGGCGGAGCGGAATCGGTTGCGAGCGGAGAACGTGTCGCGGCTGTTGGTTCTGCTGGGTGATGTCGCTGGGCTGAAATGCTTTCTCGTAGCGGCGGGGTCGGGAGACCCGCGCCGAGCGTATTCGAGCGAAACACAGCCGGGGTTCTACAAGCTGGGCTTCTGGTTCGATGCCGCAGCGCGGGGATGTTCGCGAGACGACTTCGCGTGCGCGATGCGAGCGAAGGGGGTCGCACTCGATCCTGGGTTTCGAGCGTTGCATCGGACTCACGCACGCGGTCGGTTCCGAGCAGTCAACGAACTGCCGAATGCGACGCGGGCGGACGAGTCGATCTTGGTGCTGCATCACCCGGTCTTGCTGGGGACGGCGGCCGATCTGCAAGCGGTGCGCGACGCGACAATCTCGTCGAGCCGCGAATGAACCTCCCCCGCACTCAGCCCCCACAACCGCGGGCCTCTTGTCCCTGAAGTTGTCTTGGCAAAGCCGAACTGCAATCGACGACGAGTGCGCCAACGACAGATTGCCAGAATCTCTTGGGTTGTGGGGGCCGCCCGGACCAAGCTCTCCGTGTCGTGACGGCACTTCACTTCGGCTGCCACCAGCGTCGGATGATGAGCGCCGCGATCAGCGGCACGGCTCCCGATGCGATGATGGCCAACGGAAACGCCTCGGAACTTTGAAAGTACGCGCCGCACGCGGCGTAGGTCAGAGACAGCAGCAGATTGCTGACCAGCATCGGCGGCAGAAAATGACGCCAACTCAGCCGACCGGCTCCGAGCATCAGCACACAGGCTTCGGCCAGGATCGGCAACGCGCGCGTCAGCACCAGCGCGGTCGCTCCGTATTGCTGAGTGAAGCGGCTCATCCGAGCGATGTCTTCTGATTCCGAGAAGCGTCGCGCGATCGACTCGCCAAACAGACGCGCCAATCCGAAGCCGCCAACCGCCCCCAGCGACAAGCCGATCCACGACGTCAGCGTCCCGGCCACAACTCCGAGCACTCCGCCGGCATAGGTGATGACTGCGCTCGATGGCACCGGCAGAAACATATCCGCTGCCAACAGACCGATCACCCAGCCCATCACGACACTCGGCGACGACGGCTCGTGCAAGACGCTGATCAAGCCCGCCTCGAACGACTCCCCCAGCCACACAAACGGCAGGATGGGGATCGCAAACAGCACGACCAAAAACAGAGCTGCTCGAAGTGCTGATTTCATGCAGACGCTCCGAGGCTGTGAAGATTTAGAGCCGCGACCGTGAGGGAGCGGTCATCTCGTTCCCACGCTCCGCGTGGGAACGAGACGAATCGCCCAACGCTAGCGCGTTCGGCTCAGTCGCGCGTGCCGAGGCAATACAGCGTCTCTTGGCGTTGGCCATTCACGGAATTGGCGACGCGCATGTAAATCCGGCTGCCACAGATCGTCGGCGTCGCATACACGTCTTCGCCGAGTTGGTTCTCGGCGACGAGTTCAAACGCGGCGGGGGTCGCCTTGAAGACGAAGGTCTGACCCGCTTCGTTCGTCGCGTAAATGTGCTCGCCCACCAGCACGGGAGACGCACTGAAGACTCCGCCGATTCGCTGTTTCCAAACTTCCGCGCCGCTGTCGCACTTCCAGCACATGGCGACGCCCGCATCCAGCACCGAAAACAAATGCCCGTCGCGCACCAGCATCGACGGGACATACACCCGCGAGCCGTTCTCCCACACGACTTTGCCGGAACCGTCCGCTCGCACGGCCGACAGATGATTCTTCGGATATCCGCCGCTCGTGAAGATGAGCTGCCCGTCAGTCACGGTCGAGGTCACGCACTCCGTCGTTGAGCCGTCGATCTCCCACAGCTTCTTGCCAGTCAGCGGATCGAAGCTGGTGACCAAATCACAGCCGGTGAAAAACAATTGCTCGCGACCGGCAACATTGAGAATGATCGGCGACGTGTAGTTCGGAACCTTGGGCCGCTCTTGCCTCCAGACTTCACGGCCAGTCGCGCGGTCGAGTCCGACAATCGCCCCCGTTCCCTTGTTGTCCGCCGACACAATCACCAGCGACTGATAGAGCGCCGGTGACGAGCCGAACCCCTGATGCAAAACGTAATCGGTGATCTTCGTCTGCCAGAGTTGCTTGCCGTCGCGGTTCAACGCGGTCGTGTAGATCGCTCCGTTGTGCAGAAAGTTGATGAAGACTCGTTGCCCGTCGCAGGCCGGAGTGGACGAGGCCAACGAGGCTTTCTTGTTTCCCTTCTTGAGCACCTCTTCAAAGGCTCCCTGATGCAATTCGGTCTGCCAGAGCTTCTCGCCCGTCTGACGACTCAGGCAGAGCAGCGATTGCATTTCGCGATCATGTTCGGCGATCGCCAAGAAGACTTGATCCCCGACGAGCGTCGCCGAGCCATGTCCTCGTCCGGGAATGGGACTCTTCCACAAGACGTTTTCGGAGTCGCTCCACTTGAGCGGCGGCTTCTGATCGGCCGCGGCGACGCCGTTGCGATGGGGGCCGCGCCACCACGGCCAATCGGCCGGCGCGACTTGAATGCGATTCGCTTCGTCGGCCTTCGTCGGCTCTGCCGCGCGAGATCGGTCGGACACCGAAAGACTGAGAACGATCAACGTCAACACGGGCAGAAGTCGAGTCATTTGCGAGAGGCTTTCTCTGGTCAGAGTGGCGAGTGTCAGTCGTGGTCGCGCGAGGTTTAACTCTGATCATGGAGAAATGGAAACCTGCGACTTCCCCGCCGATTCGCAGTGCTCCGTTCATCCATCAACGGCTTTGTGCATCGGCGAATAGTTCGGTTGTCGCGTGAGGCTGACGACGACCGCTCCTTCCGCCAACACCGCGTCGAGAAACGGACGTGCCGCGTATGCCCCGTCGACGACGAACCACACGACTCGCTCCAACTTCCACGACCGCAGCAGAGCCATAAACCACGAACTGGCCGTCCGCCGATCGTCCGCGAGCAACATCCCGGCCACAATGATCGCCAGCCGAAAACTCATCCGCGCATCAAGCGTCCCGGCCATCCTCGCCACCGCCGCCAACCAACCGACGAGTGGAAACCTGCCCCGCTCCGTGTGCTGCCGAACGGAATTCGATTGTCCGAGCCGACGCTGTTTGTCATGCCAGCGAAGGCTGGGACTTCTTCTGTTGCCGTTGTGATCGACGAGACGCTTTCTTACGTTGAGCCATCCTTGGCTCTCCTGATGAGTTGTTGTTTGCACAACGCAAAGCATCAGGCAGAGCCAAGTTTTTTCAAACCCCAATCCCAATCGCCCCAAGCCTGCGATCGAAGTTCGCCTAAAGTGCAGTTACATACATCTCGCCGCGAAATCTGACACGAGAATTCGCACCCGACCCCTCGTTCTCCGCTTTGGAGCCGCTCATGCCACGTCCACGTCCTGTGTTGCCGATGTCGATCGACGAATTCGAACACATGGAGCATCGGCTCGGTTGGAAGCACGAGTATTGGGACGGTGCCGCTCAACTCTCGACACAACAAACCGCCGTCGCATCATTCCAGCGGTCGATCGACACCGTGCCGCTCACTCGCATGCCGTTGCGTGACGACGAACAATTGCGATTGATCCAAGCCGACGATGAATCCGCGCTTGTCGAGCTATTCGTGCTCACGTTCGATGAGGCGGTCGAATACGCCGGCTGGCCAGATCACATTTATCGCCGCGATGCGCGAGACAGTCTCGCCTCGTTCTTCGGTAAGACGACCGAGCAGCGGTATTACGGCTCAGAACTCGGCCGGCCCGATGCTTCGTTTGTGATCACATCGGGCGAGCAGCCCTTGGCGGCGGTTCTGGTTCGCACGATTCGTCGCGGCCCGATCCTTCAGCCAATCATGGTGCATCCGGCTCATCAACGCCGCGGGTTGGGAACGGGGTTGTTGTCCGCCGCGCTGGAGGCATTGAACGCGGCCAACGAAACGACGCTCTTCAGCCGCTGCCAATTGGGGAACGCGGCCAGTCTCGCATGGCATGAGAAACACGGCTTCGAGGAAATCCCAAACTACTTCGCCGCCACTCACCGCTGGCGGCATTTCGCGTGGCTCAGCGAGCACTACACCTTCCGACAACAACCCGACAATGCCGCCAAGATGCAACAGCTTGCCGAGCACTGGGAGGGAATCGCCAAAAGACTCGAAGAGTCCAACGACCGCTGGTCGTCCGGGTTTCTTGAATGATGTTGCCTTAATCGGGAACGCCCAGCAGCAACTGTTCTTCGGCTTCTGGAGCAATCACGCGCGGAGTTGCCAGTAGGAACAGAGACTCTCCAGGCTTGAGGGGCGGCTGGCTGACGTTCTTAAAGAGTCGATCAACATTGGGAGCATTCGACAAGATTGGGATGCCGGTTTTGGCGTCGTTGTTCGCGGTCTCCGTGATGTTGATCAGCAGCGACTGACCGTCTCGGACGGTGGCGGTCGTTGAATAGTTGGATGAGCCGGCGTCGGCGGCGAGGCTCACGCGGACGAACTCGCGGTCCGCCGAAACGACATTCGTGGCGGTGAATCGAAACGGAGTCAATTCGGAATCGGCGGCAGTCGCGAAGAGCACTCGTTGGCCACTGCTTAACGTGACCTTTGGAGCGTGAACCACGTTGTTGCGTTTCGTGTCATTGGTCGCCTTAAACAGCGCGGTCGCGTCGGCGTTCGTCAGGATGATCGGTTTCTTGGCCGCCGCCGCATTCCAACCTTCCGGCATCGACGAGCCGACGCCTGGGAATCCCTCGCCGAATTTGAGGATCCGCACCTCGAACGAAACTTGCAGGTCTTGCAGTCGCCGGAGTTGTTCCAGCAGATCGCGAAGCTCGTCATGAACGGCTCGCGACTGGCGAATGACCAAGCTGAGCGATTCGGGATGAGCTTTGATCAGTCCCGTGCCACCAACTTCAGACCATGAAGTCGGTGCGACTGTGGATCGGATCAACTTGACCAACTCGTCAAAGGAGATCGCGGCGACGTCTTCGGCAATCCGTTTCTTCTGCGGAGTGGTCGCCCCATTCTTGGTGAGTTGAATCTCCAGTCCCTCGATCGGACAGACCAAATCGGCAACGCTGTAGGTCATCACAATGTGAGCCCCCTGAATTCGCTGTGTGCTACTCACCTTGAGACCGTCCGCATCCTGAGTGAAGTCGAGATTCAACGGTTCGAGCAGCAGAGCCAGCGCCGAGCGCAGTTGGATCTGGTCAACAGCGAGCGACACGGGAGTCTGCGGCGTGAGCGACTCGTCCTTCAGGCCGTCGTGATCCAAGACGATGTTGACCTTCGCGACTTCGGACAAATGGTCGATCACTTTGGACAGCGGAGCGTTCTCGAAATGGACGGAGACCTTCGTCGCCAATTGCTGGTCGAAGTGATTCGGGTTGTATTTCCCTGTTCGTTTCTCGGTCACAGCCGGCCAGTTGTTTGGCGATGAGGCACTTTTCGTCTTCGCGTCCGTTGCCGACGTTTGCCGTGGCGTGGTGGAGGTCGTTTGGTTCCCTGCCTTGCGAAGCGATTCGAGCAGTTCGCGAACTCGGAGATGATTCGCTTGCGTCTGTCGAATCACGAGTGATTGCGTCGCCACGTTCCCTCGAACGGTGGCTGGGCCGCCCACTGTTTCCCAAGAGTCTGGTTCAATCATGCTCATCAGCAAATCGCCGAGGTTGCTGAGGTCGCCGTCCTTGTCGAGCAAGTCCGGCACCGGATAGGCCACGATCGTCAGTGGGCCTGCCGCGCGTTGGCGGTTGGTGATTTGCAAGACGTCATGCTTCACCACGAAGTCGAGGTTGAGCGGCTCCAGTAGCAGGCGAAGCGCCGTCGAGAGTCGAACGTCTCGGACCTGCAACGTCACGGGAGTCGTCGGCTTCAGACTCTCTTCTTCCAGCCCCGCTTGATCGAGCACGACGTTGAAGTCACCCAGCCGAGCCAACTGCTTGATCGCCTCACGCAGCGGTGTTGGCTCCTTCATCTCGACGATCACCGTTTTCCCAAGCTGTCGCATGATGCGCTGTTCTTCCTCGGACAGACGCGGTGCATTCTCCGAGACATCCGACGAAACAGACTTCGTCCGAGTTGGGACGGACGCGCCCGGTTCCGCGATCTTGGGAGGCTGGTGAGCCGGAACGACGATGAGCCGATAATCTTTCCGAAGCTTCTCGACTTCGCGCTGGCCGATTTCGTTGGTCTTGTTGAGGATCAGCGTGGCTCGCAGTTGCGGCTTGAGTTGCTCGAACGTTCCGAGCGGGGCGACGATTGGCTGACGTTGATAGATAACGAACTGCTCTCCCACTTGAGTGACGTCGCTGACCTCGCCGTCCTTGAGCTTGGCGAGCACTTCATCCATCGGGTTTGGCGGCACCGTTGGGATCAGCGTACGGCCTGGAAATGCATTGGGCGGCTGACCGTGCTTGGCGGCAATCTCTTCAAAGCGCTCTGGGTTCGCGTGAAGTGTACGAGCGACTTCGTGCGCCTTGGCTTTGTCGGAAAACGTCAACTGACGACAGGCGACTCGCCCCGCTTGAGCCAGTTGATAGGCGTCGCGCAATTCCTGTTCGGTGGGCTCCGTCGTCTGGCCGGAGTACTTCACCAGCGCCAATTGTTGTCGAGTCGCCTGCAAGAACTGTTGCCCCATCGGCGTGTGCTGCATGGCTTGTAGAAACAGTTCGACTGGAAACTGGTCCCGATCGGCGTGGACTTGATGAAACTGCCGCGCTTCGTCGTCGGTGACGGTGATGCCTCGCGCTTCGAGCGCGGTCTCGATCAACGCTTGATGCACTTCGATGTGCAGTTTGAGCTTGTCGAATTCCGTCACCAGCTTGTTGGGCAGATCGGACAAGGCGATCGACCGCGGTTGTCGCGGCGGATCGATTCGAATGTTGCTGGGCATCGGCATCGCCGGTGTGACGATCTTCAATTCGCCAAAGAGAGTTTCGGTGCCACGCACGACGTAAAACTTCAACGTGCCATGCTGGATGACGTGCGGGTGCCCGAGGACAAACTGAAGATTGTCAAAGCTGGTGGTCTCCCAAACGTGGAGGCCGACCAGGATGTCGTCCTTGCGAATCTTGTTTTGTGACGCGGGGCTGTCGGGACGAACCTCGGTCACTTTCATCCCGCCTTGGAACTTCGAGGGAAGTTGTGTCCTCTCCGATTCCGTCAGCGGTGCGAGTCGAAGTCCGAGCGTTTGCCAAGCATTTGCGATCACGGACTCGTGTGCCTGAGGTACCGGCCCCCAGGGATCACCCGCGTTGGGTGCGGTTATCCCCGGAATGGTTGTCGCTGGCCGTTTCTTCTCGTTGTCGGCGACGCGGCGGGCGAATGTGGCTCTCAACGTCATGGTTTGCGAAAGCGGGTTGTTTGGATCGAGTTCCACCGCCTGCTTGGCGATGACTTCCGCTTCGGCGAATCGCTGTTGTTCCATCAGCTCGTTGAATTCCAGGGTCAGCTTGTTGAACTCCAGATCGTTTCCGCCCAGTTTGAAGGCGGGCTTAGCATCTTCGTTTTTCTTGAGCGTCGCGGCCGGCTCGCGATCGAGCCGTTGAATCAGCTCGCGGACATCCTGACGCAGTTCGCGAATCTCGTCGCGAAGCTGTTGGAGTTCGGCGGATTTCGACGGCAGATCGTGTGCAGCTTTGCGTACTCGCACCTTCTGCGGTTCGGCCACGTTCGATTTGGCGAGCGGGGCGGCGTCAGCCCCCCGGTCCTTCGCGCGGTCACGTTCCACTGGGGGGCTGACGCCGCCCCGCTCGCCTGTCGAGTTGGACTCGTCCGCGATGCCGTTCGCTTGTCGGACTGCGCGTGGCTCCGTAGCCGAAGTCGTGAGACTTCGGTCCGAACTCTCACGAGTTCGGCTACCCATCTCCGCTCCGACCTTCAGCCGATTGAGCACCTTCGGAGCGAACTGCTCGGCGAGTTCGACGATGCCGCGCGCGTCCTCTTCCGACGCGGCTGCCCCCATCAACATCAGCGAGTTCGCGCCGACCGACGTGATTGTCACCTTCGCAGTCGGGAAGCTCTGCTGGAGATGATGCTCCAACTCGCGCGTGTCGGCTTTGACGAGGTATTCGGTGATTCGGGCAGGCGGAGGCAGCTCCCCGGACATCGGCAACTGAATGAGCCGAGTCTTTCCCGTTCGCATGGCCGAAACCCGCCAGAAGCCGCCCGCATGGTCGTCCTGCAATTCCAAATGGAGCGGTCCGATCTCGTGCCGAACTTTTTCCGGTCGCGGGAGAAGTCCTGGGATACCGATCGCCGTGAACGATTCACCGACTGTGATCTCCTGAGGACGCGGCCGCGATCCGGCGGGGATCTGATCGAAGATTTCATGCAGCAACCGCGCGTCCCAAATGTCTGTCGGAGACACGGCGGAGACCGGAATCACGCAGGTCGTCGTGGCCGAGCGGACTTGGTCGAAGAAACCGTTCAGAGTCTTCTGGACGTCGTCGTTTTCGTACGCTGGAACCGTCACGGTCACTCGTCGCGCCGCTTGGTTCGGAAGCGGTTCGATTTGCGTGACGCGCTGCGAATACGAGCCTTCGGCGGCAAGCATGATCAATTTCACGTCCGCCGTGAGGCTCGTCTTCCCAATCGTCACCGGCACGATGATGACTGGCTGTCCGATCTTGATCTCAGCAATCGGCCAGCGATCTTCGACGGTGATTGTGCCGTCGTCACTCACATGAGCTGTATCGTGTTTTGCAGGACTCTGAGGAGATCGTCGCGTGTTTGATGCGGCTGGCTGAATGTTCTCCAATGCCCACGAGGGAATGGTTTCCAAGAGGCGCTTCGTGGTCTCGTTCTGCGTCAGGAGGCGCGGCGTGATCTGTACGAATTGAGTCAGATCGGATTCGCTGGTTCCGTTGGCGATCAGCAGGTGTTGGCCGGATTTGAGCTTTGCCGCGAGCGACATCACTCGCGTCCGCAGCGACTGGATCTTGACGCCATTAACCTCGGCTCCGGTCTCTTCGCCGGTGCGAGAGTCTTCCACGCGCAAGTCCAGCAGCAACCGGCCGTCGGGTTCGATCGTTCCTCTGGCGTTGAGCTTTGTCCCAATGTCTCGCCAAGCGATTTCGGTGTCACGGCCAGGCTCGCGGCCGATCGGGATTGGCGCGCCTCCGTACCCGACAACCGACGCTTCAAATCCGGGAAGTACGGCGACGGTCGGTGAAGTTCGCCGCTGGAATGCCAACTCGACATTCTGACCGCCAACGTCGAACGACAACGGTTGCTCTCGAATGGAGTACACCACCGCCGGAGGATTCTCCGCGTCCTTGGGGGGCGTGAATCCGTTGAGCTTCAGCAATTCGGCAACCGGCGACTTCGTTTTGTCGGCCAACTTCGACAGCTTGATGGGATCGACTTCGTAAATCACTGCCGCAATTTCAATCTGCTGAATTGATGGCGGGCCATATTCCGAAGTGACCTTTTCGGTGGTGAGTACATGCGCCGGCGCGGGCTTCGGCAGCGCCGCGATTTCGACCTCCGTCAGAACCCGTGCCTCAAGTCGCACAAGGTAAGTCAGGCTTGATTCACCCGAGCCGTTGGCCATCAGCAGCGACTTGCCGGGCTTCAATGTTGTCGTGAGTTTTTCCCGCTTGGAATCTTCCCACCGCACGGGAACTGCTAACACCGCCCCGTTATCCGTTCGAGTCTCCTGAAGGTGAGTCTCCAAGACCAACAGACCTTCGGAATCGAGGCTCGGGTTGACCGTCAGTGTCGTCCCGGAACCTTTGGAAAACGATTGGCCGCCACCACTGATGACACCGACACTCGAAGTCCCTTGATTGCAACTGATCGTGGCGGAGTGTCCCACCGAAACCAAGAAGGATGCTGGTGGGAGTAGCTTGAACGCCGAATCGACGTTCTGTCCGTGCAGATCGAATGACAGCAATTCCTCGCGAACCACAGTGGCGACCAGCACTCCGTTCGGATTGTTCTTTGGCACGGTGAAGCCATTGAGCCTCAAAAATTCCGCGACCGGTAACTTTGTCTTCTCAGCCAGCTTCGCCAGCTTGGCGGGATCGACTTCGTAGATCACCGCTCGGCACTCAACGTGCGCCGCCGCGGTCCGATCAATCGCCGGCCCCGACACAGCCTTCGGTGGCTCAGCCTTCAGCGGCCCGGCGAACAGCAACGACCAGACGATCCATAACCTCGGCCACATTGAAGAACTCATCTTGCGTGACATGGCGATTCCTTTCCTTGGAGTGCGGTGTGTCAGCACCGCTTTGGATTTTTCCCTTTTGTTTTGGAACGCTAATCCACGCTAATCGTCACTAATCCGGGCACCTTTGGTTTTCAGGATTAGCGAAGATCAGCGTCGATTAGCGTTCCCATTTCTTGCGCTGGTCCTGTTTCATTCCTCAACACTCGCCAGCGTTCGACGAGCAGCCGTTCGCGGTCGCGTAGTTGTTCCACGGCATCAAGCCACTGCGGATCACTCTGCTGTTCCGCCTGTTGTTCTGCACGATTCAGTTCGCTTCGCAGCGCGGTGAGTTCAGTTTCAATCTCGCGAACCATCTCCGAACCGCGACCATCAGAGAACGGCTCGTGCTCAGCGTGGTCCTCGTGGAGGCCGCTCCCTGACGGTCGCGGTACGGATGCGGTCAGAGTTTTCGGAAGCGGCAGCATCACCGCCGACAGAACGGCCGCCGCGATCACCGAACCGCTCAGCAGCCAGCGTCGCGATTGTTTGGCCCACGGATCGACCACCGGCTCGGCGACGAGTCGTTCGATCCGAGTCCGCAGGCTCGACGGCGATCCGACCGCCGCGAGTGCATCCGCCAGCGAGACCCCCGTCAGCCGATGTTCCGCCAACGCGGTCAAGCACCGAGCCAACGTCAGCCGCTCGACGCCGCGATCCACCGCCCACGAGTCACACAAACATTCCGCCGCCGCCGTCCACTCGCGCCGAGCGATCCGGTTCAGCGGCTGAAATCCGAGGACCGTTGTGAGCACTCGCCCGATCAACAGCCACCACACATCGCCCCGCACGATGTGCCCCAGCTCGTGAGCCAACACCGCCCGCAATTCCTCGCGCGGCAGAGCCTCACAACTCGCCGGCAACACAATCGTCGGCCGCGAAATCCCAAACGCCGCCGGCTCAGAAAAGCCAGGCACGATGAGCAGTCGCACGCGCGCTCGCGGCTGAAGCTCACGCAAGATCTCAACGGCTCGCCCGCGATCCATCCGTCGAGCCTTCCGCAATCGCGAGCGAAACCACAACGAACGAACGAGCAACCACAACACGGCAATCGCGACCCATGCCGACAATGCTGGAGAAACGATGATCCAAACTGACTGCCAAGCCTCTGCATGAATCGTCGTCACTGACGCTTGTGCGATCGGCACGTCAGAGACCAAGGGTGATTGCGTGGCTTCGTTGAGTTCGACGCGCGATTCACGGGGCAGTTCGTCACTGGGATTCTCAAACCGAGCGACCGGCTCGAAGGACTGGTCCACGAGCTCAACGGTCGAACCGGAGTCCACTCCGTGCTGCGCGCCATCCGGCTCAATGACGTTCTGTTCGATATCGGGCAATTCAACAGCGACCGGATCAATCACCTCAATGCCAGCGTCTATGTGTCGTATTGCCGTACCGCGACCGTCAGGGAGCGTCCG
>JBJXEX010000106.1:0-12502 GCA_046156195.1 Planctomycetaceae bacterium | reverse complement strand
TCCTGCGCTCCAGCCCGCAGTCACACGACCAGCGAACTCACGCAGACAATTTCCAGGAGAGAAATACCATACAAACAGCAATCGCGCCAGCTACCCTAGATTACCTATTTATGCGCGCTGGCCCTGCCTCGCTGACGCTTCGGGTTACATTGTCGGCGAGGCTCAGAAATGCGCGCAAGCCGGCAAGAAATCGCGAACTAGTAGTACGATCCGCCCACGCCGTTGGCGTTGGCGTTAAATAAGAAATTCGACATGCTCACACGGTCGCGGCTCCAAATCGCCACAGCCTCTCCGAGGCAGTGAATGATTGGAGCCGCGACCGTCAGCCGCCCGGTATTCAGCGAACATGAACGACGACAATGCAAAAGTGCCCGACGAATGAAGGGAGACGACGAATGCCGCGAGGCTTGCGCGCATTCGTCGTCTCCCTGGATTCGTCGGGCACTTTCACTTTCCGAGTGGAGACGATCTCGTTCGCCCCAATGACACCGGGCGGCCGACATACAAAGAATGTTCAGACAAAATCAAAACGGCGATCGCTGAGCGCATGAAAAAAGCCCCGAGGTGCCAATCAGCACCCCGGGGCAAACTTGTGGCTGGAGGATTCGTGACCGATCCCATCCAGCGGTGGATTCAACTCAGACCGCCAGGACTAGTCTGGTGTATTGCCTTCGTGACGGGCTCCGTTGCTGGAGTCACCCTTGCCGCAGACATCGACGTATTCGATCGGTTTGCAATCGCAGTCGTCGCCACGATCGCGGAATCCGAATCCGGCCACCTCGGCGTGCGGCTTGTCGGTGTTGGAGTCCTTGAACGAACCACGGACGTTGTAGCTGGTGTCGATCGCACCGAACGCGTTCGAGAGATCAACCAACTCGGCGTTGATCGCATCGCGCATTGAGGCCAGGCCAACCACCATGCCCAGCACGGCGATCGTCAGCACCAGGACCAACTCAGCGGAAATCACAAAACCGGCTTCGTCGTTGAACAGTTTCTTCATGATCAGGGAACCTTTTTTTGTAGTGGAGAGAGAAGGTTAAGAACGTGAGTCCACAACCCCGACTGGCGACAACTGGAATCAGCAGCGTCTCACCCTCACCGCGGTTGAAGGTGTGTCAGGCTTGTCGGCCCGCAAGAGGTATTCGCAGCGGCCGTGCCAGTCGGATTATTCCGGTTCCACATGTCACATGGATAACCGTCGCTAAGCTGCGATATAGCAAGATGTTTCGCTCGTACATCGAAGCTCATCATGCAAGACAGCGTCCAGCGCGATCCGCGTCCGCGCGTCTGACTCTTATCAAAGCGACAAGACGCAACCAGCGATTCTGATCGGGACGCTTAACAAAACGCGAATCTCGGTTCGTTCTGTGACGACGCGATTCATTTTCTGGACATGGCCGCGGTTCACATCACACTTGGGGAACCGCTGGCGCTAGCGACGGATCTTCTTGGCCCGACGGAGCCGCAACCAAAACAAAGCCCGTTTCGATTGGGAAGATGCCTAACTATCTCACATCATTCTGCCCTCCTATCACTCTGCTGATTTCCGGTGAGCAGAATGATGTGAGGTCGGAAGCAAAGACACTTCTTGATCGAGGTTGCAAGGCTCATTGAGTGACAGGCCGTTTTTCGTTGACGGATTCACGAATCCAGCCAACCGCGGCGCTTCATGAAGATCAGCAGGCCGACGGTCGTCACGGCCATCAGGGCCAGCGAGAACAAATAGCCGTAGGTCCAACGCAGCTCGGGCATGTTCGTGGGAGCGAGACCGTTCCCGTAATCGAAGTTCATCCCATACAGGCCGGTAATAAAACCGAGCGGCAAGAATATGGTCGAGAGTATGGTCAGCACGCGAACGACATTGTTCATGCGGTAGCTGACCTGCGACATGTAATAGTCGCGGAGGTCGGCACACATCTCTCGGTAGGTTTCCACAACATCCAGAATCTGAGCGGTGTGATCGACGCAGTCTCGCAGATACACCCGCGTGTCCTGGCTGACGAGCGAGCCGTCGTTGCGAGCCAGTTCGTTGAGCGCGTCTCGCTGCGCCCACATCGTCTTGCGAACTTGCAGCAGGTTTGACCGCAGCCGATGCAGTTCGGACACGACGCGCGGCGAAGGATTCGTTTCGATGGACTCGTCAATTTGTTCCATGCGGTCGCCGTACTTTTCGACCACGGGAAAGTAGGCGTCGAGAGTCGCGTCGAGAATCGCATAAGCCAGGTAATCCGGCCCCGAGTGACGAACTCGGCCAGCGTGTTTGCGAATCCGTTCCCGCAGCGGGTCGAGGCAGTCGCCCGGACGTTCTTGAATCGTCAGCAAATAGTTCTGCCCCACGAAGAGACAGACCTGATCGGTTTGCAGGGGATCGGCCTCTTCGATCATCCGCGTGACCAAGAACAGGTGCTCGCGATAGTCCTCGACCTTCGGACGCTGATGGCGATGCACAACGTCTTCCATCGACAGCGGGTGAATCCCGAAGAGATCGGACAGCGTTTCCAACTGCCGGACATCGGCCAAGCCGGTGACGTTGACCCAGGTCATGGGCCACTGCCTGAGCAATTCGCCGAGCTTACTGATGTCGGTCAACGGCTCTTCATGGAACTCGGTGGGGGAATAACAGAAGACGGAAATCTGAGTCGCCGCGGCACCTGGAGGCGCAATGAGCGTGCCGGGCGCGGCACCCGGTGATGTTTGCCGTTGAAAGGGGCGATCAGAAAGCCGTGGGAAATCGTCGGGCATGGCAAACTCCGAATCGCACCGTAGCCGCACTCGCCAGAGTGCGGGCGAACGCTGTGAAAACCCGCGTTCTGGCGAACGCGGCGACGTTCATTCGGCGTAGTGCGGGGCGAGTCCCCATTCCGCAAGGACTTCACATTCGCGCTTCCGCATGAGCGTCACGGCTTTCGCGAGTCCATCGTCGTAGCCGCACAGATGCAACATGCCATGAACGACATACAGCGTCAGCTCGTCGAGCGGTGCCCAGCGGTACTTGGCTGCTGACTGCTTGGCCATTTCGGCGCTGACGATGATCTCTCCCTCCAGTCGCTTGCCGCAGCCGCGTGGTGCCCCCTTGGCAATCGGGAGCGAGGCTTCGTCCAGCTCGCACTCCAACAGAAAACTGAGCACGTCGGTCGGATAGTCGTGCTGCAAGTAGCGCTGATTGAGTTGGTGGATCGTGGCGTTATCGACGATCGCGAGGCTGATTGCGGCGGACGCACATCGCTCGGTTCCCAAGACCGTCCGCAAGACATCGCCGAGATGTCGATGATCGACCGCCAACACCTTCTGCGAATCGTCGATCTCGACGGAGTAGCGTTCCAACCAATCGGGAGGGATCTCAGGCCGGCGCGGCGTCGCCTTTGCCTTAGCCTTTGCGGTGCGGGGTGAGGGAGATTGCGAGTGGGCGTGCATAAGTCGGGCTACTCGATGTGGTTTCAAATCCAGGAAGAACAATCACCCAAAGCGTCCGCATGGAAGTTGTGACTTCGACAAATGCGATCGACGAGTTCATCACCACTCGGGAAGCGAAAGTGCCCGACGAATGAAGGGGGACGACGAATGTGTCCAACAATCGTGGCATTCGTCGGCTGCCTTTACTCCGCAGGAGTTGCGTCACATAGCCCAGGGTAGGCGCGTTCGCCAGAACGCGGGCCTGGGCATCCCGCGTTCTGGCGAACGCGGCTACGAAATGCCTCACCTCGCAGGCTTGAGCACGAGCATTCCTAACGGTGGCAGCGACAGTTTCACGCTTTGAGGTTGGCCGTGCGAAGGGACTTTCTCCGCGTGAACCTTCCCTTGATTGCCGATGTTGCCGCCACCGTAAATCTGAGCGTCACTGTTGACGATCTCGATGTAATCGCACAACTCCGGGACACCGATGCGATAGTCGTCGCGCGGGACCGGCGTGAAATTCAGCACGACGACCGTGAAGTCGTTGGCGTCCTTCGCGTGGCGAGAAAACGCATAGACGCTCTGTTGCCAGTCGTCGCATTGCAGCCAGCGAAAGCCGTGTTGCTCGAACTCGACCTGGTGCATCGAAGGTTCGTCCCGATAGATGCGGTTCAGGTCGCCGAGGAATCGTCTCAGACCATCGTGCTTCTCATGGCCGAGCAACGCCCAATCGAGTTCCGTGTTGTGATTCCATTCCAGCCATTGCCCGAACTCGCCCCCCATGAAGAGCAGCTTCTTGCCGGGCATCGTGTATTGATAACCGAAGAGCACCCGCAGGTTCGCGAACTTCTGCCAATAGTCGCCGGGCATCTGCGAGAGCAGTGACTTCTTGCCGTGAACGACCTCGTCGTGCGACAGCGGCAGGACGAAGTTTTCCGTGAAGGCGTAAACCATGCGGAACGACAGCTCGCTGTGATGATGCGAACGATGGATCGGCTCGAACTGAATGTACCGCAGCGTGTCGTTCATCCAGCCCATGTCCCACTTCATGCTGAAGCCGAGTCCGCCGGTGTAAACGGGACGACTGACTCCGCCCCAGGCGGTGGATTCTTCGGCGATCGTCAGGACGCCGGGAAACTCGCCGTGCAGGATCGTGTTCATGTCCTTGAGAAAAGCGATCGCCTCCAAGTTCTCGCGTCCGCCGAAGACGTTCGGAATCCATTCGCCGTGATTGCGCGAGTAATCCAGATACAGCATCGACGCGACCGCATCCACTCGAATGCCGTCGATGTGGTACATGTCGAGCCAGAAGCGGGCGCTGCTCAACAGGAAGTCGCGAACCTCGAAGCGGCCGTAGTTGAAGATGTAAGTGCCCCAATCGGGATGCTCGCCCAGACGCGGATCTTCGTGTTCGTAGCAGGAGGTTCCATCGAAGCGACCGAGCGAATGGCCATCCATCGGGAAGTGGCCGGGCACCCAATCGACCAACACGCCGACGCCGTGTTGATGGCAATAATCGACGAAGTACATGAAGTCGTGCGGCGTGCCGAAGCGACTGGTCGGAGCGAAGTAGCCAGTCGTCTGATAGCCCCAGCTCCCATCGAACGGGTGCTCGGTGATCGGCATCAGTTGCAGGTGCGTGTAGCCCATTTCGTGGCAGTACTCGACCAGCATGTGAGCCAGCTCGCGATAACTGAAATAGAGCCGATCCGGCTCCGTCGGACGCCGCCAACTGCCGAGATGCACTTCATAAATCGAAAGCGGCTGCTCGGCCCAGTTGGTCGTTTCGCGACGCTTCCGCCAGTCGGCGTCGTGCCACTCGAAGTTGCCGAGGTCGTAAACGATCGACGCGGTCTTGGGCCGCATCTCGCAGAAGAAGGCATAGGGGTCGGATTTCTCCAGGAGTTCCCCATTCGGCGTGCGGATTCCAAATTTGTAGGTCGCTCCATGACCGATGCCCGGCACGAAACCGGTCCAGACGCCGCTATCGCCGCCGTTGAGCCAAAAGTTGCCGTGTGTCCAATGGGTCTTGTCGCAGAGGACGCTGACCTCGCGAGCGCTTGGTGCCCAGACGGCGAAGCGAGTTCCATCGACGCCATTGACTCGATCCAGGTGTGCTCCCAAATGTTGATACATCGCCGCTTGTTTTCCGTCCGAGTAAGGGATCGTGCGAGTGGCAGGGACCAGCGGTCGGCGGGAATGCCGAACCACTGGATTCTGCCGCCAGGGCACATTGACCTGACGGCGGCGCAATCGCGTGTAAATGTTCTCGTCCATGAGGTTCCTCTTGCCTGCGGCTTCGCAGTGTGGCACGACGCTCCGCGTCGTGAGTTTCGACGCGGAGCGTCGAACCACATTGTTGTCCTGAGTTTCCAAGATCACGGGTGAATCTGATTTTTCGACACACCCGCCGAGACTCTTGAAATCGTTTTTGTCCGCCGGACGCATTCAATCGGCCCGTGAGCACGGCGGCGAATTCAGATGCTCAACTTTGACTCAAGTTGGCTTGAGTCGCCGCGTCGCCTGGGCTGGCTTCCCCGCCTTTCTCGCGTGGAAAGCTTTGCCACTCGCACGGACTTGAGCAATCACAGCGATGAGACTCTAGGCAGTTGAGCAAATCGACTCAAGAAAAGGTCATGTCTTCGCGGGGGGGGTTTAGACTTGGGGCAATGAAATGAAAAATGAGAAATGAGAAATGGAGAATGCAAAATGAGACCAACGGCGACGGCAACGGCAACAACTCGGAAACGGAAAGGCGAAGACATTGAGGAACGTACCGTCGACTTTGCAGCGAGAATCGGCCGAGTCGTCGATGCCCTGCCCGAATCCCGCTTGGGCCGACACATCGCGGGACAACTGGTACGGTCAGGGACGTCGCCGGCAGCCAATTACGCGGAAGCCTGTGCCGCTGAAAGCAAGAATGACTTCATCCACAAGCTCGGAACTGTCCTGAAAGAGCTTCGGGAAAGCGGAGTCTGGATCAAGCTGATTGGAAAGGCGGAACTACTTCCGCCCCCGCGAGTCGCTCCACTGCTCGACGAGTGCGAGCAACTCAGCAAGATCATTGGTCAGTCCGTAGTCACCGCCAAAGCGTCGCGCTCACGCTGACCTAATATCCGACATTTTGCATTCTCCATTTCTCATTTCTCATTTTCCATTTCCCACCTCCCCACCTCGACCGTGAGCCTCCCCCGTGGATTCACATCGCAAGATCATTCTGGTTGCCGGCCCGCTCGTGCTGATGGGTGTCTGCTTCTTGCTGACGCTGAGCACGGCCAAGGACTCACGTCCGTCGGCTCCCAGACAAATCACCGTCGAAGTCGTCTCGCCGTTGAAGAACGATGCGGATTCGCGGTTGCGGCAAGCGTGTGAGAATGTCGCTCAGGAAATCGTGACTCAGCTTGATCGCGACAGCACGGTTCTGATCCGCCCGCCTTATGTGATTTCCGGCGACATGTCGGAGGGGACTCTCGAACGCCTGCACCAGAACGTCGTGCTGCCGACCGAGCGGGCACTCAATGTCGGCTTCTTCGATACTCGGCCGACCGAGCCGATCACGATTGTCGCGTTCGCCAAGGAGGCCGGTTTCCGTGACTTCGCGCGGCGAGTCGATCGCCGTCAGTCCGATTCTTATTACGGCTACTACCTGCGTGACCGCCGCCGACTGGTCGTCAATGTCTCGACCGGAGCCGGCACGTTGGCTCACGAATTGACACACGCGCTGGCTCACTTCGATTTTCCAAACATGCCCGAATGGTTCGACGAGGGACTCGCTTCGGTCTTCGAGCAAAGTGAATTCACCGACACGAACCATCGCCTGACCGGCACCGACAATTGGCGAGTGCATCATGTCCTGCGGGCCTTGCACGACAACCACCTGCGACCCACGGGCGACCTTGTTCAAGGCCAGTCCGTCCGCGCGAACAATGAGGCGATCGACTACGCCCACTCACGTTATGTCTGCCTGTTCTTGCAGGATCAGCAACTCTTGGAGCCGTTCTATCGCAAGCTCCGTTCGCGATCCGAAACCGACCCGACCGGTTGGCAAACTCTGCGCGAGATTGCCGGTTGCGAGACGGCTCAAGATTTCGACACGGACTTTCGCCGGTGGGTCGTGAAGTATCACAAGACACAACGCCAACGGACGGTTCGGCTCGACCGGCACACGCTCTCCATGCAGCAGCAGGCCCCTCCGCCGGAAACCATCGCGGCCGACATCATGCCGCCTTCGTTGCGGGGAACGGGAGCACGTTGACCTGGTCCAGCAGTCCGCGAATGATCCGTTCGGCGGCGAGCTTTTCTTCCAGCCATTTCGCTCGTGAGGCATGCCAGCGGGCTTCGCGTTTCTCCCACTCGTCGGCATCGTTCTTGAGACGCTGTTCGGCCAGCCGGACTTGCTCTTCGCGGATCGCCAGAGCGGTCGGTTGTTGATCCCGTTCCGTTCGCAGTTGCTCTTGCAGGCGTCGCGCTTGATCTTGGAATTGCAGCCGTTCGAGCTGTAGTTGCTGGCGTTCGACTTCAAGCTCATCGCGGATTCGACGATAGTGCTCGGCGATAGCCGCTCGGCCCGCGTCGATGCGGCGGCGGAGTGTTTCGGGATCGACGACCGGCAAGAGTTCCGCCCAAGCCTCTTCCATCGCCAACCGAGCTTCCAGCGTGAGCTGATTGGAGCTTTCCATATCGCCGCGCATCATCTCGAAACGCAGACGGCGAGCTTCGAGTTTGTCCAGTTCGAGTGCTCGTTGTTCCGCGGCCAGTTTGAGCGCGGCGAGTTCGGCCGCGCGTTGCTGTTCAAACTCCGCACGATCGAGGTCGAGCTGCCGACGCTCGGAGGTCATCTCGTGCGAGCGATCCAGCAGCCAGCGTTGCAGAGTTTCCGCCTCACGGAGGAGCGACTGTTCCCGCTCGTCGAGCTGCTGCCGAAAACAGGTCAACTGCGAGTCACGCCGATCGAGATCCGTCGTCCGTTGAGCAATCTGGGACTGACCCGCTTGCCAGGACCGCGCGACCTCTTGTTGGGCCAACTCCAAGTTGCGCTGCATGTCGCCGAGCCGCGCCCATTGAGCCGCTCGCTGACGTTCCCAGTCCGCCTTTTGCTGCTCGAAATCGACCGTGTCCGTCCGCAACTGCTGAGCGTGTTCCTCACGCTGCTGACGGAGATCGGTCTCCAATTGTTTGCGTTGGCTCTGCAAATCGGCGAGCGACTTCTGAACGTAGGCGTCGTGTGATTCGCGATCCCGCTGAGCAACCGCCCGCTCGGAATCGCGAGCGGATTCAAACGCGGCTCGCTCGGTGGCGAACTTGTGTTTCTCGTCGTCGAGGTCCGCCGCCCACTGCACGCGAAGCTGCTGCCGATCGGCCTCCCAGTTGAGTTGTAGTCGTCGCAACGCCTCATCGTGTTCTCGTTGGAGTTGCTGCCGATGCTGCTCCACCTGTCGGCGAGCGGCGTCCAAGTCGGCTTGCTGCTGACGGCGTTGCTCGCCCCAATCGGCCTGTACCTTTCGGAGCGCGGCCTCGTGCGTTCGCTTGTCTTCACCGAGTTGCTGGTGCTCTTGTGCCTGCTGCTGATGCCACGATTCGCGCTGCTTGCGAAACTGTTCGATCTCCAAGTCCAACTCCCACGCATATTCTTTGCGGAGCCGTGCCTTCTCTTGATCAAGCTCCCCCTGGACTGCTTCGAGGATGGCCTGTTGTTCGCGAGCCAACCGCTCACGCTCGGCGGCGAGCTGCTTGCGTTCCGAGTCGGCCATCATCTGCGAGTGCAGCATCGCGGCCTTGTCGACTTCGTTCTGCTGATGCAATTGCTGCTTGAGCGTGGCTCGTTGTTGTTCGAGCGACTGATTCGCCTGCGTCAGCTCGCGCTCTCTCAATTTCAGCTCGGCCAAGAGCTGCTCGGTCTGCTGGAACCGCTCGTTGAACTGCATCTCTTGCTGCGCGATTTGCTCGGCCCGCTGCCGCGCCTCTTCCTCGGCGTTGAGCGCTCGCAAGCGGAGCGACCGTTGCTCGCGATCAAACTGCGCGAGCTGTTCGTTGAGATTCCGCTCGCGGCGTTCTAGCTCGCTGACTTGAGCGCGCAGGCTCTCGGCGACTTGGCCGGCTTGGACGAACAGATCGACTTGCCCGCGCGGAGTGGGGGCCGTCGCCACAGATGACAGTCCTCGCAGTCGCGCCTCATGCGGGTCGGCAAGTCCGACCGAGCCTTCATCCATGTTGAAACCTGAGCGGTGTACATGATCGCTCATCGCGGGAGTCCTTTCCCTGGGTGAGCCGAGAAGCTCGGCAAGACACGCACCTCGCGCGCGACGAGGCGAACGTGGCTAATCTGATAAGGGGCGGGATTATGGAAACAGGCCGAAATCGTGTCAATTTGTGATTTGCGTCGTGCCACATTGTTTGTGACCGCGTTACTCGCTTCGCATTCGCTTCGGAGCAATCTCGCGCAGTTCGGCCAGGCGGACGACAACGAGGCGTTGCTTGATCCCCGAGCTATCCTCGAACTGAAACAGGCTCTGTCCCAACGTGCCGGTTCGTTCGCGGTCGCACGTCAGGACCAGCATCTCGCCGACGTTGAGGCTGGCCGAAAAGTGCTGAGCGAAGCAGGGGATGACTTCTTGAGTCGTGCGATACATCCACCCGGTCGCTGCCGCGAAGGGGCGCGTTCCGGGCTGACCATGATGGAGTTCGGGAATGAAGTCGAGCTTCGCCCAACCATCCTGACTCCGTTCCGCCTTCAGTCGCAGCAGGCCACGAGCGTTCGTGAGTTCCAACGGTTTCCCCGAAGCGATCGTCACGGTGCGTTGAGCAACCGGCTCGTTCGACCAGATTTCGGTTTCCGTTCCGGCGGGCAGAGCGACTCGGCGTGCGGCGGTTGTCGGGATGCCGTTGGCTTCGCGGCGCTGACGTTCGAGCTCCTCGTCAGTCAGATTCAGCAAAGACTGCAAGGCGTCCGGCGGAGTCGATCCGACGTGTCCCACCAGCAATCCCGCTTCGCGAACAGCCGCACGCTGCTCAGCGGAGAGCGTGCCGACTTGATCGATCTCGCGCCACAGCGTCTTACCGAGCAACGGATCACTCACCGGTCGATCGACAAAGACGATGTCCACTTCCACGGAATCGCGCGGCGCAACCAACGACGGCAGCTTGAACGCTTTCGCTGGCTGAGCCGACGAACGAACAAACGGCATGCTGTCGCAAGCGAGCACGCCGCAGCTCAGCAACGCCAACATCGCAATGTGCAGGACCGAGGGATACCGCATGGGGCGGACTGACCGGAAGGAAGGGATGGCAGAAGGGGACTCAGCCAGAACGGCTCGAAAGGAAGGACAGAAGGGGGTGGGGTTGTAGAGCGGCACGGCGAGTGAGGTCAATTTGAAATCAGTGATACCTTGCGCGCGAATGAGTGAGATGTTTAACCGCTACGCCATCGGCGTGCGCGCGATGGCCAAACCGTTCCGCGCACGCCGATGGCGTAGCGGTTAAACATTTCGATCGTCATCGTGTGGGAGATAAGAACCTTCCAGAAGCTGTGCGAAAGTTTCATCGGCACGTCTCAGATCGCCTCTGAGCAAACTCGCCGTTGTCGGTCTACGTTTGCTCGGTTTCGTTTCGCGTTTCTTGTTCTCGTTGTTGGGCGAGATGGCTGGCCGACTGGGGGACGTTGCGAGCCACCAGACGGCATACAACATCAAGGCGGCGACGCAGAGGATTCCGACGCGAACGGGATCGCGCCACCAAGCCGGACGTTTGCGGCGGTGCTTCGCTGCTTTCGACACATTCGTCAGCGTGCTGGGGTCTGTGTCAGCAGCATCACCCCGAAATTGAATGGTCGGCGCATCATCGAAGGGGACCGCGCGCGGAGCGTCGGGATCAACCTCCTCGTCCGACGTTGCCAAGTTCGGATCGCTGATACGAGCCAGAAAATCGTTGAGCTTGGAATCCTCCGAGACCGCCATCACCGGAGTGGCCTTCATCACAGGAGCGGTCAGACAGCTTTGCAGATCGGTGATCACCTCCGTCATGGATGGCTGCCGATCCGCGGGCTTCTTGGCGATCATTCGGCGAAAGACCGTGTCGAGCGTCGCCAGTCGCGCATCGAGCGTGACGGTGGTTGAACCTCGTCCCTCCCGATTGCGAGCTTCCAACGCCGTCGCCAATGAGGGGAGCGCGGCTTCGCGATGAGCGAGCAAGCGCTTCATCATCGTGTCGCCGGGATAGGCGACTCGCGCCGTCAGCAAATAGAACAGCGTGCAGCCGAGGCTGTAGATATCGCTCCGCTCGTCCGCCGTTCGAGTGTCCTCCGCCTGTTCCGGGGACATGTAGTCGATCGTCCCCAGCACCGCGCCAGTCGAGGTCAACGTGGTCTCGTGATTCACGCTCATCGGGTTTTCGACGCGAGCCAGTCCGAGATCGAGAATCTTCACCACGCCCTCTTTGCTGAGCAGCATGTTGTGCGGCTTGACGTCACGATGAATGACGCCGTTCTGATGTGCGAACTCCAACCCGCGTGCCGCTTGCAACACATAGTCCACCGCGCGATCCACCGTCAGCGGCCCCGACTTCTTGACGATCGCGGAGAGGTCGTCCCCTTCCACATATTGCATCACCAGGAAGTGCGTTTCCCCTTCTTGGTCGGCGTCGTAGGCGGTGACAACATTCGGATGTTCGAGCTTGGCCACCGCCTGCACTTCGCGCTCAAAACGCTGGATGACCCCGCGAGCTTTGAGCGCTTCCTCAGAAATCACTTTGAGCGCGACGATCCTCTTCATGCGCCGATGCTCGGCCTTGTACACGACCCCCATGCCTCCCTCGCCGAGCTTGTCGAGCACCACATAATTCCCCAGCACGAGCGACTGCCCTTTGCCGAGATAGACCTCCAACGCCTGATACGCGGTCAATCGTTTCCGCTTTACCAATTCGCGAGCAAGCTGCTCGCCGTCGCGCGGCCGCTTCGCCGCTGGAACTTTGCCCAGCGACTCGCGCAACTCGTCCGCGGTTATCACACCGGACGACATCAATCGCTGAGTGAATTGCTCGATCGTCAACGGCATGGAGGATTCCCGGAAAACACTACTGCGCACTTTGTAGCCGCGTTCGCCAGAACGCGGGGTGT
>JBJXEX010000103.1:0-10976 GCA_046156195.1 Planctomycetaceae bacterium | reverse complement strand
CGCCGCGGCGGAGCAAAGCCGAGCCGCGGATGGAAGACGCATTGCCAGAATCTTTTTGCCCCACATCTTTTTGCCAGCCGTTTCAAATGCGGAGCTGGGTTGCGGGCATCGCCTGGACCAAGCTCTCCGTTTTCGGATTCAAAAGAGTCCAACGAATGAAGGGAGACGACGAATGCGACCATTCGTCGTCTCCCTTCATTCGTTGGACTCTTTTTTCCCTCTGGGATCAGACCGTCGTCGCGCTACCGTTCAACCGGATTGATCAATCCGAACCGTTTCCAATTCGTGGGATGTTGAGCCACCACCGTCAGCGGCTCGCGTTGAGTCGGATGCTCGAACGTCAGCGACGCCGCGTGCAGCGCCAGCCAACCGTCGAGCTTGGTCTTGGCTCCGTACTTCGCGTCGCCGCAAATCGGCATCCCGCGCGAGGCCAGTTGCACCCGAATCTGATGACTCCGTCCCGTCTGCAATTCGATCTCCAACAGGTTCAGTCCGCTTGCCGATTGCAGGCACCGATATCGCAACCGACTCTCTTTGCCGTCGCCTGTCCCCGGACGAACCACGCGACTGACATTCGACGACTCGTCTTTCGCCAACCAGTCCAGCAGCTCTCCCTCGCGCTGCGGTGGCCGGCCCTCGACGACGCAGTGATACACCTTCCGCACCGAGTGCTTCCGAAACTGCTCCGACAACCTCGATGCCGACTTGCTTGTCCGAGCCAAAAGCAACACGCCCGACACCGGCCGATCCAAGCGATGCACGACTCCGACAAACACCTTCCCCGGCTTGTCATATTTCCGCCGCAGGTATTCGCGAGCCAGATCGACCAGCGACTGATCCTCGGTGCGATCCCCCATCGTCAACACACCCGCCGGCTTGAAGACCGCGAGACAATGGTTGTCTTCCAAGAGCACTTGCAGACGGTGACGTACTGTCATGCGACGACTACTCCGGCACGGCGGTCAGTTCCTTACGAAACTCGGCGGCGAGGAGTTCTTGGCCCGTTGCGGATTTGAATTGCGTCGCGAGTTGTTCGGCGTAGACATCGACAGGATCGACCGTCTTGGCTCCCCGTTCGCGAGCTTCTTTCATCACGGGGCTTTCTCCCGGCATCGTCGTGACGTCGATCGCCATCATGCTGGCTCGGAGATAAGCCGGATTGAACTCGTCCTTCTTGCCGCCGAGCTGCATGTCGGGATCGGCGAAGACCACAACATCGGCCAGAGTGTTGTAGAGATTCTGATAGGGCACGAATCGGACTCCCATCTTGACGGCCAGAGCTTGTGCCTCTTTGTCGTTGGAGCTGCTGACGCTGACCAATCCCTTCCGCTTGGCGATGCCGAAGATCATGGACTTCGCGAGTCCGCCACTGCCCAGCACCATGATGTTGCGGCGGTCGAGCGGACGAGCGTCGGTGCTCCCTTTGCCCAGTGCCGCTTCGAGCGCTTTGACCGCGCTCCGCCAGAGGCTGTTGTAGGCGGTCCAGACTTCGTTCTGCTTGATCAGCAAGTCGCCGTGTTGCGACATCTGCGTGACCTCTTCCATTTTCTCGGCCAGCGGCAGCATTTCTTCAGCGGTCTTCCCGGCCGCGACCAGCACGTTGACCTTCAGCGCATCGAGCATCTGCTTGAACTTGTCGAACTTCTCGGTGGCGACCGGCAGGCAGCGCATGTTGAGTTTGATCTTATCGAACATCTTGTTCATGGTCCGCACGGTCGTGGCCTCGGCGTCGCCCAATCCCGAAATCGCCAACAGCCGCGTCTGAGCATTGATCGTTCGCCAGCCATAGGTCTCGTCGAGTTCAAACACGGTGGCTTGGTTCTCGAACTGTTCCATTCCTTTTTCGAGCGCGGCGTAAATCCAGGGCGAGCCGTACTTCCTCCCCAGCAGCGAGAAGGTCAGTCCCGCGCGGCCCAGACCCAGTCCGACCACCGGGATGTCGCGCTTCTTCGAGACCGCCGACAGCAACGGCCACGCGGCTTCGAGTGTCGGCGTCGGCCAAGTGAATTTCACAACGTCCGCGTTGACCTTCTTGGCTTGCTCAAAGATCGACTCGATGTTGGACGTCAGCGGCCGATCCAAGCTGGTGTAGCTGATGACTCGCTTGGTCTTGCCGAAGCGCGGGATCGACTTGGCCGTTTCCAAATCCAACTCGATGTAGGCCGGGCCGGAGACGATCGCCTGCCGCAAAAGCGTGATCCGTTCTTGCTCGGTCCCTTCCCAGGCTCCCCCTTGTTCCTTGCTGCGGCAGGAGAGCAGGATCGGCTTGGGGATGTCTTCCATTAGCTCGGCGACGTTCGGCTCTTTAATCAGGTGATCGAGGCCCAGTTCGACAAGATCGCAACGCGCGGCCGCGTTCAACAAATCGACTTTGGCCAACGTGCGGGATTCCGGGGAAACCGAGATGCAAATCATGGTGCGGGAGTCTCTTTGAGTATGGAAAGAAAATCGCTGGATTTAAGACCGGCTTGCACGACGAGGTCGCGATTTCTTGGCGGACAGCACGCTCATTCGTGTGACGTTAGCGAGCATGTAACCCGAAGCGTTAGCGAGGGCGAACGCTTCAAAACGCGTCCAATTCCCAGTCGCTTGGAGCGTTCGCCCTCGCTAACGCTTCGGGTTATTTTCGCGACGGCTAATGCTCCGCCCCATTGAATCGAATGACGCAGCCTGGCAGGATTTTTTTCAAGAGTGCGATTCCATTGAGCGAGCAAGTGGAACCGTTGACGTCCACCAGTCGCAGCTCTTTGCATTTGGAAAGACTCCCCAGCGTCGTGTTGGTGAGCATCGAGATATTCCGCAGATTGACCTCTTCCAGACTCTTCAGGCCGCCGAGCACCGCCAGCCCGCCATCGTTCAACTGGTTGAAACCGAGGCTCAGCTTCTTGAGGTTGTTGGTTCCTTTGATCCCTTGCAGCGTGGGATTGGTGACTTCGGCTTGGCTGACATCCAATTCTTCCAAGGTCTCGACGTTCTTGAGAAACCCTAGGCCGAACATTCCGAATTGGGAATGGTTGGCGTCGAGCACTCGCAGACCCGGTTCCCCTTTTTTCCGTTTTAGCAACTGCATCCCTTGGCCGCGGACGCCGGTGTTGGCGATCTTCAGAGTCTCCAACCCCTGGAGTTTGTTGAGCGACTTAAAACCCATGTCCGAGATTTGCGTGTAGTTCAAATTGAGCAATCTCAAATTCTCCAAGTTCTCCAAGGCGACGAGAGCACTGTCCCCGACATTGGTCCGTTCCAGCGACAGCTCTTCCAAGTGCTCCAGTTTGGCGAGCGTCTCCAGCACGTCCGGTGTCACGTTGGTGTTGGTGAGATTCAGACTGCGCAACTGCGGCAGATCGAGCGTTACGGCAAAGCCGACTCCGGTGATTTTCGTGCTGGAGAGATTGAGCGTTTCGATGTTCTGCAACTTGGCCAGATCTTTGATCCCCGCGTCCGTCACCGGAGCCGAAGTCAGGTCCATGATCTTGATGTCATCGGTCCCGGACGAAAGATGGCAGACTCGTAAGAGATCTCCATCTTTGCGTTCACTGGTCGGAGTGTTGAGGAACTTGCCGATGACCGCGCGCGGGTCTTCCAGCTCGGCCAACGGCTGCGATTGAGCGGGAGCCTTTGGGATGATCGTGTTCACCGCCGGGTCCGCTGCGGGCGGGGAGGTCGGTGCGGGGATCGCCGCCGGTTGAACCACTGGCGAGCCTTCGGGGAGCGGGGTCACTTGCTCGCAACCAGCGAGACCTACGGCGATGCTCAGAAACAGACTCCAGTAGCAACCAGTGGTAGCGAAACGACGCATGAGAGAGCTCCCGCAAAAGAGAACGACGAATCCGGTAGAGAACAGAGACAACGGCAAACGATCCCAACATATCTGACACAAGGGGCCGCGTGACACGAGTTCGAGGATTTCGTAGCCACGCTCGCCAGAGCGTGTTGAAAAAGTTGTTTATACCTCGCGCGGTGTCGAGAACGTCGTTTAACCGCAAGCCGGAGGCGTGAAGCCATCCAGCAACTCCAAAGCATCGACGGCGAATCGCGACCGCAAATCGGGACGGAGCATATCATCCGCCTCCGAACCGCGTCAGCCGCCCGCGACGAATCCGGTCCTGTAACGATGACCGAGCGACCGAGCCGTCTTGCGAAAGATCGTCTTTGCCGACTCGCCAGCGGCTGATATGTTCCCGCCCGTTTGATGCGGGGGCGTCACGGAAGAATTGAGGACGTCATGATGACGCGAATGGCTCGGTGGTTGGGTGTGAGCGGATTGTTGTTGAGCCTCTGCGGCTGCGGCTGGTTCGGTGCCGAGAACGCGGAGACAAACTCGGACGAAATGATCCCGGAACTCGGCGAACGCGCGCAGGCCGACAAAGATCGCAAGTCCGCGAAGACGGAGATCCCCGCCGAGAACCTGGAACTGAGGCTCAAGGTCGGTGCTCGATTTCCGCTCTTCAAAACCGTCGAGCAACGGTTGCAGCAGTTGGCTCCGAACGGGGGCCGGCCGATCGAAAGCTCGTCACAACTGACGATGAAACTGATCGTGACCGTCGAGGCTCTCGATCACGGAATCAAAACGCTCGGTGTCCGTTACCAACAAGTCCGCTACGAACATGACATCGCGGGCAAGAAGGTCAGCTACGACTCGGCCCTGTTGCCGAAGACGATTCCGGAGGCCGCTTGGCTGTATCACGGACTGGTCGAGAATGGCTTTTCCTTTGAACTGGGGGCCGACAATCGCATCGTCCAAGTTCATGACTTCGAGGCTTTCCTGAAGCGCTGTGTGCGACATGCTCCGGCCAACCAGCAGCAGGCGTTGCTCACCCAACTGGCGGCGACTCAAGAGGACGAAGGGATCGCGAATTTCGTCGACGACAGCGTCGGCATGTTGCCCTACGACTTGGACGATCTGAACGCGAACGGCAAAGTGAAGGTCGGAGCGTCGTGGCGCAAGAACCGGGAGTTCGTGCGGCCGATTCCCATGACGATCGACACCGCCTACCGGTTGGGTGAGGTCAACGAACGCTATGCGACATTGGAACTCTTCGGCCAGATTGTGCCGGCTCAGATTCAGCACAGCAGCAACTCGGTCCAGCACGCGGGAGCGTCCGAGATGATGACTCTGCGAAACGGGCATTGCTTCGGAACCTGCACGATCGATCGCGAAACGGGATTGCCGATTCAATCGCACGTCACACGCCGAATGGATTTGACACTGGAACTGCCGACCGGCGCGAAGTTCGATCAGATCAAAGAGATCGTCACGACGATTCGCACATTCCCGGAACAGGGAGCACCGGCCGCGGCGGTTCAGGACACGACCCCCAGCCGTTCGCCGACGGCCCAACGCACGCCGCGCCGCGAGACGAATGTCATCCCCACGGGATTCGAGAAGTAATCGCCGAGGGGAATGTTTAACCGCTACGCCAACGGCGTGCGCGGTTCGTCGTTGCGACCACGATTTCACGGCGGCGCGCACGCCGTTGGCGTAGCGGTTAAACATCTCATGCCAGTCCGCGAGTGGCCTATTCGACGCGCGTGCCGAGAATTTCTGAGTCGGGACTGCGCGCCGGAAAAAACCTGTCATAAGATCGCATCTTGATGAAGCTGGTTCGGTGTTCTTCCCGACCTTCCGCAACAGGAGCAGCAACATGGCGACCGTCAACGATCTTCTCAAAGCGAAAACGCCCCGACCTGTTCTCACCATTGAACGCCGCGCCACAGTTTTGGCCGCGACCCAATGTATGGATCAGAACTCGGTGGGAGCACTCATCATTACCGACAACGGCCAGATGTGCGGCATCTTTACCGAACGAGATGTGTTGCGGCGTGTCGTGGTGGCTCAACGCAATCCGATGGAGACGCTCGTTGGTGACGTGATGACCTCCAACATGGCGTGTTGCTCGCCAGAGATGTCGGTTGACGATGCGAGATCGACGATGAAGTCGCATCGCATCCGGCATCTGCCGGTCGTTGGAACTCAGGGAGAGCTCCTGGGAGTCCTCTCGATCGGCGACCTGAATGCACACCTCGCCAACGACCAAGAAGTGACGCTGCACTTCCTCAACGAGTATTTGCATGGCCGAACGTAGCACAGGCGGCTCGCCTGTGAAGTCTTAGAGCCGCGACCGTCACGGAGCCGTCAGTCCTTGTGAATCTCCGCTCCCTCACGGTCGCGGCTCCAAAACTTCACTGCCCGTCCGCGTCGTGACTTGCGACGCGGAGCGTCGCACCACAATGCAGGCGAGCCGCCCGCACTACGCTCGCCGGAATCGTTGCGACAGGTCTCGCAGCCGGCTGAATTGTTGAACGAGCTTCGGCACGCCATCGAAGCCCATCAACAACATCAGGACGTAGCGGAACACCGCGAAGATGTCTCCCGGAGTCGCCGCTGTGAGCGAGCACGTTCGCAGCAAAGCCAACACCATCACGCCCAAGACGAACAGTTCCATCGTCCCGAAGTTGAGTGCTTCGCTGTCAGAGAGCTTCACTCGCCACGTCGCCACGGCGTCGTAGTGGCGACGAATCGCTGGCTCATGGTTGTTGTCGATGACGTCCACTTCATTTTCCAGTTCGTCATGCAACTGACGGCTCAGCTCAAAGGTGCGGCGCGAGTAGATGCGGTTCAAAACAACCGCCGGCAGCAGCAGGCCCAGGCAGATCGGGACGAGAACTCGGTCATAGAACGCCAGCAGTACCAACGCTCCGATGACCGAGTACAGCGACTTGATCAGCAACGGCACTTGGTTCTCGAAGAACTCAACGAACTCGCGCGACAGCGAACTGCGTGCGGCGACTCGTGACGTACCAATCTCTCGCCCCCGTTGCTCGGCGATCAGCTTGGTGGCAAGTTCGGTGTAGATGCCGGTGAAGACTCGCGTGTCGTACATCTGCCGCAGCGAGCTGATCAGCAAGTGCGTCAGGTGCAGACCGACAAATAACAACAGACCGAACGAGGAGTCGTGCAGCAGGTCATTGATCGCAAGCCCCAGCACCAACGGCTGCGACAACCGCAGCAGGTTCTCGATATTGAAGAGCAAGTACGTCAGCAGCAGCTTCGCCCGGTTGGCGGCGAACAAGAGACGCAGCGGACTGGCGACCGCACCGGTCGGCTCGGTGCGCGGTCGCGGGGGAAGAATCGTCGGAGCGGATTGCAGTGCCAGCATGATGTTCTCCCACTTATCCAAACGCGACCAATCCCATCTCCGCGGCGTCGAGGCAAAAGTCCAGCAGATCGCTGCGGGAAAGGGACCGGTCCAGTCGCCTCCAATCCGCCAGTGTGAGTGGACCGTGAGTGTCCAACATTTCGACGAAGTATTGCCCCGACTCCTCGAAGGCCGATGTCCGAATTTGATTCCCGCAGGCAAAGAACAACACGTCGGCCGGAGCTGTCGCGTCTTCACCGAGCAGCGCTGTCGTTTGAAACGTCGTCCAAGTTCGTATCGGATTGAGATGCACGCGCAGCTTGGGATTCGTGCCGAGTTCACACTTCAGCCGATCCGTCAGACTGCGAAGCTCCTGAAAGCGGACATGCCCCAACCGATTCTTCCGAGCGACATGCTCGACCTCGTGTCGGGCGACCTGGCAGGCGATATGGTCTTGTTGTTCGGGAGTCGTGACCTGAGTCAGACTGAGCCAACGCAGGAATCGGTCTCCGTCCGAGCAGCCCGTGTCATACGCGACCAGCGGCACTTCGAGGATGTACTCGGAGACCAGTTTCTCTAACTGATCGAAGACCGGTTTCAGCAGCTCGACTTGATCGAGCACCTTGTCGATCCGCTTATCGAGATTGCCGTCGGTGAACAGCTTGACGTGCTCAATGCGTTCGCCGCTGGCCAAGTAGGGACGCACATCCTCGACGTAGCCCAGTGCCATCGTCTGAGCGCACCTTTGGATTTGATCGCGATAATCGGTGGTGTTGAGAGCCAGCGTTGTCATGGCGGTGGGCTTCTGAGGGAGGAATGATTTCTGAGCGGTCATTAGCCGGAACGTGCTAGCGTCCGGTTCGTGTCATCGTCGAGAACCTCCTGGTGCTCCAGGGAGGAGCGTGGTCGTGCCGTTTGCGCAAGACTTTGCCGTCGGCCTTCCCAACGATCGGCGGCATCATCCCAACAGACTTCCACACTCCGCCCCGGAGAACCAGGAGGCGACGTTGCCCTATCGCGGACACCAGACTTCTTCCACGACGGCTCGCACCTGGCGGATTTCGCGCCGCCAACCACGTTCGTCGGGATAGTTTTGATCCCGTTCCAGAAACACCGCGTCGATCTTGCGGCGGCCTTGATCGAGCGCGTGGCGGTACAAGTCCCACACCGGCTCCGGAATCGGTTCCGAGTGGCTGTCGATGTACATGCCCGCCTCTTCGTCGAAGAAGCCGCCGGCCAGATGGATTTGAACTCGGTCGGCCGCAGGCATGACTTCCGTGATGAACTCATTCGGGTCGAAGCCGAAGTTCGTCGCGTTGGCATAGACGTTGGTCACGTCGAGCAACCAGCCGCAACCGGTATTTCGCAGGACGCTCGAAAGAAACTCCGCCTCGGTCAGCGTGCCGTCGAAGCGGAAGAGATAAGCGATGTTCTCGATGTAAAACCGCCGGTCGCGGCGGGCGAAGAACGTCTGCACGAAGTCGATGTTGCGGCAGGTCGCGTCGAGTGCGGCGGGAGTGAATGGCGGAGGGGCGAAGTGTCCCATCTCAACGCCGTGATGAGCGTCCCGCGTGAAGCCCAGATGATCGCTGATTGACTCGGCGTTGTTTTCCTCGGCGATGGCCAGCAGCGTGTCGAGATAGTGTTGTCCGGGAGCATCCGGGCTGGCGACCGAGAGTTTCAACGCATGAATGCCGACATGCTCAAACTCTTGATCGCCGAGGTAGCGATCAACGCGAAGGGGATCATCGGCTCGTTCAAAAGTGATCTCGACGGCGTTAATGGCGGGGTCGTCGAGGATGTAGCGGTTCTGTTCGCGAAGAGCGTAACCGATGCCCGGCATGGCCAATCGTGGCGAACCGGTTCGGCGAACAGCATCAAGCGTGGCGAGGGACATGGCGGATTCCTTCCGTGTTCGAAAATGTAACCCGAAGCGTTAGCGAGGGAGTTTGGATTGTGATTTCTCGAAGATTCCGACCCTCGCTGATGCTTCGGGTGACATGATTCCGACTCTCCGCCATTCGTGTTGATGTCGGTGTCTTGTGAGCCGCAAGGCGCTAGGCGCGAGTTCTCTAGCTCGACCCGCGGCAAGCGCCTTGCGGCTCACGAATTCGTTTTCAACACGAATGGCGGAGAGCCACTTTTCTCTTACCGTCCGCCTCGGCAGCAACGGCAACAGCGGCAGCAACGATGGCGTTCGGCGGATTTCTTGAGGGAGTCGTCGGTTCGGAGTGCCGTCAGTTCGCGAACCACTTTCTTGGTCTTCTGCATGGTGGTCATGGTGGTCATGGCTTGAATCCTTCTGGGCCAGAGAGTTCTCGATGCGAGCCAAGTCCAACGATTGTTTCAGCAGGAACATCCTGTCTGATGGGGTTGGCTCGCATTCGAGTGGCGTGTGGCGGTTCGCAGTCCGAGTGCCAAGCGTTGGCATTCTGAGCCGGCAAAAAAACTTTGCGGTGATCAAAGCAGGAATCGTCGAGTCGTTGATGATCCTCAATGAAAGCGAATCACAAGCGTCTGTTCGATGAGCCGTCGTCAGGCTTGTCACAAGCGTGGTCGAGCCGATGGCGAAACAATGCTCCTCTCAGCCGTGAAGTCACTCCGCCGCGCCGACTGGAAGAACCTTCGGAGACTTGGTCACATTCCCCAATCATGACGTCGCCCGAATTGCGAATTCTGTTCGAGTCCACTCTGGAGAGCACTGGGCGAGATGACGCTCGGTGTTTCTCGGCGGATCAGATCGTGCAGGTCGGCCGGCACCCCGAGAACGATTTGGTGGTGCCCAGCACGCGTGTCTCGCGATTTCATCTGACGTTGTTTTGTGATGGCCGAACTTGGCACTGCGCGAGTTTCGGAACGAACGGAACTCAGTCCGATGGGAGATGTATCAGTCACTGCGAGATCGGCACGGGAACAGTTTTAGAGTTGGGGCCTCCCGGACCACGGTTGCGCATGGAAGTCGTCGGCGGTTCGTCGCCGGATGATGAAGATGCCGAGGCTCTCGATGATTTTCGGGGGACGATGACGTTGCTCATCGACGACATGAAGGCGGGGGACGCCGAGTCGGTCGCTCAACTGTGGGCGAAGTGCTTTGCCACGATCGTGCGGTTGGCTCGGCAACGGTTGGGGTCGTCTCGCAAGCGGGTCGAGGATGAAGAGGACGTGGCATCGGAGGTTTTTGAAAACCTGTATTTCGCCAGCGTCGAAGGGAAGCTGCCTGAGTTGACCGATCGGCAGAGTCTCTGGCGATTGCTGGTCACGATGACTCGCAACGCGGCCATCGACAGCGTCAATCGAGAGGAATGTACCAAGCGTGGCAGTGGCTCAGTGCGGGGCGATTCGATCGCCGACGACGCGGGACTGGCGGCACTCTGTGCCGGGCCAAGCGTGTTTGACAACTTCATCAGTCAGACCCCGACCCCGGACGTGCTAGTCTCGTTGAACGAGCAAGTGGAACGCTGGATGGCTCGGCTGCCGGACGACGAATCACGCCGCATCGCGCTTTTGCGCCTGGAAGGTTTCGGATGCAGCGAGATTGCCGAGCAACTCAACCTGCCGCAGCGCACGACCGAACGGCGACTTCAAGAGATTCGGGCCGCCTGGGATGAGCAGCCGTAGGACTTGCTCTGCATCGAGCCTTTTTGGACTGCGGCAGCCTGCTGCCGCTTTCCGTCCAACAGCCTGCTGTTGGATATCTAGGCCTAAACCAAGCGTAGTCTAAACGTGAGAAAGTTTGAGAAAGACGAAACCCTCCGGCGTTTTCCGGTGTTTAGTGAGTATTCACGATCAACGAACATCGACACACAGGAGGTTTTCGAGTGAAGCTCAATCTATTGCGGA
>JBJXEX010000102.1:0-38768 GCA_046156195.1 Planctomycetaceae bacterium | reverse complement strand
GCCGAGGCCAATTCCGAAATTCCGAAGTGCCTGACCCCGGCCGTGAACTTGAATTGAGGATCCCTCCCATGAATCGCACCGCGTCACTGATTTGCACCCTGATGAGCTGGGCATTGATTGCGATCGCGTCACACGCGAACGCCGACGAAGCGACCAAGTCGAAGCCCACCACGAAAAATGTCGTCGTGATCGTGGCAGACGACTTGGGCTGGCAGCTCGGCTGTTACGGCGACAAGCAAGCGAAGACTCCGAACATCGACAAGCTCGCGGCCGACGGGGTCCGTTTCACGCGAGCGTACTGCACGACCGCCAGTTGCAGCGCGAGCCGCTCGGTCCTGATGACCGGTCTCTTCAATCATGCGACCGGGCATTACGGACACGCTCATGGCGATGGTCATTTCTCGACGTACGATTCGGTGCGCACTCTGCCGGTGCTGATGACTGAGGCTGGCTATCGGACCTGCTCGATCGGCAAGTATCACCTCGCGCCCGAAGCGACCTACCACTTCGAGGCATATCGCAACGACGGCATTCAGGGGGCGCGAAACTCTGTCCGCATGGCCGAGAACGCGAAGACTTGGATCGCCGAGAAAGACGACCGTCCGTTCTTTCTCTACTGGTGCAGCACCGATCCGCACCGAGCGGCTCAAGGCTTCGCGAACTCGCCGAAAGACGACTTCTATCCCGGAGTCACACCGGTTCGATTCCAAGCCGACGAGATGAAAACTCCGTCCTGGTTGCCGAATGCTCCCGAAGTCCGACAAGAGTGGGCCGAGTTCTATGAAGCGATCAACCGGCTCGACCAAGGGGTCGGCGCGTTGATGCAGGCATTGAAAGAGACCGGCCACTGGGACGACACGCTGGTGCTGTTCCTGGCCGACAATGGCCCGCCCTTCCCCGGAGCGAAGACAACGCTGTACGACCCCGGTGCGCGATTGCCGTTGATCGTGCGCGATCCGACTCGTCGCTCAGACGGCCGAACCACCGATGCGCTCGTCGCCTGGGTGGACATCACGCCGACGATTCTCGATTGGTGCGGAGTCACTCCACTGCCCGCGCCTCCCGTCACTCCGCGTGAGCGCGGCGGCTCGCCCGAAGGAGCACGTCCTGCCAAGAATGCGAAGGCTCAGCCAGTCACGTTTCACGGCCGCTCGTTCGTGAAAGCGTTGACCGACGAGCACGCGGCTGAGCACGGCTTTGGCGAAATCTTCGGTTCGCACACGTTTCACGAGATCACGATGTATTACCCGATGCGGTCAATCATCAGCGGCCGGCACAAGCTGATCTTCAACATTGCTCACGAGCTGCCGTACCCGTTCGCCTCCGACTTGTATGCCTCGCCGACGTGGCAAATGGCGTTGAAGACCAAGCTGCCGGTTTACGGTTTGCGATCCACTTCGGCCTACATTCACCGTCCGCGTTTCGAGTTGTACGACCTCGAAGCCGACTCCGACGAACTCAAGAACCTCGCCGACGATCCGCAACACGCGAAGCTTCTCGCCGAACTGCAAGGCAAACTCAAAGCCTGGCAAAAACAGACTCGCGACCCGTGGGTCACGAAGTGGGAGTACGAATGATTTACGAAGCGGCGGAAACCGGGGTCGGGTGTGCGAATTTCAGATTTGGCCGAGACACGTTTGAGAATTGGGGAAATCGATGACGGCCAAATCTGAAATTCGCACACCCGACCCCTCAGCCGCATCGGGCAACAAACACATTCTGATCGGCACGGCCGGGCACATTGATCACGGCAAGACGCGACTCGTCGGCAAGCTGACCGGGATCAACACGGATCGGTTGCCGGAGGAGCAGGCGCGCGGGATCTCGATTGATCTCGGCTTCGCGCACTTCGAGCAGAACGGCATTCAGTTCGGCGTTGTCGATGTGCCGGGGCATGAGCGGTTCGTCAAGAACATGGTGGCGGGCGCGACCGGCGTGAATCTCGCGATGCTGGTCATCGCGGCGGATGACAGCGTCATGCCGCAGACGCGCGAGCATCTCGAAATCATGGAGCTGCTTGGCATCCCGATCGGCTTGGTGGCGCTGACGAAAATCGACATCGTGGAGCGGGACTTCATCGAGCTAGTCGCGGCGGACATTGAAGAGCTGACTCGCGGGACGTTTCTCGAAAACTGTCCGATCGTGCCGGTCTCGTCGCAGACGGGAGAAGGACTCGACGAGTTGCGGGCCGCGCTCGCCAAGCTGGCCAGCGAGGTTGTCTTCCCAGAAGCGTTGCCGCTGTTTCGATTGCCGATCGACCGAGTCTTCAGCGTCGCCGGGCACGGCACGATCGTCACCGGCTCGGTCGCAAGCGGTTCGGCCCGTGCGGGCGAGACGCTGGAACTGATGCCCGAACAGCGTGAGGTGCGAGTTCGCGGCGTGCAGCATCACGGCTCGCAAGCGGATGACGCGACGGCTCGGCAGCGGACGGCGATCAACCTCGCCAGCGTGAAGACGGACGAAGTCGAGCGGGGGATGGAACTCGCCTCGCCCGGTTATTTGCTGCCGACTCGTCGAGTGCTCGTTGAGCTGAAACATCTCTCGTCATCGCCGCTGCTGTTGAAGGATCGGCAAGTTTTCAATCTGCATCTTGGCACGCGCGAGGTGCTCGCGCGGATCAATCTCAAGGGGACGCCGCTGCCGCCGGGCGAACGAGGCTTCGCTGAGCTTCGCACCAAAGAGCCGATCGTCGCCGCGCATGGTCAGCGATTCATCCTGCGACGCATCTCGCCGAGCGTCACGATCGCCGGTGGCCGAGTGCTCGATCCCAACTTGCCGGTCGGAAAGCGAATCAAGGATCTCGTGTCTCTGGGCACAAAGTGGTCGTCGTCCAGCGATGTCGCGCGGCTCTCCGCATTGATCGCTCAGAAGGACAGCATTGATGACTCGCCGCTCGAAGCCGCGCGCCGAGCGGGCATCGCTCCGCCACGCTATCGGCAACTACTCGACGAACTGCGGACCTCCGGTCAATTGATCCGCCTCGCTCGCACCGGAGCAAAGATCACCCGAAGCGTCAGCGAGGGAGCCGAGTCGAAGATAACCCGAAGCGTCAGCGAGGGAACCGAGTCGAAGATAACCCGAAGCGTCAGCGAGGGAACCGAGCCAAAGATAACCCGAAGCGTCAGCGAGGGAGCCGAGCCAAAGATAACCCGAAGCGTCAGCGAGGGAGCGCAGCCGATGAGCGATGACAGCCCCTCGCTCACGCTTCGGGTTACATCGGAAGTGAGCGTCGAGCGAGGATTGCTCGTTCACAAAGACCGACTCGCCGCGCTGTCGGCCTCTGTGATGAAGACGATTCGCGAAGTGCTCGCGAAGCATCAGCCGCGCCGCGCATTGCCGCGCGAGTTGTTCTTGTCCGGCTGTCGCGAGATCACTCATGCCGCGCTGCTCGACGCGGTCTTCAATCATCTGTTGGTGAAGGGCGAGCTGGTCAAAGTCGGCCCGCACATCGGCCCGGCCGACGCGCAGGTGAAGCTCACGAAGAACCAACAGGCCGCGCGAACCAAGCTGCTCGAAGAGATCACCGCCGCCGGACTGACTCCACCGACGACAAAGGAACTCGCGACGACCGTCGCTCAGAAGCTGGAGCAAATCGAACCGCTGCTGCACGTCAGTTGCGAAGACTGTTTGCTCGTGAAGGTCGCCGAGGACTTATACTTCTCCCCCGAAGCGATCGAACGAGCACGGCAACTCTGCGCCGAGTTCCTCGACAAGAACGGCCCGGCGACGATGGCTCAACTTCGCGACGCTTGGAACGTCAGCCGCAAGTTCTCCGTCCCGCTGTGCGAATTCTTCGACGCCAACAGCCTGACCATTCGCAACGGAGACCTGCGCGTCGCGGGGCCGAGATTAGGGAACTCTTGGTCTTGAAGTTCGCGATAGCAGTTCGAACACTACTTGCTAAGGAGAGTTGATGATGCCGACCAAGACCGCAACGAAGCCCAAGGCACGCAAACGAGCCACTGAAACACCGCGACTTGTCGTCGAACTGGCTAACTTTTTCGCGTCGTCGCCAACACGGGAGCGGATCTTGAAGTTTCATCCCTCGGTGGCATTAGAGAAGCATGCGAGCCGCTTGCTGGAGAAGATGCGTCAGAATGAATTGAGTGACGACGAGTACCGGGAATTGGAGGAGTTGAAGCACGGAGAGCTTTTGATGCGCCGCATTAAAGCCCGTCTTCGTGGGGTTCCCGATCAATGAACCGACGCACTTCCAAAGTCCTCAAGCAGTTGATCCGCGAC
Source organism: Planctomycetaceae bacterium (assembly GCA_046156195.1). Taxonomy (GTDB): domain Bacteria; phylum Planctomycetota; class Planctomycetia; order Planctomycetales; family Planctomycetaceae; genus SXKJ01. The sequence goes on along the minus strand of JBJXEX010000102.1, from coordinate 34,526 downwards.
CGTGCGATGCAACATTGTGAGTACTGCCACGTTCACGAAGACGACAGCGTCCTCTCGCACCGGCCAGATCATATCGTGGCTTGGAAGCACGGCGGCGAGACCGTGCCAGAGAACATGGCTTGGTCGTGCTTCTGGTGTAATGCTCACAAAGGGACCGATCTGGCGTCGATTGACCCTGAAAACGGACGAATCGTCCGGCTGTTCAATCCGCGTCGAGACGACTGGCACGAACACTTTCAGATTCGAGCCGGTCGAATCATTCCGCTTACCGGCATTGGTCGAGTGACTGAGCGTCTGTTGCAGTTCAATCGTCCCGAAACCGTCATGTCCCGTCAGAATCCCTCGACATAGACAGCAACCTCATCGAAAGCTCGCATGTCCGACTTCTTCCAAAACCTCATCACCGAATACATCCACTCGCGGCCGAACGCCAAGAACCTGGACCCCAAGCGGGTCGCCAAGCGGCTGAGCGTTCGCAAACGGGACTTCGACGAATTCCTGACCGCTTGGCGAGCCATCTTCCAGCGCGGCGTCGCGAGCCTCGAACACGATCAACGGCATCCGAGCAAAGATGTCGGCGAATCCGAATCGAGCGACGCTCTGTCCGAGAAGCCGAAACTCAAACCGGGTTCGCTGTCGGGCGTGATCAAGAAGATCGGCGTGCGCGGGGCGGTGTTCATCGCGACGGCCGACGCGGCCGGGCATCGAGCGGGGACGAAGCCGCTAGAGGTCTCGATCCCCACGCATGATTTGAAGGACGCTCAGGTCGGTGACGAAGTCATCGTCAGACTGGTCGGCTGGCCGCGCGAAGGGGAACGGTGCTACGGCAAGGTCGTCGAGGTCTCGCAGCGAGCGACGAATTCATTCGTCGGCACCTACGATGAGTTCGACGGTCAGGGCTATGTGAAGATCGACGGCCGCAACTTTGAAGACCCGATCTCGGTCGGCGATCCCGGAGCGAAGGGGGCGGCTCCCGGCGACAAAGTCGTCATCGAGATGCTGCGATTCCCGTCACACGCACAGTCCGGCGAGGCGGTGCTGACACGAGTGCTCGGCGCGAAAGGGGAACCCGGCGTCGATCTGCTGTCGATCGTCCACGAGTTCAATCTGCCCGACGAGTTCCCTCCCGAAGTGCTGCGTGAGGCGAGCCACCAAGCGGAACACTTCGATGAGACCGACCTGCGCGGCCGGCTCGATCTGACCAACGAAACGATTCTGACCATCGACCCGTTCGACGCTCGCGACTTCGACGACGCGATCTCGCTGAAGCGGAATGAAGTCGGACACTGGGTGCTCGGAGTTCACATCGCGGATGTCGGTCACTTCGTGAAGCGAGGCAGCGTGCTGGACCGAGAAGCTCGACGTCGCGGCACCAGCGTCTATCTGCCGACGCGCGTGTTGCCGATGCTGCCAGAGGTCATCTCGAACGGACTCGCCAGTCTGCAACAGGGCCGGGTGAGATACACGAACTCGGTCTTCATCGAGTTCACGCCCGACGGCATTCCTGTCCACACCGAGTTCGCGAAGTCCGCGATCAAAGCCACGCAACGGTTCGCGTATGAAGAGGTCATGCCGCTGATCAAAGCGCATTCAGGCGAGCGGGACGGCGCGCAGTTTGTGAGCGGCACGGCGCTAGCCGCCGGTCATTCGCCGGAAATCGTCGATCTCGAATTACCGGTGGCTAGCGCCAAGCCGCTCAAGACAACTGCCGAGGACCTGACGTCGCCCCGCTCGCCAGACGCAAAGCCCCCCGTCGCTCCGAACATCATCCAACTGCTTCGCGACCTGCACTCACTGGCGATGACGCTGCGACGACGACGATTCACGAAAGGCTCGCTCGATCTGAACCTGCCGGAAGTGAAGCTCGACTTCGACACAGACGGCCGAGTCATCGGTGCTCACGAAGTCGAGCACGACGAGAGTCATCAGCTCATTGAAGAGTTCATGCTCGCCGCGAACATCGCCGTGGCGACGAAGCTCAACGACCTCGAAGTCGGCTTCCTGCGGCGAGTCCATGCCGAGCCGGATTCGGTCAAACTGCAAGCCTTCGCGAAGTTCGTCGCCACGCTCGGCTTCAACGTCGGCGAACAGCCGCCGCCTCAGCGTCGAGACAATCGAAAATCAAAAATCAAAAATCAAAAATCCGGCCCCTCTCCGTTCGACAGTCCAGTCATCCTCTCAAAAGCCGCGTTGCAAAAGCTGCTCAAGGACGTGGCCGGCACTCCGGCCGAGCACGCCGTCAACTATGCCTTGCTCCGAAGTCTACGGCAGGCCGAGTACTCCGGCGTGTCGATCGGGCATTACGCGCTGGCGGTCAGCGAGTACTGCCACTTCACCAGTCCGATTCGCCGTTACCCAGACCTGACGATTCATCGGCTGTTTGATGAGTTCACTCGTTTAACCCCAGCTCCATCGGAGCGGGCGCTGAGCGACGAGGAAACTCGATCCGCATTGTGGCACGACGCTCCGCGTCGTGAATCGCGACGCGAAGCGTCGCGCCACAATATGCACGGCTCCAGTGACGCCGAACTCGCGATCCTCGGCACGCACTGCTCGGACACCGAACGCCGAGCGGCTCAGGCCGAACGCGAACTGACGAAGATCAAACTGCTGGCGTTCATGTCCACGCGCATCGGCGACGAGTTCGATGCGATCATCACGGGAGTCGAACGCTTCGGCCTGTTCTGCAAAGGGACGCAGCTTCCCGTCGATGGCTTCGTCCACATCACCACGCTGACCGAGCAAGACTATTTTGATTTCGACCCCGCAAGCGTCAGCCTGATCGGTCGTCGCAAAGGGAACCGATTGCGATTGGGTGATAAAGTCCGAGTGCAAGTCGCCTTCGTGAACCTCGACCGCCGCGAACTCGATTTCCGTTTGGTCGACGACCGCTCGCCCCCACGTCGCCCTCGCGGAGAACAGAAAGCGGTCCCCAATCCGCAATCCAAAACACCGCGACCAACGAAGGCAAGCAAAGAGCCGCGACGAGCAAAACGTCGCTGACACCGCCGACGCAGGGTTTGAGATGTTTCGCGGTTTAGCCAATCGGCTCGTCGCGCGGAGCGGCCACACTCAGAACAATTTCCTGATGAAGCCCTTGGGATCGGTCTCCGCGAGAGGAGTCACGCATCGACCGACACGATGGGAAGGACATAGCCGCGGTCGTCGAACCGGGCGATCACCGATTCTTTGTCGGTGTAGAGTCCCAGCACCGAGCGAAAGTCTTCGCTGACTTGCAGGCTGCGATACACGACCAGGTGGAGCTTGCCGAGTCTCAGGCGATATCCGGCCGCTTCCCACGCCGCCAGCTTACGGCCCTCTTCCGTGACGGTCAGCGTTCGCCATTCGGCGTCGAGCGATGCCCGCTCCGGCGACCAATCGAACACGACCGGCGCGTACAACGATTCGCTCGACGAGGCTTGAGCGAGACGCAACGCACCCGGCGCGGCGTCGAATTGTCCGACCGTGCTGTGCAAGCGATCGTCCGGCAACGCGAGCGGGAAGCAACGCGCCTTCAGGTCCGTGGACGACAACCGCACCTCACGCGTGGCGAGGTCGGACTTCGCACGCACGCTGTGACTCAGCGGCAATGTTGATTCGAGATCAATCCGTCGCCGACCCGCTTTCGAGACGGAATCGGCCAGCACGAGAAACTGATCCTTGCGCGAGAGCATCACTTGTCGGCAGAGCATCGGCCCGCCGGGGAGTTCGAGTTGCAGTTCGATGTAGTCCATGTCGGTGTCGCTGCTCCAGCAACTGCACGACCAGCTTTCCGTCCATTGCACCGGCTGTCCGTCGAGCCGCACTTGCAAACCCCACTCGCCATCAACCACCGGCACACCGAGCAGGCTCAGTTGCAATTGGACCGCCGGCCCGTCGTGCCGCACCAGCGCCGTGTTCGCGGTCGTGTGCCACCAACTTCGCAAGCAGGCCCAATTCGCCCAGTCCGATTGCGTCGAGGGGATGTCCGTGTCGGTCACGATCAGCCGCTCTTCCTGCGTCTCGGAAAAGGTCTCACTGTGAAATGCCTGCGGCGAGCGACCACTGGCGATATGTTTTCGGAACCGCAACGACTCGGCCGCGAGCGAGTGTTCGTCCAATCCGGCCAACTCAGCCGCGTGCATCAGCATCGTGACGACCGGCCCGACGGTCGTCGCCGAAGCCGTGAGACTTCGGGCCGAACTCTCACGAGCTCGGCTGCTCGCGGCAGTGCCCATCGCTTCGGCACCGATCATCCGGCCATCGCGATCCAATAACACCACGGCCTTCGTGACGACATCCTCGAAGCGAAACCGAGCTTCCCCTTCCAGCAGCGGCTCGCCGACGATCGTCCCAGCCTCCACCGATCGTGTCAGCGACGACAGCCAACGGGGCAACACCGGCAACAGGATTGCTGACGGAGTTCCATCGCCGTCGGTCAACTCGATCAATTCATTTCGCAGCGATTGTTGTCCGAGCTGTTTGAACTCCGTTGCGCCGTCGATGTCCGCAAACAATTGACCGAGCAGCCAGGGGAGTTCGCCGGTGATCATCAACCGCCGATCCGGTGTCATCTCGCACGTCAGCGGCTTCGCGAGATACGCCGCCAGCTCCAACGCTCGCGTCAGCACCAATCGCCAAACCGGCCACACGGTCGCGGCATCGACGCGCGGGCCGCTCCATAGCCACTCGGCCAGTGCCAGTAATTCCAGTTCGGTCTGCTCGCTCTGCCAAGCATCAGTCACCGAGAGTTGCTGCTTCGCCCAGCGGCTCAGCCGTGGCCAGTTCTCAGTCTCGATCAGCGACCAAACGGTCTTTGCGGGATGCTCACGCGAACTGCCCCAAGGCCACAGGCCGCCACGAGTCGCCGCCCGCTTTCGCATCAGCCGCCGATCGGCACGAGCAGCGATGCGCTTCGACCACGCACGCCAGAACTTGTCGAAGGGCCCCATTTGAGCCAACTGCCGCAGGTCGGCCGGAGCACTCTCCATCCAATTCAACATGCCGAGTAACTCTGTCTCGGCGATCCCCGCCAAATCCACCTCACGGCCAAAGGCCACGGCAACATCACTCATTACGAATCACTTTCTCGGTTCATCCCACCAGAGCCATCCCGCAGCACATCGCGGCGCGGGCGGAGTCTATACCTCGCGCGGCGACGAAATGAAACCGGCGAGCGCGACGTCAGCCCAATAGCGTTCACTTTTTGAGCCGATGGCGCTAGCCACGGGCATCGGGCATCGGGCATCGGGCCACGGTTGGTGACGTCTGACGGCGAATCGCCCGACGCTAGCGCGTTCGGCTCACGGCGTTCGCGAGCGTTCGCGGTAGCGGCGGCTGGCTTCGGCGAGGATTTTGCGTTCGCGGGAGGTGAGACTGGCTTCGCCGTGTTCGTGAATCTTGCGGAGGATGTCATCGACCTTCGCGTCGAGATCGTTCTCCGGCGACGATTCTTCCGCATCCGTTTCGGGCGAATACAGCCGGACGGACTTTCGCCGTTCGCGTTCTCGCCACCAGGCCGGGACTTGGCGAAGGCCCAGCCAGTTCGAGAGACGCAACTCAAACAGCACGTAGGCAAATCCGAACAGCAAGCCCCCCAAATGCGCGGCGTGAGCGACTCCGTCGTTGACTTCGTCACCTCGCAACGCGCTCCAGATCGGCACGGTGTCGATGACCACATAGACCGCCACCAGCCAGCGAATCTGGATCGGGATCAGCCCCATCAACAGCACTTCCTGACGTGGATACCACATGGCGAAGACCGCCATCACGGCCATCACGACCCCGGACGCTCCGACGGCCGAGGCAGGCTGATCCAAGAAGCCGGAGTGCAGTCCCAGAAAACTCAGCCCCGCGACGACGGCGGCAACCAGGTAGAACGCAACGAACTCACGGCTTCCCAGTCGATCCAGCAGCGTGCGGCCAAAGAACCACAGGCACAGCATATTGAACACGAGGTGCAGCAGTTTTTCCGTGCTGTGGCAGAAGGCGTAGGTCAGGAGCCGCCACAGTTGCCAGTGCGAAAGCGTGTCATCGGTCGTGAGCTTGAGCCACTCGGTGACTCGCAACGAGCCGATGTTTTGGCCGAGGAAGACGACCACGCTCAGGCCAATCAGCCAGCGAATCGTGGTCGAACCGCCGCCGCCACCGCCGCCCTCCGGCTGCCATTCTGGGTCTCGATAGTATTCGCGATCCTCGAAACCCATGTCGCCACCGTCGCCCATTTCCCGTTTCCGATGTCGCCGAACTCGTGAGAGTTCGGATCGAAGTCTCACGACCTCGGCAACTTTACTTTTTGTTTGCGGCCGCGCGGGGAACGCCGCGTGCCCCCTCGTCGGCGAGCCGTTCGTTGTCGTTCGTCAGCCGTTCGATTTCATCGCGGGTCCGTTTGATCTGTCGTCGCAGATCGTCCACATCCCCCTGCACGCTGTTGCGGGCGACTTCCAAATCCGCCACCGCCTTGTGGTAGCCTTCGATCAAAAACTTGTCGAGGTTCTTGGTCGCTTGAGCGGGGTCGCCATGCAGCTCCTTCAAGCGGAGTCCCAGATGCTCTTCCGCCTTGGCCTTCGCTTCTTCTTGATACTTCAGATTCAGTTGTTGTTGGGCCAGCAATTCGTCCTTGACCAACATCACACGATCATACTCCGAGAACCGCGTTCTGGTCGGCAACGGGATGTTGGATCGGAGTCGCCAGTTGGGGCCGTATCGCCAAGTCTGGTCTTCATCGGGCCGCAACCGCCAAACGGGAGTCAACGCCGCCTGGATCTCTTGAGCTTGGCTAATCTTGAACGCTCCGACAAAGCTCATCGAGCCGTCGGGCAATGGTTGAAAGGCGTAGACCGTTGCCGCCACCGCAGGAGTAAAACCTTGATTGGTTCCGAGGGACACCACCAACGAGCCAGGCTGCCCCCCCGCCACCACTTGCACCCCGTTCCAATGGCGTTCCCAGCCGTAGATGGTCCGCTGCAATTCCCCCTTCGAGTTCGTCGCCGCCTTCTCGACCTCGTCCGCTCTCTTTCGCAGTTCAAGCACCTTGAGTTTCGCCTCAGCCGTCTTCTTCTGCCAACTGCCACGCACCTGCACCAAGCGCGAGGCCAACGGCGTGGCCACCAGAGCCAACACCATCACCAACAGGACCAACCAGATTCCGAATCTCTTCATGACGAACATTCCTTCTGGAGCGGCAGCCTCACCCGGATGGAGCCTCGCAATTCGCGATTGTCCATCCGCCAAAACTTCTCGCCGCGATCAAGACGGTCTCCGACACGTCGCGCGGGATGATACGGCGGCTTTTTTGAAGGGGTCAAGAAGGAGATTTCGTAGCCACGCTGGCCACTCGCTTTGTGAGCCGAACGCGCTAGCGTCGGGCGATTCGTTGGCAAACGTCATCCACCGAGGCCCGTGGCTAGCGCCAGCGGCTCACAGGGCGCGTGGTTGCTGATGTGGTTCGTGGGACTAAACTCCCGAATCGACCTCTCGCTTTTGATTTTGATCCCCGGAAGATTGACCGGCGTCACTCGCCGTCTGGAAGGAGCCGCTCATGAATGCGCCGCGTCCGTTTGCTCATCTGCATTGTCATTCGCAGTACTCGATGTTGGATGGGGCCAATCGCTTGTCCGACTTGGTCGCCAAGGTGAAGGCCGAGGGAATGAACTCGGTGGCGATCACCGATCACGGAAATCTGTACGGGGCATTCGAGTTCTACAACCTCTGCAAAGACGAAGGCATTAAGCCGATCGTCGGCTATGAGGCTTACATTGCTCCGGGAAATCGTCGCGATCGCGGGGCGACGAAGATGAAAGAGGCCAGCTTTCATCTGACGCTGCTGGCGATGAATAAGACCGGGTACTTCAACCTCGTCAAGCTGGCGTCGATGGCTTACCTCGAAGGCTTTTATTACCGGCCACGCATCGACAAGGAGATCCTGGCCGCTCACAGCGAGGGGCTGATTTGTCTCTCCGGCTGCGCGGCGTCGGAGCTTTCGCAATTCCTGCTCGGCGATCGCATGGACGAGGCGAAGCGGTTGATCGAGTGGTACGTCAAAACCTTCGGTGACCGGTTCTACATGGAGATTCAGAACGCCGGCCTGGAGATTCAGCGGCAGTGCCTTGAGCCGACCGTGGACCTCGCGAGGAAGTACGGACTGCCGCTGGTCGCGACGAATGATGCGCACTATCTCAATAAAGAGGACGCGGCCGCTCACGATGTGTTGCTCTGCGTCAGCACTCACACGACCGTCAACGACGAGAAGCGGATGCGAATGGACTGCGATCAGTTCTATGTTCGCTCGCCGGAGGAAATGTATGCGGCGTTCCCGGACTTCGAGGAAGCGGTGCGGATGTCGCAGGTCATCGCCGACCGCGTCGATATCCAACTGGATAAGAACCCACGGCACTACCCGAAGTTTGCTCCGCCCGACGAACTGACCGATACGCAATACCTCCGCAATCTGTGCGAGGAGCGGCTCTCGCTGCGATACGGCGACGAGCTGACCGACGCCCATCGCGAGCGGCTGCACTTCGAGTTGGGCGTCATCGAGAAGATGGGCTACTCGTCGTACTTCTTGATCGTGTGGGACTTCGTCCGTTTCGCGGAAGAGAACGACATTCCGGCGGGTGCTCGTGGTTCGGCGTGCGGAGCGATCGTCGCGTACTTGCTCGGCCTGAGTCACGTCTGTCCGTTGAAGTACGACTTGCTGTTCGAGCGATTCCTCGATCCCAGCCGCACCGAACCCCCCGATATCGACATCGACTTCTGCTGGAACGGACGCCAGGCGGTCATCGACTACACCAAGCGAAAATACGGCGCGACCAACGTCGCCCAGATCGGCACGTTCGGCACGCTCAAGGCCAAGCTGGCGATCCGCGATGTCGGCCGAGCACTCGGCGTCCCGCTGGCGCGAGTCAACGAGATCGCCGGGGCAGTGCCGGATGAACTCAACATCAAGCTCAAAGAGGCGATCGACCAGTCCCCCGATTTGAAGGAGGCGTACAACTCGGACCCCGAAATCAAGAAGCTGCTGGACATCGCTCAAAGGTTGGAAGGCTTGTCGCGCAGCGCGGGGACGCACGCGGCCGGCGTCGTCGTCAGCGACGCGCCGATCGTCAATTACATCCCGCTGCAAACGATCTCCGGCCGAGAAGATGTCGTCACCCAATGGGACGGCCCGCATGTCGAGAAGGCCGGATTGCTCAAGATGGATTTCCTCGGCCTGCGGAACCTCACGATCCTGCACAAGTCGGTGCAGAACGTGAAGAAGCACCAGGGCCTCGACATCAACCCGATCAAGCTGCCTCTGGACGATGAGGCCACCTTCGCGCTGCTGCAACGAGGCGAAACGAAAGGGATCTTCCAGTTTGAATCCGGCGGCATCCGCGACCTGCTCACGAAGATGAAGCCGGACAAGTTCGCTGACATCATCGCTACGTCCGCCCTCTATCGCCCCGGCCCGCTCGAAGGGGGCATGGTCATGGACTACGTCGATGTGAAGCACGGCCGCAAAGCGCCGAGCCAATATCATCCGCTGGTCGATGAAGTGCTCGCCGAAACTTACGGCGTCATGGTTTACCAAGAGCAGGTGATGCGGATTCTCAACCGAGTCGGCGGCATCGAACTGGCCGACGCCTACAAGTGCATCAAGGCGATCAGCAAGAAAAAAGAAAAGATCATCACCAGCTACTACGACGCCTACATCAAAGGAGCCGTCGAGCGAGGCGTGTCCGAGCGGCTCGCGCAGGACCTGTTTGATTTGATCAAGAAGTTCGCGGGGTACGGGTTCAATAAATCACATAGCACTGCTTATGGAGCGCTCTCCTATCAGACGGCTTATTTGAAAGCGCACTTCCCGACCGAGTTCATGGCCGCTCTGCTGACCTGCGGCATGGATACCTCGACGCGAATCAGCGAGCACACCGATGACGCGCGACGCATGGGCATCACGGTGTTGCCGCCGGATATCAATCGCTCGGAATTGGAATTCACGGTCGCCTCCGAGAACTCGCTGAATTTCGGACTCGGCGCGATCAAAGGACTAGGCGAACAAGCGGTCGTCGCAATCGTCGCCGAACGACAGGCCAATGGGCCGTACAAAGACATCTTCGCACTGGCCGAGCGGGTCGATCCCAAGGTCATGCAAAAGGGAACGCTCGAAATCCTGATCAAGGCGGGAGCACTCGACTCTCTCGGTCCGAATCCGGCTCAGCATCTCGCCGCAGTCGAACGAGCCATTGCAGGTGCGGCCTCGCGGCAGAAGGACAAGCAACGAGGCCAAAAAAGTCTCTTCGGAGGCGATGACGATGAGCCTCCGACACCCGCCGCGAACGGTCAACCGGCCGGCGCGACGACGTTGCCTGACGCTCCCGCTTGGACGCACTCGCAACGGCTGGCCGCCGAGAAGGAAGTCTTCGGCTTTTACCTCACCAGTCATCCGCTGACGCAAGTCGCCGACGCGCTGGAGAAGCACGCCACGCACAACAACAAAGAACTGGCCGACCTGGAAGATGGGAGCGAAGTGCTGCTCGGCGGGATGATTGCCAGCATCAAGAAAGCCCAAACGAAAAAGCCCAGTCGCAATGGACACAGCAAGTACGTCAACTTCGATCTCGAAGATCCGACCGGCATCGTCCGCTGCATCATGTGGCCCGAAGACTTCGCCCGACTCGGAGACAAAGTGGTTCCCGAAGCGGTCGTCTTTCTCAAAGGCAAAGTCGATCGCCGCAGCCGCGAGCCAAACGTGATCGTCAACCAACTGCTGACCATCGAAGAGGCCGAAAAGAATTTCACGACTCAGATCGCCATCAACTTCAAACGCGGACTGCACGGCGAACGGGAGATGACGCGAACCAAACAGATCCTCGAAAACCATCCCGGCAAGACCGACGTGATCCTGATCGTGGACTCGCCCGATCCGAACGATCCTCGGCAACATTTTCGGTTTGTCCTGAGCACCCCGAACGCACTGAAAGTGAGCTGCAACGCCGACCTCCAATCGGCACTCCATACTCTCCTCGGCCGCGAACACATCCAGCTCATCACCCCCTCGAAGGAAGCCCGCATGCGCAGCATCGGTGCGGGTTCCGGCGGACGATAGAGATGCGGAATCTCGTTCCCACGCTCCGCGTGGGAACGGAAGCTTCGACGCTCCGCGTCCCGTGCTCGCCCCCGACGCCGAGCGTCAAGGCGTACGTTCCCACGCGGAGCGTGGGAACGAGATTCAACGAGATTCAGTTTTTCGAGAAGATTCCCGATGCACCTGATAGCCTCCACCACCTTTGGCCTCGAAGCGGTCGTCGCGCGGGAACTCAAGCAGCTCGGTTACGAGCGGCAATCGACCGAGGACGGCAAGGTCACGTTTGAAGCCGACGCGTCGGCGATCGCGCGAGCCAACCTGTGGCTGCGCTCTGCCGAGCGGGTGCTGGTCCAAGTCGGGCAGTTTGAAGCGCGCGACTTCGGCGAGCTGTTTGACCGCACGACGGCGCTCCCTTGGGAGGACTGGTTGCCGGAGAACGCTTACTTTCCGGTGCGAGGCCGCTCGGTGCGGTCGCAGTTGCACAGCACGCCGGATTGTCAGGCGATCGTGAAGAAGGCGATCGTCGAACGCCTCAAGCAGCGGCATCACAAGGTCTGGTTTGAAGAGAACGGGCCGACCTTCACGATCGAGGTCGCGCTGCTGAAAGACCGAGCCACGCTGACCATCGACACGACCGGGCCAGGCTTGCACAAGCGCGGATATCGCAAGCTGGTCGGCGAGGCTCCGCTGAAGGAGACGCTTGCCGCCGCGCTGATTCAGTTGAGCTATTGGAACTCCGGCCGCATGTTGCTCGATCCGTTCTGCGGTAGCGGGACGATCCCGATCGAAGCGGCGCTGCTGGGCCGCAAACTCGCGCCGGGATTAAATCGCACGTTCGTTTCTGAGGATTGGCCAATCGTGCCTCCCGACGTTTGGCAACAGGCTCGCGACGAAGCCCGCGCCGCCGCGCTGCCGAAGCTCGAAGCACCGATCGTCGGCAGCGACATCGCTCCCGAAGCGATCAAGCTCGCGCGGCATCACGCGACGCTGGCGGGAGTCGCGGACGACATCCGGTTCGAGCACCGCGACTTCGCCCGCATCACCTCCGAAGATCTGCTCCCCTTCGGCTGCCTGATCGCGAACCCGCCCTACGGCGAGCGGCTTGGTGAACTTGAGGAAGCGGAGGCGCTGTATCAAAGACTGGGGACGTTCAGCCAACGCCTCAACGGCTGGTCAATGTATGTGCTGACGTCGCACAAAGAGTTCGAGCCGCTCTTCGGCCGAGCCAGCGACCGTCGCCGAAAACTCTTCAACGGCCGCATCGAATGCACCTACTACCAATACCAAGGACCGAGGCCGCCGAGTCCGTAGCTCAGTCGCTCCGCGACTGAGATTCCCGATGCGTGACATCGGGAATCAATCAACATTCGGAATGCGAGTCGCAGGAGCGACTCGCCTACGATGTCAGGCCATTTTTGACAGTCCGTTTGAGACAAAGAACTAGTCGCCGTGTAGATTGCTGGTATCTCAGACTTTCCAGGAGACGGAGTGATGACGACCGCGTTGGACACGATGCTTGTGAGCACGCCCGAGGTTTGCGGTGGGCGAATTCGGATCGATGGCACGCGAATCACTGTGCATCGCATCGCCACTCTGTACCAGCAAGGCCAAGACGCCGAGGCGATCGCGCAAACTTATCCGCACCTGTCGGTCAGTCAAATCTCTTCCGCGTTAGCCTGCTACCACGCCAATCAATCCGAGATCGACGCGGACCTCGCGGCCGATGACGCTGAGTACGACGCACTCAAAGCTCATAACAATGCGGTTGGCGTGCGGCCATGAGCGACGTGCGACTGTATGTGGATGAAGACGCCGGCGAAGACGCGGTCGTGAAGGATATTCGCGCTCGGGGCATCGACGTGCTCACCACCGTGGAAGCGAATCGGCTGGGCACGTCCGATGCCGAGCAATTGGCGACAGCAATCAGCCTGCGACGGACGATTTACACGTTCAATGTCGGTGATTTCGCACGGATTCATTCCGAGTATTTGGAGCAAGGGATCGAACACACCGGGATCATTGTGATCCCGGACCAGCGCTGTTCGACGGGCGAGAAAATCCGCCGCGTGACGAACTTCGTGAAAAGCGTCACGGCCGAAGAGATGCTCAACCGCATGAAATATCTGTGAGAGGCTACGGAGCTGAACTGGTCTTCTCGGAGGTCGGGAAATTCTCTGGGATCGGCAAAGTCACCTGGCCGGTGGCGGACCATTCGCTGCCACGCGCAACAACCGATTGGAAGCCGACGCACTTCATCGAGTACTCGGCGTGCCCCATGACGGTCGTGAAGACTCGGCCCTTGCCGTAGGGGATCCACCAGATCATTGGCTCGTGAGCACCGGTGCCTCCTTTGCCGGAATCGGAGAAGGCGGTCGCGATCAAGTGCATGTCGGCGGCGGGACCACGCTGGCCGTGATACAGCTCGTCCTTGGCGTGCAGCCATTCGGCGGGGAGACCTTTGACGACGGGATGCGCGGTGTCGCGCAAGCGGATTGCAAATTCGTGCTGCGGGCCATGACCGGCTCCGGGGCCTTGGCCTTTCGGAGTCCGCACGACTTCACCCGCATCGTTTGTGGTGATTCGGTCGCCAAAGCCTGCTCCTCGCCAACCGAGTCCGATCATCTTGTTGAACTCCGGCCATTGCTCGAAGGCGTTGTTCGCGGCGTGAACGATCACCAATCCTCCTCCGCCACCGACGAATGTTTCGAGATCTCGCTGCACCGGTTCCGGCCATTTCTCGCCCGGGCCGTTATTGAAGTTGCTCAGCACGACTTGGAAGTCGGCGAACTTTGGACGAAAGCTATCCCAATCGGATGCGGGAGATTTCGCCGGCGGACTGGTGGCGACCGCAACGTCGAACCGTCCGCTGCGAGTCAGGAATTCTTTCAGGATTGGAGTCGTCGCTTTCCAATTGTGGTTGTTCTGGCCATCCACAATCAGCAGTTTGAGTTTCTCGGCCGCGTCAGCGGGAAGCGGCAACAGGCTCAGCAGGAATGCGGTGGCGATCACGAATAAGAGCTTCATGGTTGATCTTTCGTAGCCACAGGCGGCTCGCCTGTGGGACAGAGAGTGAGTGAGAAACTGAGTGAGAAGTCGGAGCGTGAGAACTCTTGAATGGACCACAGGCGAGCCGCCCGTGGCTACGAATCAAAACAACTTGAGACGAAAGCTGACGGCGTGCGTAGAATCCGGCAGGAATCGCGGGAGGGTCGGAGCTTAAGCGGCATGTTGAACCCCGGCAAATCAGAAACGCCCGGCATAAGCGGAAGGGTCTTACCGCCGTTTCCCACGCCGTGGCTTTTTTGGGAATCGCGGCTTCGGCCATCGGAACCAGCAGACGATTAACCTATCACGGCAGTTACAGCGATTACACCGACAGCACCGAATTCGCCTGGGCGAACGGACTGACGGCCACCTGCCGAACGAGATCTTCAGAAGACACGCGACCGGATCGTCCGGCCGATTGTCCTCTGTGACCGATCGCTGGACCGACACGAGCGGATGTGGCCGGCGGGAAACCCTCGGCAAACTGAGAAGGAGTTCTGTGATGCTTGTGCTGTCGAGGCAACGCGACGAGAGCATCATCATTGGTGACAACATCGTCATCACGGTGGTGGATATTCGCGGCGATAAAGTACGTCTAGGGATCGAGGCTCCCAAAGAAGTGCCCGTCCATCGCCAAGAAGTCTATGAGGCCATCCAACGAGAAAACGCTCTCAAAACTAACGCCCCCAAAGACGCACTGCCGGCTGAGAAAAAGTCGTAAGTTCGTCTCTCAAGTTTTCGGACAGAGGCACACCCTGTCTGTGCTCGTGGAGTTTCTCCACGGGCCAGTCGGAGTGTGCCTCTGTTGCATGCGCCGAGCAGTTTCGACGCTCATCACCATTCCTTTGATTGGAATCCTGAAAGACAGGTTCGCCCCAGGAATCAAAGGAATTTGGTCAATGGAATTTGGTCAATGGAATGAAGACGACTTGAGAAATTGACAAATCTCTGCGGAGCCGAGTTCAAAGCGCGCAATCTCAAAGGCCGAAACCCTGCGTCGATTACTCCCACGACCGCCAGACGGACGCCGAACAACTCACCGACCACGACCGATGGCTTAAAGCGTAGGGCGGCGTGCGGAAAATGGGGTTAAACAAGGGCGATCGCCTCTGGTTGTGCTCTTGGTGGCAGAGACCAAACTCCGATTTCTGTTTCTCCCAGCGTGATGGGGATGCCGCCGCTGAGTAATTTTGGGGATCCGTAGGGGATCGTCGCGCCGCCGATTCTTACCGGCGAGTCGCGCTGCGTGGCTTCGATCCAATACTGACCGGCCAGATAAGAAATCCGAGCGTGCTGCGACATCACGCCAAGACCGGTCACGAGGATCGGGCAACGCGGGTGGTGGCCCAGACTGACGGCTCGCTGCATGAGGATGTTCTCGCTGTAGAGTCCCTCTTCGTTGCTGACTCGTATTCCCACGGCGGAGACTCGGCTGATCGGCGACGTGTAGTCGGCACCCAGTCCGTGACTGAAACGCCGGAATGATTCATCTTGGTCGGGGGTCAGCGGCTCTTCAAAGAGCTTCGGTTCGAGCCGGACGGCTCCGGCGACAATGATTTCTTGATCGTCCTTCAGTGTGGCTGTCCGACCTTCGCCGAGTTGTGAGCCATCAAACTCGGTTGGGAAGGGCGTCTTGAATTGTTGCCAGTACGCACCTTCGGGGCGGAACCCAATGCAGGCGTGGCTGCGACTGATGCGTGTCGAGTGCTCGCGATCACTGGCGCGGAGCAAGACGTCTTGCTCGCGACCTCGGCCCACGCTGAACGTGTTGGACTCCGACGCGACCAGCAACAATTCACGACTGTCGGGGAGTGTGATGCACAGGCCGGGAGCGGGAGTGATCGGTCGTGGTCGGACTCGTTCCAGCACCGCGTGGCTCATGTCGGCGGATATCTGCGGCGGTTGGTGAGCGGCCATGTCCGCGAAGTTCAGATGAAACTGATCGTTACCCGCGACGATGCCGTCACCGTTGGCCGTTCGACCGGTGATCGTGATGTTGGCGGGCATTTGAGTTCTGTCCAACACACGCAGCGGGACCACATGCTTCGCGACCCAATGGCTGTTGATGATGACGACGAACTCCAGGAAGTAAGTCCCGGCGTGCTGCGGCGTGAAGCGGACATGCTGGTTCGCCGACAGACCGTTCTTCGGCAGCCGCACGATGACTCGGTCGCCGTCCAATTCAAGTTCCGAGCACCGCACATCGACCTCGGCGAGCAACTCCGAATCGCCGGGAGGTTCGGTGGGCTTGTCGCCATGACTCAGTCGCCAGCACAAGTCCAGGCGTTGGCCCACCCGTCTGACGAGGTCCGTGTTGCTGTGCAACACGAGCGCTTGAAACGAGGCTCCACATTTCGGGCAGAAAGACGGATCGCGATTGTCGATCGGCTGACAACACGCGAGGTTGTAGCACTGCATGATGAGCATGATGGTTATTCCTGTTTCAGATCCAACACGATGCGATCCAGTTCGGTGCTGTCCGATCCGCCGCTCAGGAACACGAAGTGATGCAGTCCGAACGTGACCGAGAGGAATCTCACGCGGTCTTTTCGCGGCGTCTGGGCTTCGCGAAGCCGGTCCCGATCGTCGCGCCACTCGACCTTCATCTGGCTGACGTCGCTGTTGGTGTTTTGGATGCGGAAGGAAACTCGGCAGGTTGACTCGGACATGTGGTCGATCGTCAGTGCCACGACGCCGAAGGTGGTCAGCTTTTCTTCTTCGAGCGTGGTGACGGCTTCGGACTCACCCGCGCGGGCCATGGTGAATTGCCGAGCCTCCACACCGCGCTGGCGGCTGTCGCGGCGCAGGCTCTCTTTCGCGAGCACAACGATGAATGTCTTGCCCGGCGCGATCAGCCGGAACGCGCGAGCGTCCGATTCTGGCTCGGAGCGCGCGTCGGAACCGGGGGCTAGCGCCCCGCGGCTGATGGAGTTGTCGAGTTGATCTGTCGAGATGGGTTCGGCCAGGGTCCGCACGATGTGCTGCAAGTGTGGTAGGGCGGACGGCTCGTGAGTGATCTGTTCGAGGAAGCGGTCTTCTTCGTCTTCGCTGAGGAGGTCTTCGAGGTAGCACCAGAGTTGTGCTTCGAGTTCCACGGAGATCGGTGGCAGTTGGTCATAGGTCGTCGCGGGAGCCGCGTTTCGCCACGCGGCGAGGAGTTCGTCCGGTGTGTCGCTCAAAGCGGACGCGAGCGCGAGCCACTTGGTTTCGACGTTCGTGGATGTTGGGTGCATGAGAGAGATCCTTTGCGGGAGTGCCCCGAAGTGTCTGGAGTTCTGGTCGAGAGCCGTCAGGCGGCACCAAGAGGTAAGCGGAAATCAGTCGCAGGCTTGCTGGGAATCTCGTGACAGATCTTTCAGCGCGACGACCAACTCTTGCTTCGCGCGGGTCAGTGCTTGCTCGGAAGCCTTGTCGTCCTTGAGATTCAGAATCTCCGCGATCCGTCGATGCGATGGTTCGGGAGACTTCAGCGACTTTTGGGCTTCCCGCCGAGCGTTCTCGACCTGACGGGCCAAGTAGCCGACCTTCTGGCTGGCGATCAACAACTGGTGCCAAGGCTCGACGATCCGATCGCGCAGTGACGGCGCGGCCCAGGAAAACTCCAGCCGTTCCCTCTTCGGAACCTTCTCTTCCGACTCGATCAATTCGGCCGCACGTTGAGCTTCGTCAATCGTCGAACGGGGGACTCGCAGCGCGAACAGTTCGTCGCGGAGCTGGCGTTGACGAATCTGCCAATAGCGGAGCTTCGCCACCTTGCATTCAAAGCTGTCCGTTTTCTTCTTTTTCTGGCCGGGCTTTTTCTCGTCGTGCTCGTCGCCAACGTCTTGGCCGAGTTTCTCTGTCCGGCGGATTCGATCCGCTTCCTCTTCCTGATCCAGTTCCTCATGCAGTTTTTTGACTAGCGAATTCAACTCCGCCTGAGTTCGCCGACTGACATTCTGCATGGCGATCAAGTCGAGTTTCTGGATCTCGCGAATCCGACAATGCCGCAGCGTCCAGACTCCCCGCTGCAAATCGGAGAGGTCCGCCAGCGCGGTCTCGAAGCGGAGCAACACCCGATTTGGAGCCGGAGAAGTCGCGTCAGTGGCGGGAGGCTCATCAACCGTTTCAGGAGCGGACGGCGTCTGCTCGTTCCACGGAGCCTCGATCGGTTGCCATTCATCGGAGTTGTCGCGAACGCAGCTTTTCATCGCCCAAATGACTTGCTGCAAAACCCAAACGTACCAGTTGCCCTTGGAGGCATCGAAGCTTTCCGCCGCCGCGCGCAGTGATGTGAGCGTGAAGACTTTTTTCTCCACCGCGTCGAGTGCCTCCGCTTCCAGCAGTCGCTTGGAAACTTCCTGGCGGACTTTGACCATGTCCCGAATCAGTCCGGGCGGGTGAGAGGCTTCTGGCTTTGAGAGGGGTGTGCCCCCCAGAACCCGTAAGAGCAATCGGTTCCGTGTGTACTCCAACGCCTGCTCAGCAGCCGCGTCATCGGTGCCTCGCAGAGCGGCCACGATCTCTGCACAAGTCCAGCTTGGATTGTCATCGGGTGCTGCCATCGCCTCGATTCCTCGGAGAGCCGTCGGATGTCCTGCGCGTGAGTCAAGTTGGTCGGACCAGCGACTCGTCGAAGTAGTTGATCGACATCCCCGCGTCGATCACCAAGCCCTGAGCGTTGATCCCCGAAGATCGCGGGCTGAGCAGAAAGGCAACGGTGTTGGCGACTTCGTCCGTCTGAACCGCTCGCTGGCGAAGCGTCGCCTTCTCCGCGTGCAGATAACTATCGACGTAGCCGGGAATCCCCGCCGAGGCCGAGGTCTTCAGTAGTCCCGGACAGACCGAGTTGAACCGGATCGCCGAGAACTTCGAGAACGACTTCGCCAGAAAACAGACCGACGAATCCAGCGCGGCTTTGACCGGAGCCATGTATCCATAATTCTCCGCCGCCATCCGAGTCGTCGAGATCGAGACCGTCACAACGCTTCCCTGTTCCTTATCGAGCAGTTCGCGAAAGGCGTTCGCCACTGCGATGAACGAGAAGCAGGACACATCGACCGCTTGCAGAAATGCGCGGCGCGGAGTCTCGTGAAACGGCAGCCAGCCGGCCGAGTAATCGGCGAACGCCAGCGAATGCACGAGGCCTTGAATCGGCCCGTGCTGAGCGGCGATCTCGTCACGGACTCGGTCGATCTGATCTTGATGTTCGACATCGCAGACATGGATCGGAGACTCACCGACTAGCTTGCGAATCTGCTCGCGCCGCTCGTCGCTGCGAACGACGTGAATGACTTTCGCTCCCGCTTCGGTCAGCACACTGCCGACGTGCGCGGCCACGCTCTTTCGGTTCGCCATGCCGAAGACCACGATGCGACGGTCGGCGAGTTGCAGGAAGTCAGACATGCGATTGCTCGGCGTCTTGGAAGTGAAACTGTGAAGGTGCCCGACGAATGAAGGGAGACGACGAATATGGCCAGCAGTCGCCGCATTTGACGTCCGCGTTCATTCGTCGGGGTTCGCCCGCAACCCAAGTGAAAAACAACCAAAGGTGATTGCGACTGGCCCTTACTCCGAAGGACTTGTGACACATAGCCCAGGGTTGCCGCGCTTCGCGGCTACCCTGGGGCCGAGTCACAACGACGTGGTCTACCCCGAAAGGGTTGCGTCAACTTCGATCGACGAGTGACGCAACCCCGTTGGGGTAGAACCCCTTCACCACTCTGTAACCCAGGGTAGCCGCGATGCGCGGCAACCCTGGGCTAAGAGACGCAACTCCTTCGGAGTAAGGGCACACGACCAGCACCACTTCTGAAATCTTCTCATGAAAACAGACTTTCATCGTTTGCAGAACAAGGGGCCCAAAACGGCGGGCGAAAACTCATGGCCGTTCCAAGAATCTGTATTTCGATCGTAGTTGTGCCAAATGATCTTCGACATCAATCCAAGCGTCATCGTGCTGCATCTCATCCAGAGCCTCGCGAACGCAAGCAACGCTTTCGGCCAATTCGTCCGCAGGGAGATTGTCGCACTTCCATAAGTCGTACAGGTCGTCCAGCGACAGGTCGGTGCCACCCGCATCCACCACCCGCAAGGCGAATCGATGAAAGCTCTCAATTTGTTCTTTGATCGACATGGGACTTCCCCCCCAACTTCTGGCCGCTACTTCTGCACATACAGCTTGACGTTCTTGGTCGCTCGGCCGCCGGCGATGATGTCGAGTTTTCCGTCGCCGGTCAGGTCGGCGCAGATCAGGTCTTCAGTGGCCATGCCGCCGTCGTCGATCGTGTGTTTGGTCCACTTGGAGGCGGTTGCGTCGTCGGCTTTGTAGACGAAGACTCCGGGGCCTTTGATCGGGCCGGGGCCGGGATCGCTGAAGCCCAGCACGATTTCATCGCTGCCGTCACCGTCGATGTCGCACGTCCAGAGCGCGTGTCCGCGATTGAGCGTCGCGTCGACGACGTGTCGTGGCCACAAGCCGTCGGCGGTCTTTTCGCCGGGCTTCGGCTCGACATACACGGCGCAGACTTGGCCGTGCATCGGCTCGACGGTGACGATGAATCGCGGGCCGTTCTTGAGTTTTCCGACTTTGATCTCGCCGGCTCCCTTGGCTTCCGGCTTCTCGCCGCTCGCGCCGTTGCCGACTTTTGTCGTCAGCCAATTCGCCACGCCATCGCGAACCGCTCCGGGGACGATGAGATGCACTCCCTCTTGGCTGGAGGTGACGGTGTCGTCGATGCCGTCGCCGTTCCAATCGAGATGCCAGTGATTGTGCATCCGATTCATGGACGCATTCATGACTCGACTGGGCCACGGATCGGTCCTGGGTTTCGGCGGGATCGAGAAGGCCAACAATCGCACGCCATCTCCCTGAGTCTTCGTGAGCGGCGAGACGACCAGTTGCGGACGCTTCTCGCCCGCGACGTTGGCGAACCTCATGCGATGCGTCCACGGCTCGTGGCCGATCAGATGCACATGCCACTTCTCATCGAGCGACGTGCCGCGCGACAGCCACACGAGCTGTCCCGTGTTCTTGCCCGACCAGCCGGCTCCGAGCGCGAAGTCGATCTTGCCATCACCGTCGATATCAAACGGCGCGATGCAGACGTTATCTCGCTCCGTCTGGTCCTCGATGATGACTCGCCGCTTCCAGTCGGGAGCTTGATACCAGAGCACTCGGCTTTCGCTGACGGCGACGATGTCCTGTTTGCCATCGCCATCGACATCGGCCAGCGTGACCGCGTAGCAAACTTTTCCAATGTCGGGGTCGAGCGTCCGGGCCTCGAACTTCGGAAACTCCGCCGCGCTGGCCGCGAGGTTCAGCAGGCCCCATCCAGCGATCGCTATTACGGTTGTCAGTCTTCGTTTCATCTCTGTCTCTCCTTGTGAGCCGCTGGCGCTAGCCACGGGCCTCAGTGGGTAACTTTTCTATGTGGGTGAATTGTCTCAGTGGGTGACTTTTCGCGGCGAAAGCGCCCGACGCTAGCGCGTTCGGCTCACATCACCGGTGCCGAAGGGAGAATGGGCACACGGATGAAGACCGTCTGACTTGAGTCGAGACGAATGGGGCAAGCCGGATGGGGTCTTTTCGCCGCCGCAAGACACAATGACGAAAGCCTTCAAGCAACGCAAATCACGGCTGTTTGGTCGAGATCGCATGCGCCGCAGGCACGATCGCCGATGATTCGCCGCCGTCGCTGGCCGCGATCACTGTCGCCTCGGACTCAGGAAACAACCGCTCGTCGTAGTACAGCCGATAGGCGGTTTGGAAGAACGCGGCGGTGGCCTGAGTCGGCGTTGTTCGCGGCTGACGATCCAGCTTCAAGGCAAAGGTCCGCGGATCGACGGAGTAAGTCCAAGCCTGTCGGCGAGCATCAAGCACCACCAGCCGATTGTCGGCCGTCAGCAGTGCGACATCGTGGTTGTGCTGCATCAATGCGTAGCCTTGCTCCGGCGGGAGGTGCAGCGCATCGCGGCCATAGAACGTCGAGCGGTAATCGCCGCCGAGCAATCCCAGCACCGTCGGCGCGATATCCAGCGTGCATGCCATCGTCGAGCACCGACTCCCCGGACCAAGATCCTCCGGGCCGAGCATCACCACCGGCACTCGATATGACTTCATCGGGAAGAGCTGGCTGCCGTAAACGCGAGCTCCGTGGTCTCCCATGACGACGAACAGCGTCTTCTGCTTCCAAGCCCGATCGCGCACCTTGTCGAAGAACATGCCGAGCGACCAGTCGGCGTACTTGACCGCGTTATCGCGACTCAGCTCAGACGATGGCCGGTCGATACGGCCGTCGGGATAAGTGAAGGGCCGATGATTGCTGACCGTCAGCAGGCACGCGAGGAACGGCTGCCCCTCGTCGTGCAGCGCGTCGAGTTCCGTCAACGCCTTCGTGAAGAGGTCTTCGTCCGAGACTCCCCAAGCATTCTTGAATGCCGGATTGACGAAGTCTTTCTGCTCGACGAAGCGGTTGAATCCGTTCGCGGTCATGAACGAGCGGACTCCATCAAAGCGACCTCGGCCAGCGGTCATGAACAATCGGTTGTAGCCCCGCTGCTCCAACACATGCGCCAGAGTGAAGACGTGCTTGGAGTGATCGCGTTTCAAAATCGACTCGGTCGGAATCGGCGGGAGCGAAGCGGTCACGGCTTCGAGGGCTCGCGCGGTGCGATTGCCGGTCGCATAGAAGTTGTCGAACAGCAAACCCTGCGTTGTCAGCTTGTCCAAACACGGAGTCAGGCCGCGATCGTCTCCGAGTGCGCCAACAAAGTCCGAACCGAGGCTCTCTTCCAGGATGATCACGACATTCCAGTCGCGGCGCGGTTGAGCCTGTCGCACCGTGCGATCGAACGGATTCCGCGAGTTCTCATGCCACTCGTCGGCGGCGGCGATCACATGTTGGCGAACTTCCGATGCGGCGAGTTCGGGCTTGATCGTCAAATAGAACTGCTCGTAATCGAAGTGACACGACCAGGCGTGATACAGAAACGAGTACACGCCGTTCCCGGCGCACTCGTTGGCCGTGCGGTTCGTGGTCACGGTCATCGTCGCCATGCCAAACGTCAGCCATAGCCCCACAATCGCGACTTGCACGCCGCCGAACACGCTGACTCGCCGACGGAATGGCATCCGGCTTTCGAGCATCCGCTGAAACCGATTCCGCAGCATCCACCAAGCGCTGCCAGCAAACAGCACCACAAACGCGATCAGCTCCACGACGGGAAACGACTGCCAGATGTTGCAACAGACCTCGGTCGGATAGACGAGGTACTCGAAGGCGATGTAATTCAACCGGCCATCGAATTCCGTGAAGAACAGAAACTCGACGATGGCAAAGAGCGGCACGAAGCTGAACGCGACCAGCCAGCAGAACTCCATAAACCAGCGGCTCGGCCGAGTGTTCAGCCAGCGATTGCGGCACCAGGTGAAGTGCCACAATTGAACCTGGATTCCCAGCAAGGCGACGAAGATGTCGAACCACAGGCCGGTCGCGAATACGCTGAGCCACTCGCGAAACTTCAGCGATCGCCAGTCGGCGAACCAGAACAGCAGCGCGACTCGCGTCAGCAGAAAGCCGAGCAAATAGATCAGCAGGATCTCGGCCAAAATCCGAAATCGCTGAAGCCAGCTCGCTGCGTTGGAAACCGAGAGCATCGCTCACGTCCTTGTGAATTTCGTTCTGAATTTCGCCCGAAGAGATCGAGCACAGCCTCGGCCGCACAATCCTTGTGCTCGCCGAAACCCGTTGCGGGGGTGATGTAGTTGTTTTCCAAACCCTCCGATATGGCGAGATTTCTTACTTTCACATAGGCAACTGTCGAAGCCTCTGAACTCAATAACTCGATGATGACACAGCCTTGGTGGCCGACGTGATCGGCGGTAATCCCAATCGCAGTCGGCACTCGTTGAGAATCTCGGCGGTCTTGCTGGCTCCGCAGCGGGTGATGAAGGGGCGGGCTTCGAGCAGTTGGTCCAGCGTGCGGATGCCTCCCGCCGCTTTGACTTGGACGTGCGGCGGCGAGTGCTCACGCATCAGTTTCAAGTCGGCGTGAGTCGCGCCGCCGGTGCCGTAGCCGGTTGAGGTTTTGACCCAGTCGCAATTCAGCTCGCCGCAGATTTCGCAGAGCCGAATCTTGTGTGAGTCTTGCAAGTAGCAGTTCTCGAAGATCACTTTGATCTTCTGCCCGGCCGAGTGCGCGGCGTCGGTGATGGCTTGGATCTCTTGTCGGACGTATTCCCAGTTTCCGCTGAGCACTTGGCTGATGTTGACGACCATGTCGAGTTCCTGGCAGCCGTCTTTCAAGGCTTGCAGGGCCTCGGCGACTTTGATCGCGGTGGTGTGGCCGCCGTGTGGGAAGCCGATCGTCGTGCTGGCTTTGACCGTGCTGCCGTCCAAGATCTCGGCGCAGCGTTTCACCGAGTACGGCAGGATGCAGACGCTGGCGGCGTCGTAGTCGCGAGCGAGTTGGCAACCGGCTTCGAGGTCCGCAACCGTCAGCATCGGCTGCAGCAGCGAGTGGTCGATCATTTTGGAGACGTCGGTGTAGGTGTAAGGCATGTTGTAATTCTCGATTTTTGATTTTTGATTTGAAATTTACGCGGTGTGCCGGGGGATGAAGTTTCGCAAATACGTCGCGCTTTGACGCAGCGCGGCTTTGCGGGAGTCGAGCGTGTCTTCGTAGGCTCGGTCTTCGACTTCGACGCAGACGGGGCCGCGATAGCCGGCGTCGGTCAAGGCGGAGAAGAACTTGCCCCAATTGACATCGCCGAGGCCCGGCAGTTTTGGTGTGTGATAGTCGTTCGGATGCGCGAGGATGCCGACTTCGTTCAGCTTGTGCCGGTCGATGCGGGCGTCTTTGGCGTGGATGTGGAACAGCCGGTCTTTGAAATCTCGCAGCGGGGCGAGGTAGTCCATGTGCTGCCAGATCATGTGCGACGGATCGTAATTCAGGCCGAGGTTCTGACTGTGCAAGTCGGCGAACAGCTTTCGCCAAATGGCCGGGCTGGTCGCGAGGTTCTTGCCTCCCGGCCACTCGTCTTTGCCGAACAACATCGGGCAGTTCTCGATGCCGATGCGGACTTCGTGCTGCTCGGCGAAGCGGACGAGCGGCCCCCAGGTTTCCAACATGCGCGGCCAGTTGTCGGTCACTGACTTGGTCCAATCGCGGCCGATGAACGTGTTCATCTGCCGGACTCCGAGCAACTCCGCCGCGTGGATCACCTTCTTGATGTGCTCGGCCGCGGTGTGAGCTTCTTCGTGATTGGGGCTGAGGGCATTCGGGTAATAGCCGAGTCCGCTGATCGTTACGCCGTACTTGGCGACGGTCTCGTGAACTCGTTCGGCTTCGCTGGTGCCGAAGTGGCTGACATCGACGTGAGTGACTCCGGCGTATCGCCGATCCGCTTTGCTGACCGGCCAGCAGCAGAGTTCGACGCAGTCGTAGCCCTTGGCCTGCGCGACTTGGCAGACTTCATCGAGCGACAGTTCCGGCAAGATCGCACTGACGAATCCGAGTTGCATGTGGTGTCTTTCTGAAGTGAGGTCGCTCGGTGGAGAACGAGCGGTTTCTAGCCTTCATGCTGTGGCCCGTCTACAAGTCGATCGGCGGAAGAAATTTGACAGGAACATTTGGGACAAGAAGATGAAGCCAGATGGGAATTCGATTTCTGGGTTCGAGTGCGACATCACCAAAGTCGATTGAAGGCACGACGGCGGCCGACCTCTGTGGTTATTTTCCTGTCCCAAACCTTCCTGTCCGGCAGTCCCCGTTGAACCAAGTTTCGGAATCGTTTTCGATCATGTCTGCCGAACAACTCACCAAGACCTTCGGAAGTTTCAGTCGGCGCGAGTTGCTGTCGCGTGCGGGCAGCGGATTGGGGGCGATCGCGCTGGCGGCGATGTTGGCCGATGAGTCGATCGCTGCTTCAGCGAATCCGCTGGCTCCGCGGTTCACGCATTTTGAGCCGCGAGCTCGCCGAATTATTTGGCTCTTTATGCACGGTGGTCCTAGCCACGTTGACTTATTCGATCCAAAAAACGAGCTGACGAAACTTGCCGGGAAGACGCTGCCGGAGAGCTTTGGTGAGGTGATGACTCGGCGGAAGGTCGCGACGAATCCGTTGCTGCCGGCGATCAAACCGTTTCGACCGCGCGGTGAATCGGGATTGGAAGTCTCGGACTTTCTGCCGCATATCGGCGCGTGTGCGGATGAGTTGTGTGTGTTGCGGTCGTGTCACGGTGACAGCGTGAATCATCCGCAGGCGGTTTATCAGGTGAATACCGGCAGCATCCTGACGGGTCGGCCGAGCATCGGTTCGTGGGTCGCGTACGGACTTGGCACCGAGAATCAAAACTTGCCGGCGTTCGTGGTGTTGCCCGATCCGGGTGGCGGTGTGAAAGGTGGACCTCCCGCGTGGGGCAGTGGCTATCTGCCTGCCACTTATCAGGGCACGACGATGCGGCCGGGCAAGAGTCCGATTCTGTACTTGCAGCCTCCGGCCGGTGTGACCGAGAAACGTCAGCGCCGATTGCTGTCGTTCGTGCAGCGGGCGAACGAGCGGCATCTGGCGGAACGCGACTTCGATGATCAACTCGCCGCGCGGATGAATGCTTACGAGCTTGCCTTTCGGATGCAGTCGGAGGCTCCCGAAGTCGTCGATCTCCGCAGCGAGTCGGCGGCGACTCTCAAGCAGTACGGGATCGGTGAGTCAGACACGGATGACTACGGCACGCGCTGCCTGTTGGCTCGGCGGATGATCGAGCGGGGTGTGCGATTTGTGCAGGTTTATTCCGGCGATACGGGAGGTTGGGACGCTCACACGAACGTGCTCGACAATCACACGACGATGTGCCGCAAGACGGACAAGCCGGTGGCCGGGTTGCTGCGTGATCTGCGGCAGCGCGGGTTGCTCGACGACACGCTGGTGATCTGGGGCGGCGAGTTCGGGCGGATGCCGATGAGCGAACAAGGCAAAGGCCGCGATCACAATCCGTGGGGCTACACCGTCTGGTTGGCGGGAGCGGGGGTGCGCGGCGGGATGGCTTACGGAGCAACCGATGCCGTCGGTCTGCGAGCGGTCGAAAACAAGGTCCATGTGCATGACTTGCACGCGACGATTCTGCATTTGCTCGGTCTGGATCACGAGGGGCTGACGTACTACCACAACGGTCGTGACGAGCGATTGACCGATGTGGCCGGGCGGGTGGTGCGCGAGGTGCTGACGTAGCGCGCGAGCCCATCCGGCTTACCGATTGGGTACTTCGTGATTCGTCATTTCCAAGTCAGTACCAAGCGGTGGCCAGTTTGCGGCGGTACTCGCCGGCGAGCTCCGATGCCGAGCCGAGCAGGCCGAGGATTTTGACCATCGCCTCTTTGGCTTGCGGGCCGATGCCCGCTTTGTCGCGAGCGATCAACGCTAAGCAAAGCTCCAACGCTTCCGTGTGTTTCCCCGCGACAGCCAGCGCATCGGCGAGACTGATTTGCAGCGACAGATCATTCGGATTCCCGGCGGCCGCTCGGCGAGCCTCTTCGACGCCACCCGACTCCTCGGCCGAGGCGCGGACTTCGAGTTCATCCTTAATTGCTTGAGCTTCCGGCTCCAAGAAACCGCGCTCTTCGAGTTGTTCGATCAATCGCCGCGCTTCCTCGTCACGGTTCTGAGCCATGATGACTCGCGCCAAGGCGATCTTCAGAACCTCGGCCTTTGGTTCGAGATTGAATGCCTCGCGGAATTTCACTTCCGCACCGGCCGGGTCCGTCTCTTCGAGCTTCATGCCCGCCATCATCGCCAACTGCGCGGGAGAGGGCAGGAACGTCGTCAGCCATTCGCGAATCTGTGACTCCGGCGGCGCGCCGACAAATTCGTTCACCAGTTGTCCCTCGCGAAACGCCACGACCAGCGGGATCGACTGAATCTGAAACGCCTGAGCGATCTGCGGCTCGAACTCGACGTTGACCTTCACCAGCATGAATTTTCCGGCGTACTCATCCGCGAGCTTCTCCAGCACGGGACCAAGCAGTCGGCACGGCTGGCACGACGGCCCCCAGAAGTCGACGACGACCGGAAGCTCGAATGATTTCTTGATGACGTCCGCTTCAAACGTGGCGGCCGTCGAGTCTTTGATCCAGGCAGAAATGGGCATTTGGGGTTCATCAATCGGTGGAAGGTTATTCGGGGTTGTCAATCAGCTCTTGCAGGCGTGCGGCTAACTCCGGCGCGAAGCGTGCCGGCCAAGTCGCGTCGATCAAGCCGAGGTCGAGCATATCAATCAGGTGTGTTTGGTCCTTGCGTCGAAACGACGTGAGTTTCATGCGGACCAAAGCATCGAGTGCCAGCACTTGAAAGTGGATTCCCGGTCGCGATTCGGTGACGTCCGCCGTCGGCGCGGCGTATTCGGGACGGACCTTCTCGCCCGCGAACAACAGATGCACGCCGTCTCGGAATTTGGCACCAGGACCATCGAGAAAGAAGTCGATCCCGGCCGCGTGACGATGTTCAAAACCCGCCTGCTCCAACGCTGCAATGACCGCATCCAGGTCTTGCCGACGGATGAGGATGTCAACGTCCGCCGTGTTTCGCACCGCGGCCTCATCGACTTCCGAGACCCACGCGGCGACGGCGTTCCCGCCAGCCACGGCATACGGGATTCCCGCCGCGGCCAACGCTCCGGCGGCTCGACGAACTCGTTCGCGTACTTTTTCCACGGCTCGCACCATTCGATCAAGGGTGTCGTCACGCATCCGATAATCAGGCGAGGTCATCGCGACCATGAAATCAATCCGCCACAACCAAGAGCACTGTCAGGGTCATTTATTGCCAGCACGTCGCTAGCCGATCGTTGCGAAGCACTCTAACCCGAAGCGCCAGTGAGGGCGAGCGCTTCACGACGTCCAAGCAAACCATCGCTCAAACAGACGTTTCACGAACGGGGTCAGCCGCCGGCGCTGTGCCTGATCGGCCAGTCGCTTGAGGATCTCGGCCTGTGTTGGATAAGGATGAATCGTCTTCGCGAGCGATCCCAGACCGAGCTTGGCCGTCATCGCCAACGTGAACTCATTGACCATGTCTCCGGCGTTGGACGCGACGATCGTCGCGCCAACGATCTGATCGGTGCCCCGTTTCAGCAGCACCTTCGCGAAGCCCCTCGTTTCACCGTCGAGCACCGCACGATCGATGTGCGACATCTCTTCGACGAGCACCTCCACCGCGACGCCTCGTTCCTGAGCCTCGGCTTCCGTCAGTCCGACGGCGGCCACTTCGGGATCGGTGAATGTGCAGCGCGGGATCACCAGCGACGAGCCTTTGCCGCGTCCCGGAAACAGAGCGTTCTGCAACACGAGGCGCGACATCGCATCCGCCGCGTGAGTGAACTGAAATCGCGAGCAGACATCCCCTGCCGCGAAGACATGGCGATTGGTCGTGTGGAATTGATCATCCACTCGAATTCCGGTTTCCCCGTCGAACTCCACACCAGCGACATCCAACCCCAGTCCCGCGACATTCGGAGCACGTCCCACCGCAACGAGCAACTCGTCCGCCGTCCGATGGATCGAATCGCGCCCCGCGACTCCGCACTCGACCACCACCTGCTTCTCAGGTGCGCCCTGAGCCTGCGAAGTTTGGGAGCCGCGACCGTGAGGGAGTGTTGAATCGCTAGGACTGACGACCGCTCCCTCAGGGTCGCGGCTCAAATCGTTACAGATTCCCTGTGTCACACCGGTCACGCGAGCGTTCCACAGAATCTCGACCCCGTCGCGCCGCAAGGACTCTGCGACGACTCGCGCCGCGTCGCGATCTTCTTTGGCCAAGACATTCGCTCCCGAAGCGATCAACGTCACCTGCGATCCGAACCGCGCGAAGGCCTGAGCCAACTCACAGCCGATCGGGCCAGCTCCGATCACGACCAAACGGCGAGGCAACGACGTCAGCGAGAAGACGGTCTCGTTCGTCACAAAGCCCGCCTCGGCCAATCCCGGAATGTTGGGGATCGCGGCGCGACCGCCGGTCGCGATCAAGGCTCGGCGAAATCGCAGCGATTGACCGCCAACGTCGATCGTGTTGCGACTCGTGAAACGCCCGGCTCCGAAAAAGACATCGACACCGAGTCCTCGAAACCGCTCGGCCGAATCGTGCGGTGCCAGCGAGGCTCGCAGTTGCCGCATCCGCTCCATGACCGCGCTGAAATTGACTCGCGTACCAGCCGGCACCTCGACACCGAACTCGCGCGCATCGCGCACCGTCGCGGCCACGCGAGCGGACTTCAACAACGCCTTCGACGGCACGCAGCCGTAATTCAAACAGTCGCCACCCAGCCGATGCTTCTCAATCAGCGCAGCCTTCGCGCCGAGTCCCGCCGCTCCCGCCGCCGCGACTAAGCCGGCCGGGCCACCGCCAATCACGACCAAGTGATACCGCCCGGTCGCCGTCGGATTCACCCAGTCCGCCGGAGCGACGTGACGATCCAATTCGAAGTCCGAAGTCTCGCCACTCATGCCGATTTTCCTTCCGCATTTGATTCGCTCACGGCCGCCGTTGCGTCCGCCAATGCCTTCTTCGCGATGCGAGCCATCAACACCGTCACGACCAAGGTGACGACCAAGCCCACGCCAAACATCACCTTCTGAGCAACGCCACCTTCCGATCGTCCGGAAAAGATGTCGCTCAGACTTTTCGCCGCCGAACCAATCGAGACATACAGCAGCGTCCCCGGAAACATGCCGATCCACGACGCCAACACAAAGTCGCGCAACCGCACCTTCGTCAGTCCGAAGGCATAGTTCAGCAGATTGAACGGCAACACCGGCGAGAGCCGAGTCAGCATCACGATCTTGAAACCGTGCTCCGCGACAGCCGCATCAAGCGCTCGAAACCGAGGGTCCGCCGCGACCCTGTGTTCGATCAGGCCGCGCAGCAACGTGCGACCCGCCAGAAACGCCGATGTTGCTCCCACCGTGCTCCCCAGCGACACCGCAATCACCGTCTTCACGACTCCGAAAGCGAAGCCTCCAGACAACGTCAGCAATGAAGCCGGAAAAAAAAACAGGCTCGCCGGAATGTACGACAACGCCAGCCACACCAGCCCGACGTCCCCCTGATTCTGCAACGCTTCGACAAATTGCCTCGTCAACCCGGACACGTCGATCCCCGAAGCCACCGCCAATACCGCGGCAACGATCAGCAACAACACGATTCCGATTCGCCACTTCATGCGTTCTCTGTCCCGATCAAGAATGGAGTAAAAGACGAGAGGGCCGAATCATGAGAGATTGCTTGGCAACTTCCCAATCGAAACTCGCGAATGTTTTGGTTGCGGCTTCGTGGTGTCGGTGGTTTCGTCGGATCAACCACATCCCTCATCGCTCACTGCACACGTCCAAGGAAAACTGCCTAACGTGCAGTGCTTCTTCAATCGACCGGATTCTCTGCGATCACAGGAGCCGGGCGATTTCGTTGCTCAACCCACTTTTTCGTTCGGTGTGAAAGCCGCTTCCGTTTTATGACAGAGCAAGCGGTGATTCAGGTCGCTCAATGAGGGCGGCCCGCCGTCGTTTCCAGGGTTCAGGCTTGGTTCCAGAAAGTGAGCGTGTGCGATGCGATCAATGAAACTCATTCAAGCGGGTGTGGCGGCGGCTCTGATTTCCCTGTTGGGAATTTCACCATCCATGTCCGCCGAAACGGCTGCGGAAAAAGCCGCGGCAGCTCGCCGTGCGGAGACCGCCAAGGCCGAAGCCGCCAAAGTGGCTGCTGCCAAAGCGGAGGAGAACCGACAGAAACAAAAAGCCGAGAAGGCTGCGGAAGAACGACGTCGCGCGGAGCAGGACGCCGTGAACTACGCCTACAAGGCAAGTCACACGTCGAGTGCCTACGACGCCCAAAGCTACGCGCAGAAGTCGGCCGCGGCAGCTCAAATCGCGAAGTCACACACGGCGGACATTGCCGGGGGAAAAGCCCGGAAGTCCGCCGAAGACCGTCAAAAGGCAGATGCCGCAGCCGCCGAGAAAGCGAAGCTGGATCGCGACAAGGCCAACCGTGAGGCCGCCGCCAAGCAAGCAGCTCGTGAAGCGGCCGCAAAGCAGGCCGCTCGCGACGCGGACGCACGACGGGCTGCCGACAAGGCCAAAGCGGACGCTGAAGCCAAAGCAAAAGCGGAACGCGATGCCAAAGCCCGTGCCGACGATCAGCGACGCGCCGAGGCGGCCGCGCAGCAACGACGCGACGAGCAGCGACGCGCCGAAGCAGCGGCACAGCAGCGACGCGAGGAACAGCGACGAGCACAATCTCGCCGGTAATTTCGAGATGCGTGACGAATCGCCGTCTGATTTGACACGTCCTACGAAGCCTTATCCAGCGAAGCCAATGCACTCGTGTTGGCTTCCCATGAGGCGTCGCAACGGCCACGCGGTGATCGGCAGATCGTGATCGCCATGACGCCGCCCCGCTCGCCTTCGCTTGCGCTTTTTGAAGTTGCTCGCTTTGAACTCGGCTCCGCACCGTTCTGTCAATTTCTCAGGTTGTCTTCATTCCTATGACCAGATTCCTTTGATTCACCGGGCGAACCTGTGTCTAAGGATTCCGATCAAAGGAATCTGGTCAAAGGAATGAAACGAATGAATTCTGGCTATTTTCTTGGTGTCGCGGTCGAATTTGTTGGAAAGAGCGCAATTTCAATTCTTGCGCTTGGGGTGATTACGACCGGTCGATGAATTGGCCGCGGAAGTGGCCGTCGTCTTCTGGTGGTTGATAGCGGATCGCGAGTGACGGATCGCTGATCACTGTGCCTCCCTCTTTCCACGAGTGCATCGCGAGGTCGCAAATCGTGCTCGTCAACAGCGTCCGTTCGACTGGGTACGGTGCGCGGCCACTGGCGAAGAACTTTTCGATGTTGAACGTCAGCGGATCAAAGAACCGCGCACCCGGAGGAGCCGGCAGATAACAGCAAGTGCTGACCGGTTCGGCTTGGCC
This sequence comes from Planctomycetaceae bacterium, assembly GCA_046156195.1. Classification (GTDB taxonomy): domain Bacteria; phylum Planctomycetota; class Planctomycetia; order Planctomycetales; family Planctomycetaceae; genus SXKJ01. The sequence goes on along the minus strand of JBJXEX010000102.1, from coordinate 1,488 downwards.
TTTGATGCGGCCGGCGAAGGCAAAGTCGGAAACCGCTTCGATCAAATTGAAGACCGCACCCTTCGTCCCGTCGCTGTATTCAATCAACGTGCAGAGCGGGTGTTTGACTTGCTCGCGCACCTTGCCGTAGTTGCGGCTGGGACAGCGCGAGAGAGCGTGCTCCAACAACGGCCAGGACCAGCGACCGGCATCGCCCGCTTTCCAGACCGCGTCGCCGGATAAGGTTTGAATCGACTTCACTCCAGTCTCTCCACCGGAGCGGCGTTCGAGTTGGCTCTGCAAAACTTCCAACACATGAAAGAGGTAGATGTCCCAAGTGCTGCGGTCGTAGCCGACGACGGCGAGTCCCTCTTCAAACGATGTTTCCAGCGGTGGAGCAAACTCGGGAATTCGCCAAGTGACCGGCAGCGATGAACCGGCCATCAATCCGAATTTCAATTCCTTCGCGGTGGCGACCATCTTTGCCGCCTTGTGATGATCGAACGAAAGATGCTTGTCGATGAAGACCGGGACGCTGCGACCGCTCTTGCGGAAGACCTCGACGATCTCTTGGAACATCTCGAAGCGCGGGTATTGAATTTGGCCCCACTCGTTCAAGGGGTAGTCGCCATGCTCGATGATCAGCAGCACGGCATCGACATCCAGCGACCGCTCGCCTCCGAGCGTTTGAGCGATCGACGAGCAGAGTTCGATGCCATGCTTCTGGCAGATCTCCGGGCCAAGGTCGTCCGCTGGCTGCTGATGATTGAACATCCTCACGAGCTGAAATGGAGGCTGATGAGGCAATCCATTGATGGTGTAGCCATGAATGAATCGGCCGGCGATGTGATAAGCGTGCGATCGAAGCCGATAGATTGAATTGATGGTGGCGACTCGCGGCAGTTTTCGCGGCGAGTCCTCGGCGGGAAGCATCGTCGTCCACGGAGCCAGCGCGGTGGCGGCTGCGAGTTTGAGCCAGTCACGTCGTAGCAGTGCCGTTGAGGTCGCAGTGATGTCCACGGTTCGCCTCTCGAATAGTGTCAGGAGTCACGCGAAGGGCGGCAGCTTAACTGGACCTTTTGAAAAAAGTGTTCGTCCGCGAGCAGGACGGGAGGGGATTTCGACAGGAAGCTCGAACGAGAAGCCGAGCTTCTCAAGCACTCACACCGAATGCGTGGGGATCACGCGATAGCCCAGATCCGCGTCGCCAGATCCTTCCAGGTGCTTCAGCCTCGCGAAGCCGATGACTCGGCAGCTTTGCTTTTCGAGGACGGCGATCTCCCGAATCCATAGTTTCGATAAGGATCGCGGGATTCGGTTTTTCTCTACTTGTCCGCCTCAATGCGCGGCTTTCACACCGCTACCTAGACCTAAACCAAGCGTCGTCTAAACGTGAGAAAGTTTGAGAAAGACGAAACCCTCCGGCGTTTTCCGGTGTTTAGTGAGTATTCACGATCAACGAACATCGACACACAGGAGGTTTTCGAGTGAAGCTCAATCTATTGCGGA
>JBJXEX010000092.1:0-11397 GCA_046156195.1 Planctomycetaceae bacterium | reverse complement strand
GAAAACTCACCCGTAGCTCACACGAAGGACGCCACTTTTCCTAGACCTCTTTCCCCAACTCATACTCACCGCGCCCCGTTCGCCGCAAAAACACACGGCTTTTCATGGTGAGGACCGGATCGCACCCGTTGGCGACAACCTTCGACACCAACGCGGACGCGGAGCTTGAGCGACGTTTGAAACCCACGAACGACCAACGAATCGAGCAGACGATTCGGCGCGCCGACATTTGGGGCATCAAAGCCGAGGCGTGACCGTTACTGGCACGGCTCAAGACGCTCGAAGAGTTACGTTTCATCGCGTGCGACTTGCGCGGTGACGCGCTGAAGGTCTTGGCGGAACTGCCTCGACTACGACGAATCGAAATCGCCAACTCCGAACTTTCCTTGGATGAGCTGGAACACATCGGGCAATGTGCGGCACTCGAAGAAATCGACGTCGTCTTCAATGACTTTCGGCCGACCGAACGAGACGAAGAGAAACTTCTCGGACAACTGAGCGATGCCGAGCAAGCTTGGCAGGACCGCTGGATCGCCAGCCGGCCGAACGACTCCGAAGCGCGCTGGAAAGGGGCTGCCGCGATTCGTGGCGAGCGAGCGCTCGCCAAGTTCGTCATGATGCGCAATCTTCGGCGACTCAAGGTGGCGAACACATTCTTCACCGGTCAAAGCACGAATTCGCTGCGGCGAATGCCGTCGCTGCAAGACATCGACTTGCCGCTGTTGCAGCTCGAATACAACGACGTCACCGCACTGTGGGTGAATACCCATTTGCGCTCGCTTCGCTCGGCGGACGTCGCCAACGATGACACGCTGTCTGGATTCAAGCACATGCGTCAGATCGAGACGCTCGACGTGTGGGCGGGCCAAGTCACCGATCGCGGAATTCGCATTCTGGCCGAGACGAAGACTTTTCGAGATTTGTCTCTACGAGGCAGCCAGATCACCGATACGGGGCTCGACGTCCTTTCCGAACTTCCGAATCTTCAGCGCCTCGATCTTCGCTTGGGCGCGAATCCGTTAAGCGACCAGACCATCGAGCGATTTCGAGAACGACGGCCTCAGTGCGAGTTGATCCGAACCGGCGAAGACGCGGGCGAGATGACCGACGTGAAGGTGCAGGTGGAATCGGCTCCTGAATCTCGCGCTGGGCGAGGGGCTCCCGACCCCGCCCTCGGCCCGACCGAAGGTCTCCCGAACTCAGACAACGGCTCGAAGGAGTCCGGCAAGACGGAGGGAGACCTGCGGTCCAACCCAGCGGCGGGGTCGGGAGACCCGCGCCGAGCGCAGGTGAGCACTTTGAAACCGATCGAAGGCGAAGTCATCGACTCCGTCACCGGCAAGCCGATCGACGGGGCGACAGTCCGATTTCGGTTCGGCAAGTTGCAAGAGGGTCTCGGCAATAAAGAGCGGCTGGCCGAGCTGGTGTTTCGCAATGTCGGACGATTCACGTTTGAGTTGCCGGAGGCGGTCAAGGGCCAAACAAATGACTTGTTCGTCGAACGGATTGCGGAGCATCCGGACTATCAGACCTCCGGGCCGGGTGCGGTGCCGCTGCATCTCTTGTTCAACAAGGAGCCGAACCACGCTCATGACTTCGTTCGCAAGGTGGCGCTGGTCCCCGGAAATATCGTCAGCGGGCAAGTGTTGGACATCGACGGACGACCGGCGAAAGGAATCACGATCTTCTCAGGTCGCAATCAGCAAGGTTGGCAGAACGACTCGGCGCACACGACGACGACCGATGCAAATGGCCGCTATCGGCTGGCTGTTCCGGGTGGCGATCGCGGGCGTGTCTATGTGATCCCGAACCACGCGGCGGCGGTCTCGCGAGCGATCACTCCGGAGTTCGGCGAGCAGCCGGTCTTCCGACTGCAACGCGGCACGCGGTTGTTCGGGCGAGTGACCGATGCGAAAGGCCGTGGCTTGGCGAACGTCGTCGTGCGAGCCGACGGTAGCGAACGAGTTCCGCAGCGGTACGCGATGACCGATGCCGACGGAAAGTATTCGCTCCCGCCGTGTCAGTACGGACAATACGTCGTGCAACTCATTGACGAAGGCCGCTTCCCCGAACTTCCGAAAGATGGTGTGCAACTTCCCGATGTCTATCTTCATCAATTGGTGGATCTCCCCAAGACCGCGCCGACCGAACAACAGCTTGACTTCAAACCGACCGAGTCCGTGCGCATGACCGCTCGCTACACGACGAGCGACGCTCAACCGGTGAGCGGCCGCAGGCTGTCGCTGAACGGAGTCGCCGGCAAAGCGAATTGGTGGGGCCGACTTCGCGAAGTGACCGACCAGCCCGGCCTCCTGGAACTGCGAGTCCCTCGCGGCTTCGAAGGCCGCATTGATCAGAACGCCGATCTCGGTGGCTTCCTGCGCATTCTCCGAGAGGGACCGGACGCGAAACCGACGTCGCCGTGGTCCACGGTCAAGTTCGACAACGACGGAGTCTCGTTTCACGTCCGCTCGCTGAAAGCCGGCTCGATCACGCTCCGCGCGACACACGATGGACAGCCCGTGAAAATCGCCGGCTCCGTATCAACACCTCGATTCGCCGATCAGAAAGCGGCTGACGAGGCGGGTGCTCGTCTGCCGTCTGCCCAATTCCGGACTGAAGTACTCGGCCAACTCTGGTTCGACGCGCATCCCGACATCGACCTCCTGCTGAAGCTCGAAGTCCCCGGCTTCAAACCTTGGCAAACCACTCTGCAAGTCGCCGAGGGAGAAAACCGAGTGATCGACGTGCCGTTGGTGTCGGACAAAGCACCGGATCCCCAAGCGAAGGTCGAATCGCCAGCCGCGGCGGATCGGCAGGGACAGGAGACGCTCGCGGAACGGGCTGCTCGAAGCGAAGAAGTGTTTGCCAGAAAAGTCTCGCTCGACGTGAAGGAAATGCCGCTGCGCGAGGCGTTGGCGAAGTTGGCTCAAGCGGCGCGAGTGCCGTTGAAGCTCGATGAGCCGGCGCTGAAGAAGGCCGAACTCGATTTGGAGGAGCCGGTCACGGTCGCGTTTAAGGACGAGCCGCTGAGTTCTGCGTTGGGACGGCTGATTGAATGGAATCTCCATCCGGGCGTGTTTCGCGAACTGCGCGGCGGTGCGTTGTCTCTGTCGACCATCGAGGCGATGCAGGAACGAACGGCGAAGGCGCTGCCGGACTGGTTGAAGCCGCTCTACAACAATGGACTGCACGCCAATCTCGACGATGACAACCAAGTGTTCTCGATCACCGCGGGTGGTGCTTTGACGGATGAGTTGCTCGCGCGTTTCAAGACGCTTCCCAAACTGCGCGAGTTGAACCTCGACTCTCCGAAGAAGATCACGGCCGCCGGGTTGGCTCACCTCGCCCAATTGACGGCGTTGGAAAAGCTCACGCTGTCGAGCATCAACACCACCGAAGAGCAACTGGGCGACGAGGCACTGAAGCACATCGTCGGATTGAAGTCGCTCCGAGAACTTCATCTCAACCAGTGCGGGACAACCGATGCCGGCATCCGATTGCTCGAACAGATGCCGCAGCTCACACACCTCGATGTGTATCAAGAAGGCCGGCTGACCGACGCGGCGATCAGCTCGATTGCGAAGTTGAAACGTCTCAAACATCTCGGACTCAATGCCTACGTCGGCTCGAAGGAACTGGGATGGATGCGATTCTCGAAGGAAGCGACCAAGTCGCTGGCGGGGCTTCAGGAGTTGGAACACCTGCATCTGGTCGGGCAAGGCGTTTCGTCAGAGACGCTGCAATTCCCGCGGCTCAAATCATTGAGCTTGGGTGTCGAAGCCGACGACGCTTGTGCCGCTCGCATCGCCGAGTGCCAGCAACTCCAATCGTTGCAGTTGGTCTTCACGAGCATCACCGATGACGGCCTGAAAACGATTGCCACGCTTTTCGAACTCAATCGAGTGAACATCGACAGCCACGTCATCACCGACGCCGGAATCGGGCAGCTCAAGACGCTGAAGAAGTTAGATCATCTCAGCCTGCGCGCCTCACACCTGACCGACTCATCGCTGGAACACATCGCCGAGATTAAGTCGCTGACACGCCTCGACCTCAACGGCAGCGGCCATCCGGGATTTGTCGTTCCCGGCAATCTTCCCCATGCCAGCTTCACCATTCCCGGCCTGCTGAAGCTGAAGGCGCTGCCAAATCTTCGCAGCCTGTATCTCACCAACTTCTCGACGGGTGGTGGCTACGCCGCTCTGAAGGAGCTCAATCAACTCAGCGAGTTGAACTTCATGATGGTTGATTTGAACGGCACTGACTTCTCGACCCTTGAAGAGGCTCTGCCGAACACCCGGATTAGTTTTGCAACCGGCGGCGGCGGAATGTTTAGAGAGCCAAAGCGGCAAAAACGCGCGGCTCAGTGATCTGGAACTAAAACGGACACCACGACGTCGAAGTCGAACGCCAGCCACCAAATACAACGGTGGCTCAAACCGAACCGTCCAACCGACAACGAGAACTCACGATGAATCGATGCCGACGCCTCATCCTCCTGCGAACAAGTGCCGCAATCCTGATCGGCGGGGCTTGTTGTCTGTTACCCCAGCGCTCTCTGATGTCCGATGACCAACCGGCTCCGACTTCTCAGAAGCCGCAAACGTTTCAAGAGACCCTCGCGGCCCGCCCGGCTCCGGATTTGACGACGCTCGTCCGACGTTCGTCACCAACAACGAGGGGAGATGATGCCTCTGAATCGTTCCTGGATCTGTTGAAGCTGCGCGAGACGCCGAATGCCTCGGCCGTCCCCCTTCTTGAAAAGATCCTTGTTGAGAATCGTCCCACGACCCGCATTCATGGGTTCGCGGCAGCTCAGGCTCTGTTCGCCATCGGCACTCCGGAGGCACATCAGATCCTCGCGCGAAACGATCTCTCGACGCGCCTGGCCGTGGACTACACGTCGCACTGGGAAATGCGCGAACCGCTTCGCAGCCGGTACATCGAGCGGCATCTGCTGAACAACGTTGCGAAAGATCTCGTCGTTGAATTGGAACAGACTCCAGCGATACCGCAGTCAGGCGGCCGCCTGAATCTCGACATCATTTTTCGCAATGTGTCGGACACAGCGTTCTTCATTCACAACCACGACTTCCCGGGTGACATGCTGCACCTCCGCGATGCGACGGGGCAATTCATGCCACGAATACACGGCCGGACAATGTGCAAGGAGCAGTCCAAGAACATCGAACTGAAACCCGGTCAGACCCACCGCCTCCACGTCACGATCGACGTGGCCGCCACCGACACCCAAAAGCGTCAGCCCAGGACCACCGGAACCCTGACGGCGGATGTTCGAGAGTCGGGGCACTACTTCAGCGTCAACGCTCCCGGAAAGTTTGAAGTTCTGGCCTTGTTCGAGGCGGTGCCTCTGACCGACGAACAACGGACGTTTCTGAAGGTCGATCAGAATTGGAAGTGGTGGACAGGCCGGGCCGTGTCGAAACCGCTTTCGATCCAGATCGCTCTTCCTGCTTCCACCGCTTCCGAGAAGTCATCGTCCGACAGCGCGATGGAATGAACGCGAGCGGTCAACGCGGCAGAAGTCGCTTCCGTTCAAAGCGATTCCCGTGGCGAAGTTGCCAGCGCGCTGATCAAGTAGCTGAGTTCGTCGGTGATGTCCGCAGGATCGCTGACGGTGTCCGCGATGCGTGATTTCACCGCTTCGCGAAAGCGTTTGCGAAGTCGGTGAACGGCGACTCGGAGCGCCTCCTCGGTGATGTTCAACGAGTGAGCGGCGGCGATCGTGGTGTCTTGGTCTGCGGGTGCCACGAGCCAGCGTTTGAGGATGTCGAACCGGACCTGATCGCCGGCGGCCACGGCTTCGTGACGGAGCGTCTCGATGGCCTGATCGACAATCGCCACGGCCCACTGTCGGTCGAAGAACTCATCCGAGGGGAATCCATGCGGGTCGGCGATTTCAAAAGTGAGCGGAATGGCGCTAGCCACCGGTGGAATGTCGATTGACCGGCGGCTAGCGCCCTGCCGCTCACAAGACTGCGGCTGGCGGTCGCCTCCACGACGAGCCGCTTGTTGACGGTCCTCGAAGTCCGCCAGGAAATGCTTCACCGCGCCGAGCAGGTAGGACCGAAACCGGCCTCGCGTGCGGTCGAGATGAGCGAGGCTGTTCCCTTCCAGCAGCTTGGCGATGAACTCGTGAGTCAGGTCGCGAGCGTCGTCGCCGCCGCGATAGCGTCGCACGAACAACTCCACCGGAGCGTAATAGGTCTCGCACAACTCGCGGAGCAGCCGCTTCGCTTCCGGCGAACTGCCTCGCGCGGCGAGCACCTGCGTCCAGCGCGTCGTGTGAAAGGCGTTCGCAGGGCGTTCAGACATGGTGTTGTTTTCGTGCTCGTGATCAACGGCTGATGTGGCCTACGGTGTCGCCGGAATTGGTCCAGGCGAATTCAACAGCGGTGCCGGCCGCTCACAGCGGATCGTGCCAGAACTGGTGGTGTCGTCCGGGGATCGCCATGTGCGAAGCAACAAGCCGACGGCGAGCACGAAATAACTCGGAGCGGAAACCAGCAGCGCGACGAGCAAACCGAGTAGCGAATCCGCAGTGGCTGCCGCGAGATCCCCATTTGTCACAGCCACATTCGGTAAGGTCGCGATCGCCTCCAGCGACGAAATTAGTCCTTTCAACCAACCGCAAAGGTTGATGAGCAGCGGCAGTGGCAACAGCACCAAGTACGCCGCCAGAACCGCCGGACGCCGTTTGGTCGCCACGAGGTAGCAGGCTCCGATAAAGATCATCAAGCCCAACAAAAGAGTCAGTAATGAGGAGAACGAGTTCAACATGACATTGCTCCAGGAGATGAGGTTGGATTCTTCAACGGTTGATGATCCGCGAGCGAGCTTGCCACAGCACGAGACTGGCCCACGGCATCGCCAGACATCCGATCCACGTCAGTGGCACCACAACCGCCTCGGAGCCGGAAGGGTTCCAGTGCCCGCCCTCGTTCAGCAGTGCCATCACAAAGAACACAGCGAAGCCGATGACCGGAATGGAAATCATGAAGCCCACCGCTGCGATTGCTTTGAGCCAACTGAAAATGGCGTGATCCGAGCCGAACTCACTCTGTCGCGAGGCCCACAGCAACCACTGCGAGACAGCCACTCCCGCGATCGGAGACGTCAGGAGCAGGCAGACAATCAATCCGAAACTGGCCCCATCACGATCGAATCGAAAGGGGAGCGCTCTGAAGATCAAGAGATTGAGCACCGTCCCGGCAAAGACCCACACAATCGAAGCCGCGAATCCGATCTTGCGACGCTGCGAGTGCTCGACCATCCCGACCACGATTCGATGACCCGTTCTGTCTTGAGTCGAATCAACCAGCGGATCGCTCGTCACGGCCTTCGTTCGCAGGCGAGCGAGCGCAACGCTCAAGCCAACGATCGCCAAGGCCGCGACGATCAACCCCACTCCAAACTTCCGGGCCCATTCGTCCGCCGGAGTTCCTGTTTCGAGAACGCCGCTCGATGTGACTGCCTCGTCGGGGATCTCCAACCAGCATTCGTAGTGCGGTCGAGGTTTGCCTTGGGTCAGCCCGGCGGTGTCCAACAAGGTGAGGCGCGATCCGGCATCGTTTGAGATGGCCAGCGGAGACTTCTGCGCCAAGGAATGGAGCAGCTCGAATCCATCCGCTTGTTGCAGACTGTGCGCGTCTCCCGTCAGCGATCTCGGCACCAGCAGCCGCAGTTGAGTCCGAAACTCATGCTCGCCTGAGGGAAGTCGGAATGTGACTTGATTGCGGCCTTCAAGCAGATCGGGATGTGGATGCAATTCCGTGCGGCCCGGTCGTCCGGTCCCTCCCTGGGCACGGTCTCCCGCAAGAGGATGTTCCGCATTCACGGGGAACTCGTTTCCGCGAAAACAGATTCGGATCTGACGAGGCAGCGGACGGCCCTGAACGACTATTTCCAGCATCACTTGGTCGATCAACTGCTCGGCCTTCGATCGCCCGAGGAGCACTGGATTGCGAACCGACACCTGAAGCTGTTGGGGGAGTCCGCCGACTATTGGAAGAGCCGCCGCGAGCCAACAACCGAATGCCGCCAGCAGGACGAGCCCGACGACCAGCGGCGTTCGCGCACGCCTCTTCGCGAGCATCTCACCGGGCGGTTGGTTTTCTCTGCGTCGATGCCAATGCTCGACCATCGCCGCCAAACCAATGAACCCGAAGAAACCTGAAAATCCCATCGCTCGCTCAAGTCCTGGCACGAAACTCAGGAAGCACAGGAAGCCGAGGTGCGACCACTGCAACAGCCACCGCCCCCAGGCGGTGCGGATGCCGAGCGAGTTGGACAACGTGTTGAACGGCCACGTTTTGGACAAAGTGTTGAACGGCGGCGTTTCCGCCGCGCGATCTCGATCGACATTCGTGGCCGCCGTCGTGAGGACCGGTTCTCGCCCGTCCTTCACGGCTCGAATCGCCTCGCACCACTCCGCGACGTGCTGATTCACGGCAGCGATCGACGCCCAAGCTCCCGGCGAAGGCGTGAAACACACCTGCCGAGTTTGTCCGTCTAATTGGTACGTCACACGAACGAAGTCCAGCCCCACGAAACTTACCATCGCTGAATAGCGATCGACTTCAACGTTCCGGACGGACGTGAGCGGTATCGTGGTTGTCTCACCGGTGCGGATCAGGTTGGCACATCTCCGAATGCTGAGTTGGTTTTCATCCAGAACGAACTCGCCCGAATTGCGACCGGCACAGAACATTCCCCAAAGCGTTGCCAGCCTTTCGGGAGTGCTGACCATGCCGCTGGCGATCATTGGCAGGCGGATCGCCGGCTGCTTTCGTTCGGATGCCGGCTCGCCCCTCGCGACCGTTGTGACTTGCCGACGAAACTCCGCGGCCGTCTGAAACCGCAATTCCGGTTCATGTTCCAACGCCCGCAACACGATCTCATCCAGCCGCACGTCGATTTGGACTTTCTTCGAGGGCGGTTCCAGTTTGGCTCCGGGCAACTCGCCGGTCAGCATTTCGTAGAGCACGACCCCCAGCGAATAGATATCCGCTCGATGATCAACGGCGTTCGGAGCATCCCGCTGTTCCGGTGCCATGTACTGCGGAGTCCCCAGCACCGATTCTTTGGTGAGGTCCATCGCTCCGGAGGTTGGGACTCCGTCCCGACCCGCCTTCTGAGACGCTGATGACTGTTCCGAGATGGTCGGGACGGAGTCCCAACCTACTTCACCGCGCATCATCCGCGCGATGCCGAAGTCGGCGATCTTGATGCGGCCGTCTTTATCGAGCAGCAAATTCTCCGGCTTGATGTCGCGATGGACGATGCCATGTTCGTGAGCGAACTGCAGCGCCTCGCAGATCGGCGGCACGATGGCCAGCGCCTGCGGCGGAGTAAGTCGTCCCGCCGACATCGCCTGCCGCAAGTTCACGCCGTCCACGAACTCCATCGTCAGAAAGTAGAACTCGCCCGCTCGGCCGGAATCGTACACGGTCACGATGTTGGGATGGTTGACCTCCGCCAGCGCCTGAGCCTCGCGAGCGAACCGCTCGGCGAAGTCCGGATTCGCTGCATGATGCGGAGCCAGAATCTTCAGCGCGACCATTCGCCCCAGCGACTTCTGCCGAGCCTTGTAAACCGCTCCCATCCCGCCGCGACCGATCAACCCGACGATCTCCAACTGCGGAAACACCGCCGTCAATTCTTCGACGGTAGGCGGTCTCCAAGCCACCGACGGCCCACTCTCCGTGCCGGTTCCCAGAGCCACCTGTTGGAGCAGGCACGCGCGACACAGCCCCTCGGCCACCGCGGCTTCCACCAACGCACCGCAGCTCGGACATCTCATTTCGGCAACATTGTCAGTCATGGCGACATCCTACCTCTGCACGTCGATGGGAACGAATCCAACGCTTTCGCCGGTACCTGAGGAATCGGGGCCGCTCCGTTACAGGGTTTTCAACGATCCTGCAAAATTGTTGTGTGATCGGGCTCGGCACCGGACACTCCGGCGTCGAGGAGCGATTCACTTGGACCTGACTGCTTTCATCAACGCCTATCGCGGGCCGCTCATTGGGCTGATTGCCTCGTGGGGGGCTCCGTGGGGTGACGCGGCCGAGATTGCTCAGGACAGTTTTTCGGAAGCCTGGTTGAATCGCGAAGCTTGCCGGGGTGACTGGAACGATCCGGAAGTGTTTGGACGCTGGTTGCGCGGCGTGGCGCTCAACCAATACCGCAATTGGGCCAGGAGTCGTCGTCGTCGAGCACGGACGGTGACGTTGGAACCGGCCATCCTGGAGCAGGCCGTCAGCGCGGTTGATCCAGAACCCGATCCACAACTGGCTGCGTTGCGGCAGGCGATCGCGCGGCTGCCGAGCATGCAGCGTGAGGTGGTTCTCATGCACTACCTCGAAGAGACCAGTGTGAAAGAGGTGGCGGCGCTGTTGTCGGTCTCGGCCAAAACGGTGGAGGGACGGCTCTATCAAGCCCGTCGCCACTTGCGGCGGTTGCTCGATGGTGAGCTTTCCGTCGCACAGATCGGAAGGATGTTGCTATGCCTGTGAACTTGGTCTCCGAAGAGGAACTGCGAGCGGCCTTGCGTCCCTATCAAGTCGATCCAGCGACGTTCGAAGCCGGCGTGAGGACTCGATTGGAAGCGGCTCAACGACAGCGTGCCGATGACCCTCTGGCGGGACGCTCTCCCTTTCTGCGAAGCGCTGCGGCTTTTCTGCCGTTGGCGATCCTCGCCGGTTGCAAGGCATCGCCCGCCGAATCGAAATTGGCTCCGGCGGCAGGCGGCTACAAGCTGCTCAGCTATTTGGCCTTTCCGGCGATCAGCTTGTTTGTGTTGCTCGGAGCCACGGTCTTCAGCGTGGTGCAGATTCGCAACTCGCGAGAACAGAATGGCTCGCGATTGAGCGACGAGCCGGCGATCCAGGAAGCCATTCAAGAATGGTGGAGCCGCAATCGGCTGGGCGCGTTCAGCGTGGTTGCCGCCTCCATCATACTGGGAATGGTCGGAGCGACGTGGCTGCTGTTTCTCTTCTACATCCTGTCGTTCGGGATCTTGCTCGGCATTCTCGCCAGCTACGCCAAGCTCGGAGTTGGGAATCGTCAGATGATCGGCCAATCCTGTCTGATCGGCCTGGCGTTTCTTGGACAGGTTGCCGGAATCTCTGGGATCGGCATCGAGGAAATTCATTTCGTCGATCAGACGCTGGTCGCCGCCATCTTCTACGGTGGGACGTTGATTCTGCTCCCCTTCATTCTGGTCGGCTCGCCGGTTGTCAGCGTTTCGGCGTCAGGGGTCGGGTGTGCGAATTTCAGAAATCGCCGTCCTCGATTTTCCGACTTCCCAAGCTGTCTTCGGCGATTTATGAAATTCGAACACCCGACCCCGCGTTAAGCGCGTCGACGGAT
>JBJXEX010000090.1:0-6955 GCA_046156195.1 Planctomycetaceae bacterium | reverse complement strand
CGTCGCGAGTTGTTGCAAGCTGGGGGCGCGGGGTTGCTCGGCCTGTCGTTGCCGAAGTTGCTGGCGGCCGAGTCGCATGCGTCGGACGTTGTGCCGAAGGCCAAGTCGGTCATTTTCCTCCTGTTATTTGGTGGTCCGAGCCAGCTCGAGACGTACGATTTGAAACCCGACGCACCCGAAGCGATTCGCGGGCCGTTTCGACCGATCGCCTGTCGCACGCCGGAGCTTTTGATCGGTGAGTGTTTGCCAAACACGGCTCAGGTCTCGGACAAGTTCTGCGTCGTGCGGACGATGACGCACTCGTTCAACGATCACAGTGGCGGTGGGCATTACCTGCAAACCGGCAAGCGTTGGCACGTGCCGATCGGCGGCGGGTTCAGTCCGACGCCGAAGGACTGGCCGTCAATCGGTTCGATCGTCGAGTACGTCGATCAGCAACAGCAAGGACTCAGCAGTCCGCTTCCGTCTTACATGGTTGTGCCGAATTCACTCGGCCGCTTGCAGGAGAAGGGTCAGTATCCACGTCCCGGTGAGCACGCCGGTTGGTTGGGCCAGCGATACAACCCGCTGACGACTCAGATCGACAAGCAATCGTTGACCGACAATCCGTACTGGCGAGACTGCTCGGACGAGGAACTCAACTTTCAAATCGCCGGTATGGCCGCTCGCGAAGGGATCACGCTCGACCGGCAACGAACTCGTCAGTCGCTGCTGGAGCAATTCGACATCGAGCGCCGCCGCTCGTCACGCACGAAAGCACCTACCGGCTACGACGCGTTCCAAGAACGAGCCTTCGCACTTGTCACTTCGGAGAAGACCCGCGAGGCGCTCGACATTCGCCGCGAGCGAGCCGAGCTACGCGATCGGTACGGCCGGCATCTCTTCGGACAATCGTGCTTGATGGCTAGGCGATTGGTCGAGGCGGGCGTTCGATTCGTCACGGTCCATTACGACTGCGTCGATGGTTATAGCTGGGACTCGCACCGCAACAGCGATGACGTCAAGAAGTCTCTGCTACCGACCTTCGATCAAGCCTACGCCGCGTTGATTCGCGATCTCGACGAGCGCGGTTTGCTCGCCGAAACGCTGGTGGTCGCCACGGGCGAAATGGGACGGACTCCGAAAGCGAACGCCCAATGGGGCCGCGATCACTGGAGCACGCTGTTCTCGATGACGCTCGCCGGTGGCGGCGTGGTCGGCGGGCGAGTCTACGGCAAGTCCGATAAAGACGCCGCGTACCCAATCGAGAAACCAGTCTCACCCGAAGACCTCGCGGCGACGATTTATCATGCGCTCGGCATCGACCACGAACTCCGAGTCCCCAACGCAGAAAACCGCCCAACCCCTGTTGTCGAAGGTGGCGAACCAGTCACCTCTCTGTGGAGTTGAAAGAATGCCAAGCAGATCTCATCAACACACTCTCGGATTCAACCGGCGCGAGCTGTTGCAGGTCGGGTATTCCGGATTGATCGGCTTTGGTCTGCCGACGTTGCTCGCGCAGCAAGCGCGAGCCGCCGAGTCTGCGCCCTCGCACGAGCAACGTGCTCGCAGCGTGATCCTGATTTTTTTGACTGGAGCTCCGAGTCATCTCGACATGTTCGATTTGAAGCCGGAGGCACCGGCGGAAGTGCGGGGCACGTTTCAGCCGATCGCCACACGGACACCGGGCATGGACGTCTGCGAGCACTTGCCGAAGCTTGCCGCTCGATCCGACAAGTACGCCATCATTCGCTCGATGACGCACGGCTTGCCGAGCCACGAGCACGCCACGCACATGCTGCTCACCGGCATCGACAAGATGCCGATCGGCTCGACGCACATGTCCTCGCGAAACGATTGGCCCTGTTACGCCTCGACGCTCGACTACCTGCGACCGCGGCGCGACGGCATCCCCAATGGCGTGATGCTGCCGACGTATTTGAACAACGGCTACGGCTTCTCCGGGCAGGATGCCGGGTTCCTCGGTGCGAAGTACGACCCGTGGCATGTGAAGCAAGATCCCAACGATCCGAAGTTCCGCGTCGAGAACCTCAGTCTGCCGGTCGGGATGACGGTCGATGCGCTCGGCCATCGACGTGAGTTGCTCTCGCAGTTCAACGCGCAGTCTGCGAGCTTCGATCTCGCTCGATCGGCCGCCGAGTTCAGCAACTATCAAGACCAGGCGATGTCGATCTTGACTGCCAGCGCGATTGGCCGCGCCTTCGCCATCGATCAGGAACCGGCTGCCGTGCGTGACAATTACGGTCGGCACTTGTTCGGCCAATCGTTGCTGTTGTCGCGGCGGCTCGTTCAAGCCGGAGTTCCGATCGTGCAGGCCAACATGGGGACGATGAATAACTGGGACACGCACAACAGCAACTTCACGCAGCTCAAAGACCGTCTGTTGCCGCCGCTGGATCAAGGTGTCTCCGCATTGCTGGACGATCTGAGTTCCTCTGGCCTGCTGGAGACAACTCTGGTCGTGATGGTCGGCGAGTTCGGTCGGACACCGAAGCTCGGCGGCAACGTTGGCACGCCGAGCTACGTCCCCGACGGCCGCGACCACTGGGGCGGAGTCTTCTTCGCTCTCTTTGCCGGAGCCGGCGTGCGCGGCGGCCAGGTCATCGGCAGCTCCGACAACATCGCCGCTTATCCCGCCTCGAACCCGTACTACCCATCAGATCTCGGAGCGACGATCTTTTCGTCACTCGGCATCGACCCGCGCAGCATCATCAAAGACCGAGTCAACCGCCCCAGTCACGCCAGCGAAGGGGAACCGATCGCGCCGCTCTTCACCGGTGCGGTGAGCTAGAGCTGCCCGTTGGTTGATCGGGGCGAGTCAGTGGATCGCGCATCGAGTACTTTGACGACGATGCCGGTCATGTCGTCTTGCTGATGGTGTCCGTCGGCGAACTTGCGAGTCGCTCGCCACAAGGCTTTGAAGATCTCGCTAGCAGAGGCGTGTGAGTTCGCGGCGACCGTTTCGATGACGCGCGACTCTCCGAATAAGTCACCGGCCTCGTTTTGGGCCTCGCGGAATCCATCGGTCAACAGCAACAAGACGTCACCCGGCTCCAACGCCACTTGAGCGGGTGATTCATAACGGATGTCATCCACAACTCCGAAGGGCATGCCGCTGGAGGACACTTTTTGCTTCAACAGTCCGTCACGGCTGACGATCAGCATTCCGTCGCCGGCTCCGCCAAAGGTCAGTGTTCGCACTCCTGGTTGCAGGCGTGCCAGAGAGAGCACGGCAAATTGCCCATCCATGCTCCGCTTACAAACTAAGCGATTGCAGGCATTCAGGATTTCTTGAACGTCGGAGTGATTTTCGGCGAGCACTTCCAGATACGCGGCCATCGTCGCGCTCAGAATCGCGGGGCCGAACCCGTGGCCGCTGACATCGCCGGCGACCAGTCCCAACGATCCGTCGGGGAACATCAAATAGTCGAACCAATCGCCGCAGGTTTGCGTGGCGGGATACGAACCGCCAAAGATGTCGAAGCCTTCCAAATGCGGATGCTCGGCCGGAAGCAGCGCCTCTTGAACCAAGCGTGCGAAGGTGATCTCGCGGTCGAGCTTGCGCCGTTCGGTGACATCAAGAGCCACGCCGATCGTCCCGGAAACCGAGCGGTTGGGTTCGTGCAGCGGATCGATTTTGACCTCGAAATGTCGTCCCAGCCATTCGGTTTCAAAGGCGACCGATTGTCCGTCGAGCGCGCGTTGGTGGGCGCGAACCGTCGCTTCCGCATCGCCGGTGATGCGGAAGTATTCCTCCAGCGTCTTGCCGACGATTTGCTGAGGATCGAGATGCAGGAACTGCAACCCGGCTCCGAGTGCGCTTTTGATTTCCAACGCGAGGTCGGTTGTCCAAATGATCGCCGGCACTCGACTGAGCACTTCTTGAAAATGGTTGTCCTGCTGAACTCGTTCGCGTTGAAAGTGATATCGGTCGATGGCGTATTGCAACACACGCGCGATGGCTGAACCGGGGAAGGCACCTTTCACAAGATAGTCCTGAGCACCGCTCCGCATCGCCTCGGTGGCAAGCGTTCGGTCATCGGTTCCGGTCATCACCACGATCGGGATTTTGTCAACCACGGCCACAAGTCGATGGCAGGTTTCCAAGCCCTCGCAATCCGGCAACCACAGGTCCAGCAAGATCACGTCATACGGCGCTGCGACAACTTGTTCCATCGCATCGGCCAACGATTCGCAGTCAACCAACTCGTAGTCAAAGCCTTCGACTTGTCGTAGCGACTGCGTGACGAACATCCGGTCTACCGGATTGTCTTCAACCAGCAAGATCTTCATGAGCGCCCCCATGCCGCGGCTTCCAAGTGAGCAGCTTGGAGGCCGGAGTTGGCATTTGATGCAGCCAGCATACGAAAGGACAGGAGTTTTCCTAGCCACATTCATGGCCGCAAATGTGTCCGACCGGATGCCCGACGGATTTGTTCGTCGAACGGCAACAGATGGCTTCCTGTAGCCACGCTCGCCAGAGCGTGGAATTCGTCGCAGCCCACGCTCTGGCGAGCGTGGCTACAGAAGGACAAGTCCGGCCGGTCACCTTATTCATTTTGTATGACGTACCGCGCGGATCTCATCTGCCTGTGATAGATTGTTAGTGCGGTGTTCCTGGCTGAAGACGATTGTTGCGCTCGATCGTCTGCGGCAATGAAAACGTCCGCGAGCGATCGGGCTCGTTGGCGGGAGAGGGATATGGCTCGACCAAGAAACTTCGTCGTGTGGACCGTCCTCGGCACGCTGCTGTCGCTGATATTCCCCGTTGTGGGCACGGCAGTCGCCGGGTTGATGTTCCCGGATTTTCGGTTGACGCATTTGCCATTGCACTCGCTGGTCGAAGGCGCGGGCGGCCTGATCGCGCTGGCCATCGCGGGGATTTTGCTGGCGGAGATGAGCCGCAAATCGGATGCGAGCCACTATCCGTGGATGGCGGCCGGGTTCACGAGCATGGGAGTGCTGGACCTGTTTCACGCAGCGGCCAGCCCCGGCAATGTATTCGTTTGGCTGCGCGGTGTTGCGACATTTTCCGGGAGTGTGTTTTTTGGATTGGTGTGGCTCTCCGCGTGGAAGCCACAGCGTCCGCTGCGCCCGATGTTTCCGCTGATGGTCGCGTTGCTCACGATCGCGTTCGGTGCCGTATCGCTGCTGGCTTCCGGCCACTTGCCGGCCATGCGGACTCCGGATGGGGCGTTCTCGACGACGGCGGTGGCGTTGAACATGTCGAGCGGCATCGGGTTTCTGGCGGCAGCGGCGTTCTTTGGACGGCGCTGCCTGACGATCGGTGATGCCGAGGACTGGCTCTTCGCGATGCAGGCCACGTTGTTTGGAGCGGCCGGTCTCGTGTTTCCATATTCCGTGATTTGGGACGGCGGGTGGTGGTGGTCGCACCTGTTGCGGTTGGCGGCTTACGTCATCGCGTTGACGTACGGCTTGCGGACGTTTCGCGATGCCGAACGAGAACTCCGCCAAGTGAATCAGCAACTTCTGCAAACCAACGACACGCTGGACCGCGACCGCACTCTGCTGGAGGCAATCCACTCCGCGCAAACGCAGTACATCACCGCCGAGTCACCGCTGGCTGTTTTCGATGCGTTCCTCCAGCACATTCTCGCGCTCTCGGAAAGCGAGTACGGCTTTATCGACGAGATGTTCTACACCCCCGAAGGCCAACCGATCTTGACGGCGCGGGCAATCACCGACATCTCTTGGAATGACGAGTCACGGAGGATGTATCAGCAGTTCACCGACGGCACGCTGAATTTCACCAATCTGAAATCGCTGTTTGGGGTGGTGATGACAACGGGCAAGCCGGTCATCGCGAACGACGCGCCGCGCGACCCGCGCCGCACGGGGATTCCGCCGGGGCATCCGCCGCTCAAGGCGTTCCTCGGTTTGCCGATGCTGTCCAGTTCCCAGGAGTTCGTCGGAGTCATCGGGCTGGCGAATCGACCGGGCGGGTATTCGGAAGAGGTCATCACGTACTTGCAGCCG
This sequence comes from Planctomycetaceae bacterium, assembly GCA_046156195.1. GTDB lineage: Bacteria > Planctomycetota > Planctomycetia > Planctomycetales > Planctomycetaceae > SXKJ01. The sequence goes on along the minus strand of JBJXEX010000090.1, from coordinate 958 downwards.
ATGGTTTCGGCGTGCGCGAATTTGATCGCGGCCAGAAAGAGCGACCAAAGACGGAAACAAGCCGAACAGGATCTGCGACAGACGCTCGACGAAATGGACTTGCGAGTGCGCGAACGAACCACGGAACTGCAAAACGCCAACGAAGCGTTGCACTCGGAAGTCACCGTGCGTCAGCAGGCAGAGCAAGCGTTGCGCGACAGCGAGGAACGCTCGAACCTGGCCTTGAAATCGTCCGGCGTCGGCACCTGGAGTTGGGATGTCGTCAAGAACTCGATCTTCTGGGATGACTTCATCCATCCGCTCTTCGGACTTGAGCCGGGTACGTTTCCCGGCCGCTACGAAGACTTCCTGCGGATGCTGCATCCCGATGATCGCGATCGTGTCACCCAGGATGTGACGCGATCCGTCGAGGACGATGCGCCGTACGACACGGAATACAAAGTCGTCTGGCCGAATGGCAGCCTCCATGTCTTGGGCTCCCGCGCCAAGGTGTATCGGGATGCTGACGGACGGCCCTTGCGAATGACGGGCGTCTGTTGGGACATCACCGAGCGGAAGCGTCTGGAGGATCGCTTCCGTCTGGCCGTCGAGGCTTCACCGGCAGCGCTGCTGATGGTGCATCAAGACGGTCGCATTCTGATGGCCAATTCGCGCGGCCTGACGTTGTTCGGCTACACCGAAGCGGAGCTGATCGGGCAGCCGATTGAGTTGCTCGTTCCGCAGCGATTTCGAGCCGGGCACCCGGCGCATCGAGACTCCTTTTTCAATGACCCGGTCCAACGCGCGATGGGAGCTGAACTCGACTTGCTCGGCGTCCGCAAAGACGGTTCGGAGTTTCCCGTCAAAGTCGGTCTCAGCCCAGTGCTGACGGCCGAAGGTCAAGCTGTGATCTGCGGAGTGCTGGACATCACGGACCAGAAGAAGGCGATGGAAGCGATGCGGCAGGCGAAAGAGGCTG
>JBJXEX010000085.1:0-8642 GCA_046156195.1 Planctomycetaceae bacterium | reverse complement strand
GCGGCTGCAAACTTCGGGATGTCTCAGCAGGTGCAGCCGCTTCTCGTTTCGCTCGCGTTCCGAGAGACCGGACAGCGCATAGAACTTGCCGCGTCCGAGTCGTCCGGCCATGTGTCGATGCCGCATCCGGCAGACGAAGTAATGCAAACCGTTGGACGCTCGCCGACCGGGATCAAGATAGTCGTCGAGTTCCCATTCCCAATCGGCAGCGGCGAGTTGAGCCAGCGGCGGTTCATAACGCGGATCGCGTTCGGCCAGCAGCGACAACACATCACGCTTCAACGTCACCGCGACCTTGTGCGCGACATGCGGAAAAACACCTTCACCGGCAGCCAATTTCCGCAGCGTGTTCCACGCGACATCGCTTTGCGTGGCAAGGTCACGCAGGGACATCCCCGCCGCAACGCGGGCACGATCGAGCTTGGCCGCGTCGAGATAGACGAGGCCGTCATCGACCACCTTCGGCTGACTCCGGTTCTTTGAGGGCACGATCAACATTGCTCCAAACGTGAGCCGCGAGTGACCACGGTCATCGAGTCTAGTTCCGCCACCGCACCGGGCAGCACGTCCGGTGGAAAGTTTACTCGATGGCGGAGGATGAAGCGTGGGACTCTTATCGCAATGGATGGAACGGTTGGCAGAACGGATCGTCGCGAGTGTGGCGGGCATGGTGGCGAATGCCGTGCAGGTGGTGCGGATTTCGCATCAGGTCGAACAGCAACAACGGTTGTTGGAATTGGCCGAATCGGTGGAAGCCGGTGGCAATCACGAACTCGCCGAGACGATTCGACAACAGGCTCGCGAGTTGAGCGTCAGCAGTGAGACCGATGTTCGTTTCGAGCCGGGTCGCTTGGCCGCGCCCGTTTCCGAGTTGCCAGCCAGTGGTGAAGGGATCGCGGGCGGAGCCGCGAAGTCACGCTCACGCGGCAAGGCCGGGCGACGACTCGGAGAGGAAGAGTCGCCGTCTGTCGTTCCGACGACGAGCGATTCGCTGCCGTTCTTCGAGATGAATCAAGCTGGCTCCAACACCACCAAGGAGCCGACGCGATGAGCAGTCTCACACTCAACGAACGAGACCACGAACTCTTGCACGCTCTGGTTCGCAAAGTGCGAGTCTTCACTCAACGCCAGATCGCCGAGCATTGGTGGCAGGCCGATCTCGCCAATGCTCGACGACGACTGAAGCAACTCGCCGAAGCGGGGTTGGTCGCAAGAGTCACGGTTCACGCTCGACCGCTGCCGGAGTTGGCTCAACCGGTGATCGTCTGGCGTCCCGGTCAACCGGCTCCCGATTGCGGTCGTGCCGCATACGAACTGCAACGCCGCTGGTTGGGCAAGGCACTTCGTTCCGCGACCGCCTTCATTGCCACTCAAGCCGCCGCCCAACTGCTGGGTGGCAAGCATCGTGGCGAGATTCATCAACCGACACAGGTCACGCATGACCTTGGTGTCGCCGCCGTCTGGTTGCGATTGCATCGCACCGCCCCGCAATGGGCGGAAGCGTGGCAGAGCGAAGACCTGCTCGCTCACACGAGACGTGATGAGAAATGCCCCGATGCGTTTCTCGTGCAGGACGGTCGCATCGTGGCCGTCATCGAGTTTGGTGGCAGTTACGACGCCGAACGAGTCCGTGCCTTCCATGAAGACTGTGTGCCTCGCGCTTTGCCCTATCAGCTTTGGTGAACCCCGATCATGACTCGTGCTCATTCCACACTCACTGACCGCGACCGACGCCTGTTGGAGCATGTCGCCGAATATCGGTTGACCACTCACACCGTACTGCGTCGTCGATTGTTCGTGGGTCAAACATTGAACGCCGTGTCCAAAGTCACGCGGCGACTTTGTGACGGCGACTGGCTTCGCAAATACCCACTCATCCCACCCGAAACTTACTTCGTGCTGGGAGCGGCAGCGACTCACGAATTGGGACTGACTCGATTGCGTTGCGAGCCATTGGGACCGCAGGCACTCCCCATCGAGTTGGCAACACTGTGCTACGCGACACTCGGCAAGACGTTGCATCGCCGATTGCACGCTCGCGAATTGAAACACCGCTTCCCGTGGATGACTCCAGCACTCACCGCCGCACCGCATTGCCTTGATGAATCACGCACCGACGCACCGTGCTTGGAACTCATCCGTGTCGATCTCGGAGGTTCGGCAGATCACGTCGTCCGCAAATGCACGCACGACATCGAGCGACGCTTCACGCTCGCTCCGTTTCAGCAGCTTCTTCAGACGCAGCAATTCCGGCTCGTAGTGATCACGGGCACGGCTCCCAAAGCCGCCGCCATCCGGGCGTCTGTCGCGAACCAGCATTGGCCGGAAGGTCTGGCCGTGCATCTCAGTGTGGTGTCTGACCTCTTCCCTCTTTTAGCGAGACTTTCCGATGCCGCGTAGCGTCTATCACCAGTCCGCAGGCAATCCCGTGCAGTTGGATCGCCTGCCAACATCAAAACCCGAACTGCATTTCGCCGCCAAGGCACTCTCGTTCTCCGAACAGACCATGACCATCGGCAAATGCTGGGGCTTGCTGTTGCTGGGGACAGTTTGTGTCTGGTCGATGCAGCCCAATGGAGTCTTTCGCTCGGAACTCGGACTGCTCACCGTCATTCTGTTTTTCGGTGCAAACTTCGTGATGTTGAAAGGGGCAGCGACTGCCAACCCTAGTTGGGCAAAAGGACAAAGCGCGCTTTACACGATTGCCTTCTTCTTTGTGGCAGGCTTCGCAGTTTCCGTGGCTCATCCGCTGCTCGCCGCCTTTGGATTGGGCGCGTTCGTCTGGCTGTTTGGAATGCACGCGGTTGATCTCGCAACGACCGCTCCGATGTCACCAATAGTGGCAAAGCGAATTCGATACGGAGCGGCGTCCTACTTCGCAGTGATGGCCTTTGTTCCGGCAGCGTTGTCACTGCTGCCGATGCCCCATCGCGCCGTTGGTGTGGTGGCGATGGCGGGCGTGGCCGCTCTGACGGCTCTCTTGGATGGAGGCGGTTCGAGCTTCGGTTGCTTGCTTACCAGTTGGAGAGACTGGCTGACTTACAACCGATATGGATCGCAAGCTCCCGGCTTGCGGGAGACCATTGCTGGAAGCTGGCGAATTCGCTTCGCCCTCTTGAGCGGTTGCTTGCTGTTGCTCGTCGCCAGCGGCGTGAAGCACTCGACGGAGCCGTTGCCACTAACACCGTTGGGACTCGTTCTGTTCGCCCCGCCGCTGCTGGCATGGCCCGCCCTGATGCGAGTCCGAGCGTCACAGAAAGCGACCACTCCCGACAACCGCTGGTCGCGGCTGGTCGGATCGTTGCAGGAATCCACCGACCAGATCGAACGCGAGAGCGTTTATTTCGGGCAGGTCGTTTCGGATGGCAGTCCCGTCATCGTGCCGCGTGAAGTCTTTCGCGAACACGCTCACTTCCTGGGCGACAGCGGATCGGGCAAGACCTCACTTGGCTTGTCGCCACTTGTCGAGCAACTCATTCGCTTCGGTGATTCGAGCGTGGTCATCATCGACTTGAAAGCCGACTCACTGGAACTGCTGGCGTCGCTGCAAGCCGCCGCCGCAGAAGTGAAGCAACGCACCGGACGCGACATCCCCATCAAACAGTTCTCGGCTCAACCATCACTTGGCACGTTCGGTTTCAATCCGCTGCAACAACCGTTCTGGCCGGAACTGGAGCTGTACCAGAAGACCGACGTGTTGTGTGGGGCACTCGGTTTGATTTACGGGACCGACTACGGCGAGGGCTACTACTCCGCCGCGAACGCCGCCGTGTTGTATCGGACTCTGCAACGCTTCCCCGAAGTTCGCACGCTGCGCGAGCTGTCCGAACGGCTGTCATGGTTCGTCAACAACGCGAAGAAGAAGGAACTCAGTTCCGATCTGCGGACCTCCGGCAGTCACGTCGAAATGGAATTGGAGTGTCTGGCCGACTTCGCCGCGTTGAACGTCGTGGCTGATGATCCGCAACTGACCGATGCTGCGAATCAAGCCATTGACCTGTCCCAACTCTTCGAGCAACCGCAGATTCTTTACTTCCACTTGTCGGCAACGCTCTCGCCGTCCGCCGCTCCGAAGATCGCGCGGTTGCTCACCTATTCGTTGATGTGTGCTGCCACGCAAGCCCGCGAGCGGAAACAGGTCTATCTCGTCATCGACGAGTTTCAGCGAATGGTGGCTCACAACATCGAGTACATGCTGCAACTCGCCCGCAGCATGAACATCGGCGTGATTCTGGCGAACCAGTCGATGCAGGACTTGAAGACCAGCGGCACGAATCTAATTCCGGCCATCGAAGCCAACTGCCGTCTGAGGCAGTGGTTCTCGGTGTCAGCAGCGGAAGACCGAAAACGGATTTCCGAGAACAGTGGTGTCACGGTCGAAGAGTTCTACGCCACGAGCTACCGCTCCGAAGAAACGTCACTGAGTGTGTCGCAACAAATCCTGCCATAGTCCAGCAAGAAATCTCTGCTCCTCCGCATTGGCGACGCCTGCGGAGGGACAGAGAAGAGCGGGCTATTGGGCAAGCGACGTGAGCCGCTCACGGCATCGGTGAATCTGTGACTTGAGCGCAGCAAGGGAGATGTTCCGCCGATCGGCAATCGTCGCGTATGCGACACCATCAGCGAGTTCTTGGAAGAGTTCAAATTCCGCTGCCGTCACTTCGGCGCGAACCTGCGCCAATGTTTCTTCATTGCAAAGGTCGCGAAGTTTGTGGCACTCCTCTTCAGCTTTTTGTGAGGGTGCGAACTTCTCCCGGAATAGCCGCTGACGGTTTCGGTGCTTTTGCTCGCAATTCGCTTCGAGGTTGGCGAGCCACTTCCCGCCAGACAGTGGTGGGCGAAGTTCACCGTTACCCAAAGCGGCGAGACATGAATTCATCTGGTCTTGGAGGCCCCACGACTTGCTATCGACTCGACGAATGCGGTCGTCAAGCGTTTGGAGGACCAAGTAATCGTCCCAGGATACCGGCGCAGCACGAAGGTTCTTCGTCATCAACAACTCCTCGATTTGTGTCAGCCGCTATTGGCTGACGGGGTTGAAAATGGCTTCGTCGCACCTTTGGGTCGCAATTGGGGGGAACAAGACGCTGTGCTTGCTATGTCCCGCGATTCCATTGGATTGATTCAGCCAAAGTGGACGGCAGCATACGAACAAGGTCGCTGGCGCGCCAAACCAAAAAACGGGCGAACGCGGCATCACGTTCGCCCGAAGGTTGAAACTGCTACTTCGTCTGTAACTGAGTGCTGAGATTCTCAGACCAGTTTCTTCGAAGCGTGTCGAATAGCTTCTGAGCGTCTGAGCCAGTCCCTTGACCACTCAACAAACTTTGTGACCGTGCCAGAGACAACAACATTGCTTGAATTCCAACGAGCGCTTCTCGGCACGTCGTCCCAACGTCCGCAGAAACTTCAATGTTGTCTTCGTCACCGTCCTGGGTAGCCTGAGTCGCATTCGCGAGGCTACTTAGTGGCTGCCATACCTGAGTGAAGAAAGGATGTGCTGTATTGACCGTCAGAATCACTTTGCCGTACTTGAAGTCGCAGTGATAGAACGGCCAATACTCGTCGTGAGTTGTCTTCGTCAGATACCGTGACGATTTCACTCGCTCAAACGCATCATCCTCGGTTTCACCTTCACGCTTCAGTGAAATCGCGAGTCCTCGCAAATTCTCCTCGATTGCTGCCTGCTCCTCTGGGGTGAGTTCCGGTAACGGCTTGCCTTGAAATGGTTCCGCATCATTGGCTCGACGTTCGGCTTCGTTGATGCCGGGACCATCTTTCAGTGACGCCCTCTTCGCCTTTGCTTCCTGAATTGATCGACGGGCAAAAGCGATCGCCTCGGAGAACTCACCGTGCTTGATGATTGCATCGGCAACGTACTCCTTGAGCCGGGCGCCTTGCTTGTTTGCGGCGACGCCGAATCCCTCGTCGGCCTCGCCGCTGAAGTCGATTTCCACTCGCAACCACTGGCTGATGTGATGCTTTTTCAACTTCAACTTCGATTCCCATCCGATCTGAACTTCGCGGTCATTTCGCATGAAAGAAACCGCGTGATCGTCGAAGACATGAAGCTGATTCTTCAGCACCGACCGAGACAACCCGCTCCACTCGTCAACAGGCAACATGAAAACTCGCACTGTGATCGTCGTGGTTGTTGAAGAACCTTCGGCAACGGGAACCGGAATTGGCCAACTGCCAACAAGTTTACTTTGCTTCTCAGTGATTCCTTCAACCTGGGTATGCCGCGCTTCCGGCATCCAATATGTGGGGTCGAATGCTTCAACCAGTCGGTTGTTGACAAAAAGTTTTACGCCCTTGGCAATAAAGCGACGGTAGATTCGTCCCATTTCCTTCGTTGCGTGGTCAACGAGCGTTTGAGCCTTCTTGTAGGTAAGGCGGTCACACGCAGGCATGAAAATGATCGTTCCCGAAGTTCCCAGCTTCTCAGCCAACTCCACTCGTGAATCCGCAAGTAGAGTCTGAGATTCGTGTGGGTTTTTAGGAAAATCCATCGGTCGGATGAGAACGTCAGCGACCTCTGACGGAAGCTGGTCTTGAAGCGTTGGGTCCGGTAGTTCGATCAAATTCTTCTTGATGCTGCCGATCTCTTCGACATCGAGAGTCATGTTGTAAAAAGCCGCAGGTTCCTGCCACGAGTACACCTCCATGACGGGGCTCATGCTCAGAGCCGCCGCTTTCATACCCATGCCGTAGCGACCGATACCGTCGCGGCTATCGAAGACCATCGATCCACCGAACGAAGTGGCAACCTTCAAGACATTCGGCGCCATCCCTTTGCCGTTGTCGTAAACAAGCGCTGAAATTGTGTAGTTGCCTAGTTTTCCCTTTTGGCGGAAGTAGACGCGAACTTCTGTGGCTCCCCACTGAATCGCGTTGTCCACATGCTCGCATAAAGCAGAGGTCGTGCTGTTGTAACCCAAGTCTCGCAATGAATTGACGAGCGTTTGCCCAAGAAAAAGTGGTACGGCCGCACCGTCCTTCAAGACTCGATTTAGTACTGCCTTCCCACCTTTTGGTGCCGATTCACCCCATTGCGGTGACAGTTCTGCGGGGCGTTCATTTACCGACATCTCATCAATCCCATCACGTCCTTCATTAAAATTCTCGCTCATCTTGCATCTCCCAATCGTTGTGGCATCCGCTATTGGACACCGGAAGAAATGGCCGCGACACATCGTTGCGGCCCACACCAGCAATGGTGGGTGAAGGCAGAAAGAGTTTCGCGAAATCCTGAAATTAACGCGCCTTGCCGAGTAAATGGCCTTCAACCCATTGTGCCTCAGCAGTCGCGAACAGGAACGAGAAGGTTTTCGTTGGCGCTGGAGGTGCAGGAAGACGCCCTCAAGCGATACGCCCTGCAAGCCGGTGGCGAAATCGTCAAGCTCTTCAAGATCGCCGAAACCGCGAGCAAGAGCGACGAGCGAAAGTCGTTTCGCGAACTCATCAACTACACCCGCAAGAACGCTCCCGGTCTTGACGGGCTGTTGTTCTACAAGGTGGACCGAGCGGCTCGAAACCTGTTCGACTACGTTGAACTGGAACGCATCGAGTCTGAGTTCGGCGTTCCGTTCATCTCCGTCTCACAGCCTACGGAAAGCACTCCCGCCGGTCGCATGATGCGTCGCACGCTCGCCAACATGGCGTCGTTCTATACCGAGCAACAATCGGTCGATGTCCGCGAGGGACTCAGCCGTCGTGTTCAAGAGGGTTGGTTCGTCGGCAAAGCTCCGTACGGGTATCTCAACGTGCGGAAGGACGGTCGCAGTCGGGTCGAGTTCGACCCTGCCACCGCCGACAACGTGAGACGAGTCTTCCAACTCTTCGCGTATGAGCCGCTCACGATTGATGGCGTCATCGAGCGTTTGCACGGCGAAGGCCGGACCTTCCGCCCGACGATGCCCAAGTTCCCCCGCAGTTCGATTCACAACATCCTGCATGACCGAGCCTATCTCGGTGAGATCGAGTTCAAGGGGCAATGGCACGTCGGCAAACACGAACCACTCGTGGACCGAGCCACATGGGACCGCGTGCAACAACTTCTCGGCACGAAGATTTACCGGGCACATGATCTGACCTATGCCAGCAGCCTGATTGTCTGCGGTCATTGCGGCCACTTCATCACCGGCGAGCAGATCACGAAGCACTTCAAGTCCGGCGACAAGTCTTACGTCTATTACCGCTGCACGAAGTACGCGAAGGCCGACCATCCGCGAACGCGATTGACCGAAGCCGTCCTCGATACGCAGATGCTCGAATTGTTCGACCGCATCCGCATTCAGGACGAGAACGTCCGCGAATGGTTTCAAGCCGTGCTGCGTTCACAGACCCGCGACGCTCAGGCCGAGACCCATGCCATGCGGGGAGAACTGCAACGCCAATTGACGAATGCCCAAGTCCAGCAAGACCGGCTCATCAACATGCGATTGATGGACGAGATTTCCGCCGATGCCCCGTACTCAAACACAGGCTCGCAAGCAGACCGAATTCCGCGACCGCGAAGCCTCGCTCAAGCTGCAAATGGAAGTCGTGGACCGCTCCCATCACGAAATCGCCGACTTGGCCGTCAGGGTGTTTGAACTTTCGCAAACCCTGAAAGAGAAATGGCTTGCCGCCGACTACAC
>JBJXEX010000047.1:0-4911 GCA_046156195.1 Planctomycetaceae bacterium | reverse complement strand
AGCCTCGCAGAGCGACAAGCGGTGCGTTGTCACTGGCCGATCGCGTGGGAGCGATGCCACACTGTCTGAGCCAAAAACACGAGGCCACTTAGCCCGGCGAAGCCGCAATCAAAATCAAGACTGTCACACACGCTGTTCCGCATCCTTTGTCCCACTTCGCGCACTTTGCGACCTTCTGTTCCAAACTGTGTTTTCAACAGAAGGTCGCCATGTTTCGGACCAAGACTATGAGCGGGGCCGCTGTGAGCGAAGCGTGCGCAGATACAAGTGCGGATGCACGATCGCGAGTGGCCACGTCGGGGCCGAAGCGACCTCCAACTGGATCTCGTGTCGTCGAGTTTCTCGAACGAACAGCAGCATGTTCTGGCGATACCAAAACGGAATCGCGGGATCATTCCAAATTCGCTGGCGAATGAGGTCCAACACCCTGTAGCCGTCGGAGCGAAACCGATCGTTCCAATACTCCGGCCACTGCTCGTTGACGTGATTGACGCCCCCTTGACCGGGGATCGCCGCCGAGAACAACACGAAATCGGCGAGCGAAGTCAGATCACGAATCAACGTGTCGGCACGAGCGACCGGCAAGTGCTCGGCGACTTCCACGCAGATCGCCAAATCAAACTGCTCGGACAGATTTAGAGGCGTCTGAAGATCGCGCTCCTGAAAGCAACTCGGCGGAATGACCAAGGCTTCGGGAGCGACCCAATCCCCATCGACTCCGAGGATTCGCTCGACGCCGAACTGTTGCAGCACCGACAGCCACGTCCCGACTCCGCACCCGACATCCACGGCCGATCGCACCGGCGGCAACCACGACCGCACGAGGCCCAAGATCGTTTCCGCCGAGTACAACGTCTTGGCATGACGCTCAGCAAAGAACTCGGCGGAATATGGACGCGACATACTGCTCTCGTAGCACAGGCGGCTCGCCTGTGACTCCGCTCCACAACTACTCCAAAAACGTCAGCGCCGACACATCCTCACCCGGGAAATGCTCCGAGAACCGAGCGTCTTCCTTCCCTTTGAACCCGCGATACATGAACGACTCCTCGCCCGTGTGTTGCGACAAGCTCGGATAGTGGTACTGGATGCCGCAACCCGCCTCGTAACAAAACCGGCCGAGCACGCAGTCAACGTGATGCAGGCCGTCCAAGCGATAATGAGTCTTGTCGATATCCGTCGGCGGCGACCGCCGATAGTTCACCACAAACGGCGACGTCAGAAACTTCAGCGCACACTCCGCCGAAAACAAAAACGCCTGGCTGCCCGACGAAACGCGCCAGCCCGGATTGAGCTTCGTGAACCCGATCCCCTTGTCGAGGATCGCCTGCTCAATCCGCTGCGACGAAAACAGCGACGCCACTTGGATCGGTGCCTGGCACTGTTCGAGGTAATGGCAAACGTCTTTGCAAAACAAGACGTCATCCTCGACGACCAAGTAATAGTCCGCCGTCGGCTCCCGCAGCGTCAGTTCCGCCAGCGCGAGATAGAAATTCGGCCAAGCCCCCACCTGCCGCTTCCGATGCAGCACGACGCCATGCTGCTCCAACTTGGCGATCTTCGGAAACCGCCCATCGACAAAAAACATCAAATCAAAGACCCCCGCGCTCTTCAAAGACTCAATCGTGTCCCAGAGTGTTTCCGGGCTGCGAGCCACGCACCGCATGCCAGTGACGATCTTCATTCAACCTCTCCAACAATCACTGCTTGATCCACAAAATCATCCGATTGGACTGCGATCGCGTTGTTGCCCGACTTCAGATTAAGGCATCGTTTTGTCCATCGCAGCGTCATCGTGCCATTTTGTAAGAACATTGCCGAGTTGTTCTGCAACTCGCGGGTGTTTTTCGTCACGGTACAACTTCAGGAGCGTGCGGAACCGCCGTGGCGTCCGATACGGTGTGTCCAGCAGCATGAAAGCGGCATTTCCGGCCACGGCTGAGTTGATTGGTTGCGAGATATTCTCGATCGCAAAATCCCAAATCGACTGGTCGTCGTCAGACGTTCCCAAAAACGGTCGAAGGACATCCGCGAAGAGTTGATTGCGTATTCGATCCGGACAATGAGGGTCGCGAACAGCACTCTTCACGATTTCCAGGCATTGTGCCTGTGTGAATCGCTGACGCTGACGTTCTCTCACGACTTTGGACCAATAATCGAGCACAATCTTTGCTTCAAAGTCCGTTTCAACAGATCGCAGGCTCCGCTCCAGGAACGTCCAGCGGCCGGTCGAGTCGCGCCATTCATCACCTTGCAGCCGGTCAAGCCCCTCGTCGAGGGCTGTCACGCTGACCGCCGCAAGATTCTTATCCTTCGCGAGCACTTCAAGGACGTTGGTGGCCTTCTGGCCCCACTCCTGAGCGAGCACCACGATGGCCCAATACGAGATTTCGTAGGACTTCGAACCTGCCGCCTCAGTCAACAGATCCAATTGGCGCTCGCGGGGCGCGGACGACACACGCTCAACCGCTTGCGCCCATTCCAGCGCTGCCTGATATCGCGCAGGATGCACGCTGCGTGCCGGAAGCTGCGATGCCAGAAGTTGCCGCAGTGGACGCAAGAGTTGGTCATTTTTTGACGTCTTAGTCCACCAAATCACTGTCTCGCCACGCTTTGGCAACGGATCGAAATCGAACAAAGTGTCTGAACCCGCGCTAATGGGTCGCAGAACGGTCCTTGTCCAGGCATCGAAACGCGTGCCAACGTAAGCGCGATCTCCATAGAAAACATGCGCCACCTCGATCGTAAACACAACACCATTGGTGCTTTCTTGGACTTCGACCACCTTACCATGGATGAGTACTGTTTTCGCTACAAATGCATTCTCAATGCGTAAGTTCCCCGCCCGAGTCACCGGTGTCAGAAAGAGAAAGTTGAAAATGAGACAAATCCAAACTCGTGTTTTCATGATGCACCCAAGTGACAATCGACTAGGAAAGCTCTTCCTCCGACCATGCTGTGGGAAGCAAGTTGAAGACGGCACCCGGAAAAGGCAAAGGGGACGCAGCTCTTTTCCGCCTGCGAACAGCTTTGTTCAAGCCGAGAATCGTCAAAAAGAGCTGCGTCCCCTTTCTTCCCCTAGGGGGCATGTTATTTCTCACGAATGACTCACGGTCCGAATGGAAGGTCTGTCATCAGAAAATGTCCCGGTGCAATATCGTTGTAGGGTGGCACTTCCGCTCTTGCCGTCCTCGTGAACGCGATTGGCGTAGGATTTTCGCAGTCGCACGACTTCCTTGGCGTGGGCATCCGGGTCGTCCTTGACGATGGCGGTGTGTGGCGACATCCGACTCGAAGCGGCCGGTGTCGATCCAATGGTGAACCAAACAAACAGAAACATGGATGGTTCCTCTGATGACGTGGCCGACTACGGCGTCGCTTTGCCCTTCGCAGCCGCTTCATGCCATTTCGCCAGAACATTGCTGAGTTGTTCCGCCACTCGCGGCTGTGGTTGGTCGCGGTACAGTTTCAAGAGCGTGCGGAATCGCAGCTGAGTGCGGTGCCGGGTGTCCATAAGCATGAACGCGGCATTCCCGGCGATGCCGGAGCTGATTGGCCGCGCGATGTTATCAATCGCGAAGGACCAAATCCGTTCGTCGTCCTCCGACGTCAGGAACGGCCAGTGCAGCAGCGTCATAAAGAGTTCGTTGCGAATCCGATCAGGGCACTCCGCATCGTGAAAGGCGCGCTGCACAATCTCCAGACAACGCTCTTCGGAAAGGTGCTGACGCCTCCATTCACGGCTAAGCTGAGCCCAATGTTCCAGCACCAGTTTCGCTTCCGAGTCCGTTTCCACGGCTCGCAGGCTGCGTTCAAGCAGTTCCCACCGTGCGGAAGATTTTCGCCAATCGTCACCTTGGCGGTCTTGCAGGGCCACATCCAAGGCGGTGATCGCCGCCGCTGTCAATTTCTGGTGACTCGCCAACTCGCGCAGAATCTGGTCGGCGGCCGGTCCCCATTCCTTCTGAAGTAGAGTCATTGCCCAAACCGATGTTTCAAAGTTTTTCGATTGGGCGAAACCCTGGAGTAACTTCAACTGCTGGTCGCGAGCCGCCAATGAAACCCGTTCGACCGCTTGCGCCCACTCCAGGACTTGGTCGTACCGCGGGCCAAATTCCTTGCGAGAGGGAAGGTTTGTTGCGAAACAGCGATTTTTCACGACATGAAACTTCTGCCAACTCTGCGGTGCCTGTGACGCCACCCACCAAATCCCGGTCTCGCCTTCATGTGGCAGCGGGTCAAAATGAAATAACCGACCCATCCCGCTACTTCCACCGGTCGCAACTTGTTGTGCGCCGCACCCAAAGGTCGTTTCTTTCAGATCGGACGGGCCGCAATAAACGTGCTCAATTTGCAATGTCAGCCAGACATTCCCCTGTTTGTCACGTTGCTCGACCTTGATGGTCTTGGCATGGACCAGTGCGGCCCCTTCGTAAAAGCCATTGATGAAGCGTACGTCGGCAGCTTTGGTAGGCCCGCCGAAATTGATCACCAACCACTGGAGCAAGCTCACGAAGAGGAGTCTGGAGGGGATTCCGAACGATTTCATGGCAGGTTCTCCTGCTGCCATACACCTGGTTGGAACAATGAATTAAACGAGGCTCCATTGGTAACCGGAACGACGGCACCATTCGAGACATAACCGAAGTCTGCGTCGCCGTTCTGTCCCGGAAGCGGAGTTTCGGGAGCGGGGGTCACGTCCCGCGACCAGACTTCGGTCTCCCCGTCGATATTTCCCGATCCGTCAAACCACCACGCCGCGCTTGCACGTTGAGTGTACACCGTCTCAGAGGCTATCCGAAAAGGTTTTGAGGTTCTTATACCGCTGCGGTCGATGGAGTTGGGTTTTGTTTGCGTCTGTAGTTGAACGTCACCGGTGGATCGGCAGGTGCGAGACGTTTGAGCATTAGG
>JBJXEX010000450.1:0-19606 GCA_046156195.1 Planctomycetaceae bacterium | reverse complement strand
ACATTCTCAAGATGATGGGGCTGTTCTTTGTGGAGAACTGGCCGGCGGGATCGGGGACTCAGCGGCATTATCGGATCGAACACGTCTTTGACGGGACGAGTCAAACGCTGTGCTTCGCGGAGAATGTGCGGGCGGGATTTGATCCGGGGACGGGCGAGACTTGGAGTTCGGCGAACCCGCGGCGGATTTGTTTCTTTCTGAGCGGGCATGTGTGCGCGGGCGCGTCGTGTGCGCCGGGGAATGTCGATTACACGCGCGGGAACAATCGCGTCGATGCGACGTTCCGACGAGAGGCGATCAATTCCAGTTTGAATCAAGCGGAAGGCGAAGCTCCGTGGCCATCGTCGTATCACGATCATGGCGCGAACATGGCATTCTGTGACGGGCATGTCAAGTTTGTGTCGGAGTCGATCGACGGGCGGGTGTATTCGAGCCTGATCACGCCGCAAGGGACGCGACTGACTGGAGCGTTGGCTCAAGGTGTGGTGTCGGACGGGGATTATTGAGAGGGGTTGGGGATTCGGGGTGTGGTCGCCGGAATCGTGAGGCTTCGGAGTAAGCGGTTGGATGTCCGATTGTCCGAACTCTTACGAGTTCGGCTACGGGGAGGGGCAACATGAGTCGTCCGTGGTTGAGCGTGGTGATGCCGACGTACAACGGTGAGCGTTATGTGTTGTCGGCGCTGACCAGCTTGGAGCGGGCGGGAGTTGCGGCGGAAGACGTGGAAGTCATCGCAGTGGACGACGGGTCCACGGACGCGACGTTGGCGATCTTGGAACATTTTCGATCGAGGTTGCCGTTGACGGTGTTGGCTCAGGAACACTCGGGCAATTGGACGAGCAGCACGAATCGTGGGATGGCATTGGCGTCCGGGGAATATTTGTGTTGGCTGCACCAGGACGATCAATGGCATCCCGGTCGGTTGCAGCGGATGCGGGAATTGATCGACCAGGAGCCTGACGCGGTGTGGTATTTTCATCCGTCGCGATTCATTGGGCCGGATGGGCGCGAACTGGGGACGTGGCGTTGTCCATTTGGATCGAGAGCGTCCCGACGAGAATGCGAGTCGCGGAGCGACTCGCCTACGATTCGGCTGTCACCGGATGCGGTGTGGTCGAAGTTGTTGGTGCAATGTTTCGTGGCGACCTGTGCGCCGGTTTTTTCAGCGCGAGTACTGCGCGATGTCGGGCCGTTGGACGAGTCGTTGTGGTACTCGGCCGATTGGGATTTTTGGCTGCGACTGTCTCGATTGGGAGTTGGCGTTTACGATCCCGCGCCGTGGAGTTCGTTTCGAATTCATCCGGAATCTCAGACCTCGTTGCGAACTCGCGACACGACTGAGTTTGAGGGTCAACAACGATTGGTGTTGGCTCGGCATTTGGAAACTTGGCGGCATCATGAGCGAGCGGAATTCGTTGGCCGCATGGGCGGGCTGTCGGTGACGTTGAACTCGGCGCTGGCGGTGGCAGCGGCGGGGGGGCGAGCCGATTGGCGGTCCGTGTGGCGGGAGTCGTGGCGAGTGCGACCGTGGCGTTGGCCAGAATTTCTGCGGGACTCCGGAATTTGGGATCGGGTCCAAAGCCGGCGGCGGATGCGTCAGGAATGTGCGAAACGAGTGAGTCGAGAAACGTCACAGGCTGAGAGCCAAACTCCACAACCGATGAGCAAAACACATGGCTTCACAATGGTACTGCCAAGTTCTGGGTGAAGAGTTAGGTCCGATCCCGTGGCCCGATTTGGTCGAGATGGTGCGTTCGGGAACGGTCGGCCGTTCGGATCTCGTGCGACGGGAGGCGGCGGGTCCGTGGGAGCAGGCCGAGAAAGTCGTGGGGCTGTTTCGCGCGGCACGCGAGTCGGGCATCGGCGGCGACGGTGAGCGAGCAAGCTCGAACGGCAGCCGTGCCGAACGGCCGATGTCGTCCAACGAATCTGTGCCTGACTCGGTGAACGCATTGAACTCAGGTCAAAACGCGCCTCACCTGGGAGCGAAGCGGAAGCCTGCGAGCGCGGATGCGGCGACGACCTTGCTGAACTCGCTGGCCAACGGGCAGGACGGAGAAGCCAGTGGTGACGTTTCTCGGGAGCGTTCCCGTTGGTGGCTGAAAGGCCTGATGGGAATCACGCTCGTGGGGATGCTGGTTGCCGGCGCGGGCTGGTGGGGAACTCGGCAGTCGCAGTTTCCTCCGCATGTCTTGAATGCGTCGAATTCCGGCGTGGCGACTCCGGCGCATCTGTTGAATGCGCCCGTTCCCAAAGTTCCGTCGATCCCTGGATTGCCGGCCGGAGTCGCGGTCCCATTGCCGGGTTTTGAGGGGTTGGAGAATGCGTACTCGCCCTGTCTCTCGGCGGACCTCAAGACGATCTTGTTTGGGCATCTGACGGATGGAAAGACGTGGTTCGATCTGTACCTGGCGACTCGCGACAAAGTCGATGAGCCGTTTGGTCCGCCGCGATTGTTGCTGGGCTGTCAGTCGGATGAGTTGGATGCCTATCCGGCCCTGTCGCCGAACCTGCTCGAATTGATCTTTGTTCGTTCGGACGACAACCCGCGATTGATGCGGGCGACACGGCCGAACGTGGACGCGGAATTTGGAAAGGCAGAGACGTGGTCCGCGAGCGGCATGGAACAGCCGGGGATTCGGAATGGTTGGCCTCAGTTCGTGAACGCGGACACGGTCTGTTTTGCGCGACAGCAAGTCGAGCCGCCCAGTCGCCAGTTGTGGTTGGCTCGGCGTGGGTCGTCCGGAGAATTCGAGGTGTCTCAGATGCTTCCGTGCCAAGAGCCATTTGCACCGTGGGTCATCTCGGCAGGTGGCGTGCGCGCGTATTTCGGAAATGAAGAAGGGGTGTTTATCGCCGCGCGGCAAACAAGCAGACATCCATTTGGACGTGGCGTCGTTTGGGCGGACGCGGCACTGACAGGGCCGATCGACGGGCCGATCTGGGTGGCACCGGCCGAGGACGTGATCGTGTATTGCTCCGCTGGACCCGGCCAAAAGTTTTTTTCGGCACGAAAACTCTGGATGTTCCGAAAGGGGAACGATGGCTGAACCTGTTGGTCAGGAGTCGTTCACTGGGGCCACACGTTCTGGGCGTGCCGGGAAGGTTGCGAAATTCCTGCGGCATGAATGGTCGGCAGCACGAGGCTGGCCGTGCGGATATTTGCTGACATTGATCTTGGGACTTCATGCGGGTCTTCTGGCTTATAGCGCGGCGGTCCATTCTCCGACGATGGATGAACCGTTTCATCTCGCGGCGGGAATTCGGCATTGGCGCGATGGTCGGTTCGACATTGATCGAGGCAATCCTCCGCTCGTGGGCAGTTTGGCGGCAATTCCGGTGATGCTGGCGGGAGTCGAAACGGATTGGCATCGGGCACCGAACAGCTTCTTGGTTGGCAGCGACTTCTTGAAGGCGAACGGCTCACGCGTGTTTTGGTTGATGACTCTGGGCCGCTGGGCGTTGTTGCCGCTGAGTGTTTGGGGAGGTCTGATTTGTTTTTGGTGGGCGCGAGAATTGGGGGGCGAGCGTGCGGGGTTATTGTCGGTGGCGTTGTGGAGTTTTTCGCCGCAGGTACTGGCATTCGGCAGCTTGGTCGGGGGAGACATGGCCGCCACGTCGTTGGGTCTGACCGCGTTATTTGCCTTTTGGAAATGGATGCGTGAGCCGGGATGGAGGCGAGCCTTTCTCTGCGGCTTGGTGTGGGGACTGGCGGAGCTGTCGAAGTTTGTGTGGCTGTTTCTCTATTTGTTGCTGCCCCTGTTGTGGCTCTGCTGGCGGTGGCATGAGCGTCGTGAGCGACCGTTCGTTCGGACGATTCGCCGCGAGTTCTGGCACGGACTTCTGATGGTGCTCTTGAGTCTGGACGTCTTGAACGTCGGATATCTGTTTCTCGGCTTTGGTCGGCCAGTCCAAGACTATCAAGTGGGTCAAAAGGTGCTCGCCCGATTGCGAACCGATTCTGAGGAGCTGACCGGACTGGGACGATTCATTGCGGCGTGTCCGGTGCCGTTGCCCAGCGACTATGTTCGCGGGCTGGATGAGATCACACAGTTTGTGACAGCCAAGCCGCCCAGCTATTTGCGTGGTGAATACCGACCGGGCGGATGGTGGTACTTTTATCTCTACGGTTGGCTGATGAAATGCCCGTTGGGGATGTGGGTGATTTTTCTGCTTTCGCTCGGATTGTCGAGGCACGCGATTTGGCGGCGGAACGGCCGCGTTGTGTCGCACGTCGGTCGATTTCCCTTGGTGGTGGCCGGCGCGGTGTTCCTCTTCGTGACACTGACATCGGGAGTGCAGTTTCTGCGTTACTCGCTACCGGTGTTGCCGCTGATTTGGGTTTGGTCGAGCCAGTTCATTTCCGGTGCGTGGGACGTGAGTCGTGTGCGACACGTCGTCCTGGTGGCAACCTCATGGAGCGTGGCCAGCAGCCTCTGGTTTTTTCCGCACAGCCTGTCGTACTTCAACGAATTGGCGGGAGGTCCGTCGCGGGGCGAGCGGCACTTGATCGACGACAGTTTGGACTGGGGACAAGACTTGTTGTTTCTGCGCCGCTGGCTGGAGCAGCATCCAGAAGCTCGGCCGTTGAAGTTGGCGTACTGGGGCTGGACAGACCCGCGATTCGCCGGAATCGAATTTGAACTGCCACCGCGTCATTCCGAGTTGATCGATTTGAGTTCCGTGCCGCTGTCTTCCGTTGATGAACCAATGGAAATGCCGCATTCATCCGCTCAGCCAAATCGTTTGATCCCAGGATGGTACGCCGTCAGTATCGGGCTTTCTCACGGTGGCCCGTGGATTCGGATTCATGACGGAACTGGTCACGAAGCAACCTTGTCGCATGGCGACTTTTTTTATTTTCAAGATCTCGTGCCGACAGAAAGTGCGGGCTACTCGATCCGCATTTACCATGTCGATGAGACGATCGCCGAACGCATCCAATCGTTGCTCAATTCGTCGACTCAGCGAGCACGTCCGTGACTTCTTCGCGGTGCTCGTTTCTTCTGATCATTGAATCGATCAAGCTCCGCTTGAATTTTAAGACGTAATGTCTTTATTCTGGTTGGCAGATGGTTTTAGGCAGCCAGCCGAAGCGGCTCACGCGGAACTTTTCCCACTGCGGGTCGATATCAAACTTCTCGACGCATCATGCCCAACTTTCTTCAAACTTCGTTCCTTGCAGGACTGGCCGCTCTCGCGGTGCCGGTGCTTATTCACTTGTTCTTTCGTCTGAAGACGAAGCGAGTGGAGCTGGGGACGATTCGTTTTTTGCGGCTGGTGCTGGAAGAGAATGCTCGGCGGCGGAAGGTGATGCGGTGGTTGTTGCTCGCGCTGCGGATGGCGTTCGTGGCGCTGCTCGTGGCGTTGTTCGCAAGGCCGTTCCTCACGGCGGCGGCGACGGGAAGCGACAAGGAGTTGCTGGTCATCCTGATCGACCAGTCGGCGACGATGCAGCTCAAGGGAGAGAACGGGCGGTTGATCGACCAGGCGGTGGCGGAGGCGAAGAAGTTAATTGAAGGGGCGGGGGAGAAGACTCGGTTCGAGGTCGCGTTCTTCGATCACAGCGTTCGGCCGTTGACCGATTCGAATCCCAAGAACCAAGATCCAAGAACCAAGAACCAAATCTCAAGCGATCAGTTGTTGGCGAAGTTGCAGGCTCCGGCGACGACGTTTGGGGCAACGAATTTTGGCTCGGCCTTCGCTTGGGCTCGCGACATCTGCGTGAAGGCTCCGGCGGGGATGAAGCAACTGCATCTCTTCACGGACCTGCAACGCTCGGGACTGGATTGGACTGAGGTCGAACCGTTGCCGGCGGAGGTTCGGTCGCATCTGCATGATCTCGGAAGGCCGGTGGTCAACAACGTGGCCGTTACCGAAATCCGCACACCGCGGTTGTGGGTGCGGCCCGGCGAGTCACCGACGATCCGCGCATCGGTGTTGCACGGTGGCGCGTTCGCGTTGGAGGAAGTGGCGATCGTGCTGGAGGTGGGGCGAGTGGAGGTGAGCGGCACGGCGCTAGCCGCCGGTGAATTGCAAACGACCGGCAATTCACGACGCAGCACAACACCGGCGGCTAGCGCCGTGCCGCTCACAAGGCGAACGGACTTCGCGAAACTCGCCGAGCGGGTCACGAAACGCGAACGGGTGAAGCTGGAACCAGGGGCGACGGTGACGCTCGATTTTGAATTGCCGGCGCTCAGCGAGGGCTTGTGGCAAGGTCGCGTGTCGGTCGAGTACGACGACGATTTGCCGTTCGACAATCAGCGGTTCTTCGCGATCTCGGCGACGCCGCCGTATCGAGTGCTCGTCATCGGCAGTGAGTCGGACGGTGCGGCGATCACCAGCGAGACCTATTTTCTCAACGCCGCGTTGCGATTGGCGGATGCGGGCGATTCGTATTCCGAAAGCCCGTTCGCTCCGACGCTGGTGACTTATGCGGCCGACACGAGTTTGCCGAAGTTCACCGACTTCGATGCGGTCGTGCTGGCGAATGTGGCGGATGTCTCGAAAGCGGATGCGGACCAGTTGGCGTCATTCGTCCGCAGCGGCGGCGGGTTGTTGGTCTTCACCGGCGACCGCGTGACTCCGAAGAGTTCGTCAGCGTTGAGTGAAGCGGGGCTGACAGTCGGCGAGATCGGCGACATCAAAGTCACCACCGATCTGCCGTGGCGACTGAATCAGTGGGACGAAGCGCATCCGATCTTTGAACCACTGAGCGATCCGCAACATGGCGATCTGCGGCGGTTGATCTTCGCGGCGTACACGAAGCTGACTCCGTCGAGCGACTCGGTGGTGTTGGCTCATTTCAGCACCGGCGATGCGGCGGTTGTCGAACGGCGCGTAGGCGATGGGAAGGTGTTGTGGGTCACGTCATCGTGCGGTCGCGAATGGAGCGATTGGTGTCGCAGCCGGTTGTTCTTGCCGACGGTGCATCAGATGTTGGGCTACGAAGTCGGGCTGACGGCGGGCGGTCGAGTCCGCTCGCGGCTGGTGGACGCAGAACCGAAAACAGCGGTCGGAGGTCAGCGGCCGGATGCCGTCGTGGCGGAGCCGCGCGGCGTTGACGCCCTGGCCTCCGCCGCGATTCCCGGCGTCGATCAATTCGACCGCTTCGCCGAGATCGTGAACACCGCGCCGCGCGAGTCAGACACGGATCGGTGTGCTCGGCAAGAGTTCGAGGACCGCTTCACAATGAAGTTCGTGGACGATGAGGGAGCGGCGGTCGATCAAGCCACAGCCCTCGGCAACGTCGAACTGCGGCAGGATGAACTGTGGCACTGGGCGGGATGTTTGTTGTTGGTCGTGTTGTTGTTGGAAGGGTTCGTGGGGAATCGAACAACCGCATAAAGGGAAATCCCAAGAACCAAGAACCAAGAACCAAGAACCAAATTTGAGATTTGAGTTGGTTCTTGGTTCTTGGTTCTTGGTTGGAGCAGATGATGAATCACACATCGACTCACACTTCGGCGTTTCTGAATCGCTTTCGTTCGTTGTGGGCTCGCAAGCGGCGGGTGGAGTTGGGGCAGGTGGCGGTCAGTTCGCTGTTGCTGGCGTTGCTTGGATTGGGAGCGTTGGCGATCGCGGATTACTCGTTGGAGTTGGATCGGTCGGTGCGCGTGGTCTCGCTGGCGGCGGTGCTCGGCGCGGTGGGGTTGTTTGCGATCAACTCGCTGTGGCGGACGGTGCGGCAGTGGAGTCAGCCGACGACGGCGGCGGAGATCGAAGCGGCGTTTCCTCAGCTTGGTCAGTCGGTGCGGACGACGGTGCAATTCGGGGCGATGCAAATTGAGCAAGTGCAGTCGGAGGGTGTCGCGACGACGCTCGTCACGGCGTTGGCCGAGCAGACTCATCAGCTCGCGTTGCCGCTGACCATTGAAGATGTCGTGCCGGTGAAGAGGCTGGCGTTGATCGCGTGTGGGTTTGGTGCGGCGCTCGTCGTCATCGCGGGTGCTTCGAGCTTCGATTGGGAATGGCGCAGCGCGTCGGCTCGCGCGGTGTTGGACGATGTGCCGTACCGACATCTGGAAGTCCGGCCGGGAAACGGAACCCTGGACGAAGGAGCCGGGTTGTCGATTGATGTCGCGTTGATCGGCCGAACGAATCGCGAGGTCGTGTTGTTTACGCGGCCAGCGGGCGATGATGACGCGGAGTGGACCGAGCGGAAATTGGAAGAGACGACAGAAGTCAGCCGTCAAAGCAGCAAAGGTGGTGGCTTTTCCGCGGCTCCGAACTGTGTGGTTCTGCCTCCTGCTGTTCTCGCCTCTCGGCCGCGCGTGGCGTTTGTGGCGAAACTTGATCGATTGACGAAGCCGGTTGAGTACCGTGTCACCGCCGGTGAGCTGGTAAGTGCGACGTATCGGATCGACATTCGGCGGCCGTTGCGGATCGAAGAAGTGAAGATCGACCTGACTCCGCCGTCGTACACGGGGCAGCCGACGAGCACGTCGCTCGATGCGAATTTGAGCGTGCTGGAGGGGACGGTCGCCCGGTTCACGATCACGTTCGATAAGCCAGTGAAGTCGGCGTCGATCGTGCTCGCGCCTCGGAAGCAGCCGCGCGATGACGACGACAAGAACGAGCCGGAAGTCGTGCCGCTACGTAGCCATCACGCTCCGAGTGATGAGCCGAATGGGAACACGCGCGATTTGGCGGCTGACGTTTCTCAGGCAACAACGCTGGGAGACGCTCGGCTCGTCACGCGGAGCGTGACGGCTACGTTGACGGCCGAACTCACGCTGACCGAGGACCGCAACTACAGCATCGTGGCCGACGCCGAGGACGGGACGTCGCTGCCGGAGAACAAGTACCGCATTCGAGTCCGTCAGGATCAGCCGCCGCAGGTGACCATCGAAGAGCCGACCGACGCGGTTGAGGTTCACACGCTGGCGGAGTTGCTCATGCGCATCCGAGTGCGCGACGACTACGGCCTGTCGAAAGCGGGAGTCGTCTTCCAGATCAACAACGAGCAGGAAGTTCCGCTGATTGCTCAGGACTTCGAGACCGTCGTCGCGGCGGCCAACGAAGCGGCGGCAACTGGAAAAGTCTCGCCGACGACGCAGGCGGCGCTCGAAAAGGTGCTGCCGCTGGAAGTGTTCGAGCTGACTCAGAAGGACAGCGTGATGTACTTCGCATTCGCCGAAGACAACCGCCCGGACAGGCCGCAGCGGATTGAGACCGACATGCACTTCATCGACATCCGACCGTTCAAGCGAACGTATCGGGTCGTCGACCCCGATCCGGGGAACATGATGGGGATGAACCAAGGTTTGAAGACGCTTGCAGAATTGATCCAGCGGCAACGCTTCGCGCTCAACCGGACGATGACCATTGAAAAGGGAGCGAACTCCGGACAGAAGCCGAATGCCACCACGCTCGATGAATTGATGAAGTTTGAGACCGAGCTGGCTGAGAACACGCGCGCCCTTGCCGAGCGATTGGATTCCCTCGGCTTCCCCGACACCGAAGTCTACTACCAGGCCGAAACGGCGATGCTCGCGGCGGTTGATTCGCTGTCGGTCGGCAAGTGGGAGAACGCGACGTTGCAGATGCGCGACGCTCTGAAGTTCCTGATCGAAGCTCGGAACAACTTTGAGATGTTAATTCGAAAGAACCCCAATCCGAACATGCTCGCGGCGCTCCGGCAGTTCGATCGGCTTCAGGCTCAGAAGCTGCGACGCCCGAAGACGGACAAGGAAGAAGCTCGCGAATTGATCCGGCGATTGGAGGAGTTGATCGGCACGGAAGAGAGCGTCGTCAGCGGGCTGGAGGAAGAAGAAACAAGAACCAAGAGCCAAGAACCAAAGGAAGAGAAGTTAGAGCAGAAGTCAGAAGAGAAGTCAGAGGTCAGTGAGACGAAATCAGACAAGTGACTTTGTCTGATCTCTGCGCTCTTCGCTTCTCTGCGGTAAAAAAACTCTGCGGTAAAAAAGAGGTCTCAGCCAGTTTTACCGCAGAGAAGCGAAGAGCGCAGAGAGAGCGAAATTGGCGACTCGTTCGAGTTGTGTGGAGACCGATGACTTTGCTTCGGCAGGGGCGAAGGGCATCGGGGCGAACGGAAAAACAGAAGTCAATCATGGGAGTCAGACTGATGAAGACATCTTCTCGATCATTCGTGGCGGCGCTCGCGCTGGCATTGATGCAGGCAGGTGGGTTACTCGCGCAGGATGACGCGAAACCGGATTCCAAGCAGCCGGAGGTCGCCGAACCGGCCAAGTCCGCGAAGCCGACTCGCGCGGAGTTGCGGGACAAGCAGTTGGATGTGTCGCTCGAAGCGCGGGACATCGAGCGGGTGCTGAGCAAGCTCAAGAAGGCTTCGGATCTCGCGAAGGAGCGGATCACCGAGGCGGCGAAGACGGCGGAGTCGGCCTCTACGTCGCTCGAAAAGGGAGACTCGAAAGCCGCGCGGGCGGAGGCTCAACTGACGAACGAGAAGTTCAAAGAGATCGTGCGGCAACTGGAGGCGTTGCTCAAGGAAGAGACTCCGCAGCGGATCGCCGAGGCTCGGCAGTTGGCTCAGAAATTGGCGCAGGCCGAGCGACAGTTTGCCGCGACGTTTCAAGGAGCTTTGAATCCGATCCAGGCGGGTGGGAAGGGAAAGATCGATCCTCGTTCGCAGGTCAAGCCGATGGCCAGTCCCAACGCGAAGGGGCAGAGCGGCCAAGCTCAGGCGAATGGTCAGGGGAATGGTCAGGGGAAGGGCAGCGCCGGGAAACAAGGGGACAAGAAGGACGCTGAAGACAAGGCGGACGCGAAGACCGGTGAGAAGAAAGATCCGAAGGGCAACGACCCGGATCAGCCGGGCGGCAAGGGAAGCGAGCCTCGGAAGGATGGAACAAACGGGGACGGCCAAGAGAAGCCGATGCCGAATGGCTTGGGTGCGGGCAAAGAGGACGACAAGGCGAACGGCAATGAACCGAAGCCCGAAGGAGACGGCGGGGGAACGAAGAAGGACGAGAAGAAGCCGGGCGATTCTGGAGAGGGCGCGGATGGCGATGATTCGAAGAAGAAAGAGGGAGGCGGCTCCGGTGGCGATCGCAAAGACAAGTCAGACGACAAACGGGACGGCACCGGCGATGGAGGTGGTGCGGAGATGACCGCCGAAGAGCGGCGCGAATTGGTCGCGAATCGCGCGGAGCAACTTGCCGAGTCGGGGAAGACGTTGCAGGACGTGCTCAATGAGATCGCGAAATCGACTGAGCCGGGAGACAAAGAGGCGGTCGCGAAGATTCAGGAAGTCATGAAAGAGATCGACATCAACAAGATCGTCGCGGAGATGGGTCAGATCGCCGACATGATCCGGGAGACAAAGGACACCGACGCGAGACTGTCGAGCACCGATATCGCCGAGCGATTGGAGATCATGGCTCAGCGATTGGACGGAGCGTATCGGACGATCGTTGCTCCGCAGGCGGAAGAGTTACGCAAGATCGAAGCGGCGCTGGCCGAACTTCGCGAGCAGTTGGAGAAACTCGAAACGCCCTCGCAGGTCGCCGCGTGGCATCGTGAGGTCCGCGATCTGCTGGACAAGCTCGACAAGCTCGGCGTCAGCCCGAAGGATCGCGAATACCTCGAGAAGGAAATGGTGAAGGCGGGCTTCGGCTTGGACGTGGATCGGACGAAGCGCGGGGTGAATTGGGGCTTGGTCAACGGCTACTACGCCGCTCCGGTGGCCTACAGCCACGGCTTGATCCATTTGCAGGAAGACATCCAAGAGCGGATCCAAACGCTGATCCTCGGCGATCTGGGGAATGCGTCGGATGAAGCGACACCGCCGAAGTATCAGGAGTTGGTCAACCGGTACTACGAAGTGTTGTCTCGTCAGGGAGGCAAAGCCGCCCCGGCCGGCAAACCGGCTCCGGCGAAAATGCCGGAGATGCGAAAGCCGAAAGGGAACAAATGATCGAACGTCTCCAACGATTCGGAGTTTGTGTTTTGGTCGCCTGCCTGTGTTGCGGGATGTCGAGCGTCTTCGCGTTGGCCGAGGACGAAGCCGAGGTGTCGCGCGAGTTGGCTCAATTTCGAAAGCGGCTCGATGATTCGGTACGTGAGTTTCAATTGACGGTCGAGCGTGACGACAAAGTGATCGAGCTGTCGCCGATCCCGGCACTCCGCTGGGAAAACAACACGCGCGGCACGCCGTCCGGAGTGACGACGTTGTTCATCGGAGCCGGGCGGCCGGAAGCGGTCGGCTGCACCTACATCGACGGCAAGAAGGTGAAGCACGAATTCACGTCGCTGTCGCGCGGCAAGCTGGAAGCTCGGCTCAACGAGGCGACCGTTTGGGAACCGTCCGAATCGGGAGTGAAGTTTCGGCCGCTCCCCAACGCCGAGGCTCCGGCCGAAAACCCGGTCGGTCGCTTGCGGCAAATGAAATCGCTGAGCAATCGGTTCGAGTCGAAACTGCTCGGCTGGCGCAACGTCAACCCGCAGCGTGAAGAGCTGCGACTGCTGCCCCGTCCGATCTATCGCTACGAAAAACTCCCCGACGGCGAAGTCGTCGACGGAGCGGTCTTCGCCTTCGTCGCGGGAGTCGATCCGGAAACGCTGCTGCTGATCGAGGCGGTCTCGCGCGACGGAAAGACTCGCTGGGAGTACTCGTTCGCGCGACGCACTTCGGGCGAACTGGAAGGTCGGCTCGACAAGCAAGTCGTCTGGACCGCCGACGCATTCCCCATCACGACCGAACGCAACCGCCCCGATCGCGCGTTCGTTCACGCATTGAAATCGGACTGACGAAACACCCATGATCAACGTGTCTGGCTTACCTCTGCGCTCTTCGCTTCTCTGCGGTAAAAGGAGAAGTGCCCATCGCTTTTACCGCAGAGAAGCGAAGAGCGCAGAGGTGATGCACTCGCCGACCATTTCGAGTTGTGTAGATACCAATGAGAAAAGCTCGGCGGGATCGAGTTGACACAAGGTTGATACAAAGAAGATGCACACTATGTTGGCTTCGTTTCAATTCTTGACTCCGCTGACGGCTGCCGTTGCTGCCACGCTGGTGGCGAGTTTGTTGGTTGGGTTTGGGTTGCTCCGTTGGCTGGGCGGACCTCCTGCGGCGGTGGCTCGGCGGTGGGGGTTGATCGGCATTCGAGCGGCGGCGGTCGTCACGTTGTTGCTGATCTTGCTGAACCCATCGGACGTCTCGCAGACACCGGGGCCGATTGATCGGCCGGATATTTTTTATCTGCTCGATTCATCGCAGAGCATGGCGGTCGGGGACAAAGAGACTCGGTTCGATCACGCCATGCGGTTGATGCGCGAGGCGGATCAGGCGACGCACGATGACGAGCACGCGCTGGTGAAGCTGTTCCGGTTCGGGCATCGGCTGGCGGCGGTCGAGCAGGGGTTAGAGCAACAGAGGTCAGAGATCAGAGCGGCAGAGGTCAGAGGTCAGAGCGGCAGCGAGCGAGGATCTGTGACCTTGACCTCTTCGGCCTTCGCTGCTGAGCCTCTGACCTCTGCGGCTCTGACTTCTTCCGCTCCGAAGGCCAAACAGAAGCTGCTCGCGCCGACCGATTCGGACACGCAGTTGCTGACGGCGTTGCGGCAGGTGCCGAGCCGGTTTGGGCGGCGGCCTCCGGCAGGGATTGTGTTGTTTTCGGATGGGCGAGCGCGCGATGAATCGGGGGTTGAGCAACTCGCGAAGCAGTTCGCGAAGCTCAACGTGCCGGTGCATGTCGTGCCGGTCGGGGACACGGCGAAGGGGGGCGACGTGGCGATCGTGGCCTGCGTCGTGCCGCCTCGCGCGCGGCGGTTTGCCGAGGTCGAAGTGCAGGTCTTCTTGAGAAGCTACGGCTATGACGGGCGGCGGTGTGAAGTGTCGCTGGTCGCGCCGGATGAAGATGGGGTGGCACGCCCTGAGTCATCGAAGGGCGTGGAATCCGACCACGCCCTTCCCAAAGGGTCAGGGCGTGCCACCCCACCGACTTCGGCTACGGCAAATTCGCGACCGCTCGCTCCGCCGGTGCCGGTCACTCTGCATGACGGGTTTCAGTCGGTCGGCTTGAGCTTTCGCACGGACGCGAAGACTCGCAAGTTGCAAGTGAATGTGTCGCCGCTGCCGGATGAAGTTTCGACGGCGAACAACTCGTTCAAAGCGGAGGTGCAGATTGACCGGACGAAGATTCGATTGCTCTACATCGAAGGAAGTTCGCAGCCGTTGCTGCCGGTGCAGACGGGTGCTCGGTATGAGGTGCGCGGGCCGTATTCGGACTTGCAGCGGGCGTTGACCGAAGACGAAGACATCGAGTGCGTCGTGCTGCACGCTCCGTATGGTCGCGGTCGATTGGCTCGCGTGGCCGATGCCGGAGGGGCGGTCGCCGGTCGCGGCTTCCCGGAGACGGTCGCCGAGCTGTCCGCGTTCGATGCGATCATCCTCAGCGACGTCGCCGCGAACACGTTCACCGAGCAGCAATTGGAGTGGCTCGAAAAGTGGATCGGCCAGCGCGGCGGCGGACTGCTGATGGTCGGCGGGCAGAAGAGCTTTCGAGCCGGCGGCTGGGACGACACGCCGCTCGCCGAGATGCTGCCGATCGAGATGCGCGACGACAACGACTGGCTCCCCGGCACTCAGGTCAGTGTGCTGGCCGAGCCGCAGGCGATGTCGCATCCGCTGTGGACGATCGTCACCGACGAACGGCAGAACCGCGACATCGTCAGCCAGTTCCCATCGTTCTTCGGAGCCAACCGCTGGTCCGGCGTGAAGCCGAACCTGACTCGCGTGCTGGCGATGTCGAACCTCGCCGCCGCCGAAGTCCCCGCCGGAGCCGCGCCTCCTGTCGGACCGAAGGCCGTTAAGCCGCCGAGCTTCTTTGAGTCGCTGCAAAAGAATCTGACGGGCAAGAAGCCGACGGCCGGTGAGCCGGCGGGCGCTAGCCCCCGGTTGAACGACGAAGAAAAGAACCGGGGGCTAGCGCCCTCCGGCCCATCAAACACGAAGCTCGAAGCCAACGTCTCGAACCAACCGGCGATCGTCTCCGGCCAATACGGTCGCGGCCGGACGATGGCGATGGCGATGCCGATCACGCCGCCGTGGGCCAATGACTTGATCACCAAGTGGGGCGGCGACACGAAGTACTACGGCAAGTTCTGGCGCAACGCGATCTATTGGCTGACCGAGAGTTCGTCGATCGGCCGCCGTCGGCTCGTCGTCACGGCGGACAAGAAGTTCTATCGACCGGGCGAAACGATCTCGCTGACCGCCGCCGCGTTCGATGAAGCGGCCAATCAAACCGGCTCCTACAAGATCACGTCGATGATCGAGCCGCAGACATCACTGAACGATCTCGAATCGAATTACTCACCCGTCCGCTGGCCCGACGGCAAGCCGCGCGAAAGCGGCGAGACCGGCCCATTCATCGCCTGGGGCGAAGAGTTCGATCTGCCTCGCACCGACGCCGTTGGTGGCAAGCCCGCGTTCGCGCTCGAAATGCCGATCGCCGACGCGCTGACAGTCGGCTCGGCCAGTCAGTCGTTGCGAGTCGAACTAACGGCGATGGAAGAGTTCACTCAAGTCGATAGCACGTCGCTCGACATCCAAATCCTGCACGACCCGTTCGAGCAACAGAACCCGTTCCCGAATCACGATCTGCTGACGTCGATCGCGAAACACTCCGGCGGCCGAGTCATCAACGACTCAACGCAATTGGCCGAAGTGCTGCGCGACGTTCCGATGAAAGTCGGCTCACCGATCGTGAAGAAGACACCGCTTTGGAGCACCTGGTTGCTGTGGACCTGGCTGCTGGGCTTGCTCAGCATCGAATGGATTTGGCGGCGCGTCGTGGGGCTGGCCTAAGGTGAAGAGGATAAATGAGTTCGCTTTTGTCCCTACAGCCTCAGCGCTCTTCGCTCCTCTGCGGTGCAATATCGCAGTCATTGCACCGCAGAGGAGCGAAGAGCGCAGAGAAATACAAAACACGAAGTTGTTGTTCCTCGCCCCCTAACCAACCGACGATGGAGTGCGTCCGAATTCCCCGTAACTACTGGCTCACCACTCGCTGAGATTCTTGAGCAAACAACGACACTGAATCGGTTCGTGTGGACTGCGTTCAAGCCGCCGCGAGCGGCCAAACAGAAAGATTGATCGTGCTGACTGACACCTTGAATCACATCGCGTTGTTTCGTCGGAAGACGTTGTTTCTTGTCTGTGCGTTCGCGCTGTTGCTGTCCTCGGCACGCGCGGACCCGCCGTCGAAAGCGGGCGCTCCGGAGGTCAAGCAGGAAGACGCTGAGGCCGTTCCGAAATTTGATTTTGCCGCCGCTGCCGCCGGGTACGAAATCTCGATCGGTAAAGACCGCTTGATTTGCGAACCGTTTCAGATCGAACTGCTGAAGTGGTCGAACCCCGTGCGAGGGTCGCCGGCCGGAACCGTTTTTCTGTGGCACCACAAAGGCGCGCCACAAGCGGCTTGCTGTATGTTCTCCTACAAACATCCGGAGGTGAAAGGGGACTTCCTGGTCAATCACGAGTTTGTTTCGCTCTCCACAGATTTGATCGAGAGCAAATCGAACGATGGCCGGATCTGGAAAACAACCATGCCGGGCATCGCGTGGCAGGAAATTCCGGAGAGCCCGCCGATCGCCAAGACTCGCCCCGCGCGGCTGGCTCAGATGCGCGATCTCGCCAGCAAGTTCACCGGACAGATCGGTAAGGCGAACAACGTGCGCGAGGAATTGCGTCTGCTCCGCCAACCCATTTATCGCTACCCGGAAACGAGCGGCCGTGACGGCGCGATTTTCGTTTTTGCTCAAACCACTGATCCGGAAATCCTGCTGCTGGTGCAAACCGATCCGCTGGCGGCCGGCTCCCAGTGGAGCTGTGCCTTCGCACGCATGACCATGTTCCCTTGCTGGCTCAGCCACCGTGAAAAGGAAGTCTGGTCCGTCCCCTCGCTCAACCCGAAAGTCGACTCGGACACGTATCGAACTTTTCGCCGCGTTCCTTGGAAAGCTGTCGAGGAGAAATGACTTCCGTGCCGCCAATTCGGTTTCGCCTGTGTTTGGTCCTACGGTGCCAGGGCCTCCTATTCACCACACGCATTTCGGAGTTTCCGCATGACCGACCGTCGATTCACGTTTCTGCGAATGCTTCTCTCACTCTCAGTCGTTATGGCGTTGATGACTTCGGGCGTCAGTGCTGCCGACCCACCGGTCAAACAGCAAGGGGAGTCCGACGATCTCGTGAAACAGGAATCGAAGGCGGCCACGGAACGTGCTGTTGAGGAGATCGGGAAATGGAAGTTCCAGTTTGAAGACGAGAAGCTCGGAAGCATTGTCGCCGAGAAAGACTCGGCCTTGCGGTGGGCGTGGACGGACAATGGTCGGGCCTATGGCAATCTGTTTGTGCTCTCCGCTCAGGATCGGCCGGTGGCCATCGTGGAGTTCTTCACATGGTACTCGCCAATCCAAGGCGCGTACTTTCAATGCACATCACTGACCAATTCTCCGATGACCGCCAAACGATCCGGTCAGGAGATTTGGCGGCCGACGAAGAGCAACGTCGTTATGAAAGATTTCCCAGATGCTCCGGCTCCCGCCAAGACTGCGACGGCGAGGCTCGTGCAGATGCGGCGGCTGGCAGAAGCGTTTCAGGTCGAAGTGGATGACAAACGAGCGACTGAAATCACAGCTCGGCAGCTACGCCTGATGTCGAGACCGGTCCACCGATACGGCAAATCCGAGGGGACGGTTCTGGACGGAGCACTCTTCTCGTTCGCGGTCAGCAGCGATCCGGGAGCGATCCTCGTTTTGGAGGTCGTCTCCACTCCCGACGGTCCACGTTGGCAATACGGCTTCGCCCGAGTTTGGTCCTACGGTGCCAGAGCTTCTTATGACGGCAAACGAATTTGGGAAATCGAAGAAGTGAACCCGCGAGCTGACATGAAGGCGGACTTCTACTTGAATGCACTTCCGTAAACGGCCAGACAATGACGGTGGAACTTCATTCGATTCGCGCCGCTTATGACATCGCCTCCGAGGCGTATGCGAGCAAGTTCGTCCACGAGCTCGATCACAAGCCGCTCGATCGCGAGTTGCTTCAGCAGCTCGTGCCGGCGTTCGCGGAGATGCACCGAGTTCTCGGCGACGGCGGCGTATTGTTGTTGTCATTCCATGTCGGATCGGAAGTGATCCACGCCGAGAACTTCCTCGACACCAACGCGGTTCTGGACTTCAGGTTCTTCGAGCCGCCGCAAATCGAAGCGGCTCTGAGCAGCGTCGGATTCGACCGGATCGACGTTCTTATCCGAGACCCCTACGACTCCGAACATCCCAGCCGACGTTGTTGCATTTTCGCCCACAAGGTCTGTTGGTCTCTTGGTCCGACTGGCCTCGCTGGAATCCGGCGGTGTGTTTGCCTGAAGCTGACTCAGTTCGGTCACCAGCGGCTCAGGCAACAAGTCGGGACGCGTGCTGAGAATCTGCCCCAGCTTGACGAACGTCGTGGCCAGCTCCGTACGCACGAGCTGAATCTGCTTCTCTTGCGTCAGAGTGTTGAGCTGGACTCCATCCACACTCACGAGCCGTGACTGGAGCCATTCGTATTTCAGGCCACCCAGCCAATCGGCCAATCCATGCCTCCCAAAATCCACCGTGGAATGGTCTCACGCTCGCCATCGTCTTTGAAGGTTGCCACTACAAAGCCAGAAGAACCAGAAATGATGCAGATGTCGCTAACGAGTCTATCGCGACTTGCCAAACCGTTCACCGAAGCGGCAGCAATCGAACCGCGTCAGTCAGGGCCTCGATCACGACTTCGTAGAGGGGGCAGAACTTGTGAGGCGTGCCAGCGTTTTTCTGAATCTCCGTGACCACGCTCGGCCAGCCAAAGCCCTGCGTCGCGCCACGCTCCAAACCATAGAGCTTCACCGTGGCTTCCGTTTCACGCGAGAGGTCGAACGCTTCGGGGGCCTCGCGCTGCACGCCGAATGCAGTCTCGAAGGAGCGGACGCACGCATCGAGCGCCGCATCGGCCGCTCGCGGTTCCAGGTGTCTGCGATTCCGCTTGTCGAGCAGTTCGAGTTCCATCTGTTGCAAGTCCGCGCTGGGGACTCGCGGCGATAGATCTGGTTCCTGTCGGTTTCCTTCGTGGTTCATTCGTTTATTGGGCGACAGGACGAATTGTTGGAAGAAGCTGTCTGTCATTGCGGTTCTTCATCCGCAGTTCGGCCTTGCCATCCGCAGGCCGGACTTTATTTTTCTGCGGATGGCAAAGCTGGCCTACGGATGAAGACAGGCTGGAAGCAAGCAACGGAACACCAATATGAAATGCAAACTTCTTTCTGTGCTCACGCTGGCGTTTCAGTTGTGGACGATCGGCGTCATGGCGGGTGACAGGCCCAACATCTTATTCCTGTTCGCCGACGATCAGCGGGCGGACACGATTGCGGCGTTGGGGAATTCGCACATCCAGACGCCGAATCTCGATCGGCTGGTACGGCGCGGATTGGCGTTTGATCGAGCCTACATGCAAGGGGGACTCAACGGCGAGATGACCATTCGCGACGAAGCGTTGCTCCGCTGGCCTCGGCAGCCGGAGAAGATTCGCGAGATGATCGCCGAGTACTACCGCTACGTCTCGTACCTCGATGCGGAGATCGGCCGAGTG
>JBJXEX010000025.1:0-7401 GCA_046156195.1 Planctomycetaceae bacterium | reverse complement strand
GCATCGGCTGACGGTGGCTCATGTGACCCGACAGGCCCTCTTGCTGGTTTTTTGCGATTTGGAGTACATCGCCGCCCCGCCGCTGGGGTCAGGCACTTCGGAATTTCGGAATTGGCTGGGGCCAATTCCGAAATTCCGAAGTGCCAGACCCCTGTCCCTGTCGTGAAGCATCGTTGGGAGATGAGCAAACATGTTGAATGCAGTCATCATGGCGGGAGGCAGCGGGACTCGGTTCTGGCCGCAGAGTCGGAAGCGGGTGCCGAAACAACTGCTGCCGTTGGCGGGGAGCGAGACGCTGATCCAACAGACGGTAACTCGCTGTCACCCGTGGGTGCCCTCCGAGCGAGTCTTCGTCGTCACGAACGCGGCGCAGGTCGAGCAGACTCGCGAGCAACTGCCGCAACTGTCGAGCGATCATTTCTTGGTCGAGCCTTGCGGACGAAACACCGCTCCGTGCATCGGACTGGCGGCTCTCGAATTGGTGCGACGAGATCCAGAGGCGGTGATGCTGGTCATGCCGGCCGATCATGTGATTCGTCCGATCGAGGCCTTTCGCGACGCGGTCGAGCGCGCGGTGGGCTTGGTCGATGAGAACCCACGGCGACTGGTGTTGTTCGGAGTCGCGCCGACGTATCCGGCGACCGGCTTCGGATACATCGAGCGAGGCGACTTGCTCGGACCAATGCGCGGCGGGTTCGACGTCGCGTCCTTTCGCGAGAAGCCGGACCTCGAAACCGCTCGCGAGTATGTGCAGCGCGGGACGTTCTTTTGGAACTGCGGCATCTTTGTCTGGCGCGCGTCGCGGATCTTGGATGCCCTCCGCGATCACGAACCGGAACTCCACTCAGGACTGATGCGGCTGAGCGAATCGCTCGGCACCGAGCGTTGGCCGAACGCGCTTGCCGAGCAGTTTCCCAAACTGAAGTCGATCTCGATCGACTACGCGGTGCTCGAACGAGCGTCGGATGTGTGTGTGGTCGAAGCTCCGTTTGAGTGGGACGACGTCGGCAGTTGGGAGGCGTTGCCTCGGCTGCTCGGCGCGGATGACAACGGCAACACGATCGACGGCCCATTCTGCGGCATCGACACGCGCGGCTGCATCGTCCGTACGACTCGCGATCATCTCGTGGCCACGGCGGGCATGACGGATTGCATCGTCGTCCACACGCCGGACGTCACGCTCGTCGCACGCAAAGGAGACGAGGACGCCGTGCGGAAACTGGTCGCACTGGCCGAACGCGAAGGACTGTCGCGGTATTTGTGATTTGCCATCTGCTATCTGCTATCTGAGATTTGCCCATGACTCCTCTCACCTTTCGTCCGCTGCTGAAACGCATCCGCTGGGGAGGGACTCGGCTGGGGAGCGTGTTGGGCAAGCCGATCGGTTCCGAATCCGACTACGCGGAGAGTTGGGAGTTGTGCGATCACGGAGACGATCAGAGCGTCGTTGCCAGCGGCCCGTGGCAAGGGCTGACTCTGCGCGAGTTGATGGTGACTCACCGTCGCGAACTGTGTGGGACCGAGCGGCAGTTGCGGCAGTTTCCGTTGCTCGTGAAGTTTCTGGATGCCAGCGATCGGCTCTCAGTGCAGGTGCATCCGAATGATGTG
This sequence comes from Planctomycetaceae bacterium, assembly GCA_046156195.1. GTDB lineage: Bacteria > Planctomycetota > Planctomycetia > Planctomycetales > Planctomycetaceae > SXKJ01. The sequence goes on along the minus strand of JBJXEX010000025.1, from coordinate 5,793 downwards.
CAGGCTCGGTTTTTCGATCCGCGCGAGAACGGCAAGACCGAAGTCTGGGTGATTCTCGACGCTCGGCCCGACAGCCGCGTCTATGCCGGATTGAAGCACGGGGTCGATGCGTTTCGATTGCAACAACACTTGGCGGCTGGCACCGTCGAGGACTGTTTGCACTCGTACCCTGCGCGTGCGGGAGATTGCATTTTCATTCCCGCCGGGACCGTCCACGCGATCGGCGAAGGGATCTTGCTGGCCGAGGTACAGCAATCGAGCGACCTGACGTTTCGCCTTCACGATTGGGGAAGACTCGGTGCCGACGGACAGCCCCGTCCGTTGCACATCGAGGAATCGCTGGTCTGCATCGACTTCGATCGCGGCCCGGTGGATCCGATCATCCCACGACGCCTGACTCTCCGAGGCTGCGACTTTTCAGAGCCGCGACCGTCAGGGAGTGGTTGCTTCGATGTCTTACAACCGCATCCTCACGGTCGCGGCTCCGTCTTGTTACCGGCGACGGTCAGCGAAGAATTGGTCTCCACCGAGTTCTTCACATTGCATCGCCACACGCTGCACGAATCCGTTCGCTTCCCAAGCGATGACCGCTTCCATGTGCTGATGGTGCTCGGCGGATGCGGGAGGCTGTCGTGCGACGGCATCGTCGTTCCGTTGCAAACCGGCTCGACGCTGCTGCTGCCGGCGAGCTGTTCGCCGGTGCTCGTCGAACCGCTCGGCGAACTGATCCTGCTCGATGCGTTCCTGGAAACATCAGAGGACAGGCACTCCGGAACCTCGGAGTGGTCCGAGCGCAATTGCGAAACTCCGAAGTGCCAGACCCCGGTGATACCCTTGTCCCCGGCGGTTCTCGTCGAGCAGCCACAACGCAGCCGCTCCGCCACCGAAGATCACAAGATCTAGATTCAGGGGACTCCGAGAAGAATTGCCTTCTTCTGTCCCCCGCCATTCTCTGCCAGCTCTCCTTCCAAACGCAGGCCGGCGACATCTGAAGAACGAAAAATGGAAGCGGACGAATGCCGATGTGACATTTCCTGCACGCATTCGCTGTTCATGCTGCCTGTCTTCCGAAGCGAACCAGCCCCGCAGCTTTTCGCCACGCATCTTCTCGTGCAGCCGCCGAGCGAACTCATCGTCCTGGCTGCGATCGCTGATGAAGCACGATTGATATTGAATCGGCTGCATCGTCCCGATGAGCGACGGCAGGTAGGTGATGAGATCCTCTTACGATGTCTTCGCCTCAGTGAGGCGAGAATCCGGAACCAAGAGTCCTCGTTATGAGACCACCGTCAATCCGGCCAACCGAGCCATTGCCGCTTGTCGTTGATCGAAAGTGCAGAACTCGGTACTTCCGAGTTCGAGAGCCAACGCGACATGGAGTGTGTCCAATGTGGGGCAGAGCGTCGAAACGGTGTGCTGGCTGGAAAGCGTTTCGGCACGGGCGAAAATGTTGTCCCAAGCGGGCCTGGCTCGGATGTAAAAGCCATTGGCAATGTCTTGATCGAAATCGGACAAGAGTGCCTGACACTCGGCCTCCGTCACTTCATTCCGTCCTTGCTTCTGACGGATCGCGGAGCGCATCTCCAACACATGCAGTGGTGTGAGAACTGGCGACGAACTCGCGGCCTGAGCCAGAGTGACCGCCTGCACCGCATTGGGCTCAGGCAGATAAAGCTTCAAGAGAACGCCGGAATCAAAGCAGCGCATCAGGCTCGATCCGCTCGCAGGTCATCCAAGATCGGTTGGGAGTCAGGCACGGTTCGCCCGCCGAAAATCGCTTTCTGCCGAGCGAGAAAATCCGGTGCTGCGACGCTGACGGCATCCCTGGCCAACGCGACATTGGGTCCGTCCCAACCGTTCGGGCGAGACTTCAGAAAGACAAGAAAGTCATAAACTTCCTGAAGCAGTGGTTCAGGTGTTCTGTCGATTTCCAGTTTCAGAGCTTGAGCGGCGTTCATGGCGAGCGAGTCTATGCCGCTTGATAATTCCCGACAAGCTTTGACCGAAGGTCTTCTCATTTCCGACGAACTGCACCGCACCAGCAGCAGGCGGTCGTTGATCTGGATGGCCCGGTCGATTTGCTCGATGAGTTTCTGGCCCCCCTGCATGTCTTCCGGAGCGAACCAGCCCCGCAGCTTTTCGCCACGCATCTTCTCGTGCAGCCGCCGAGCGAACTCAAATGGCATTACCTGGTGCCAACTCGTGTCGGCTGAATGCTGATGCTCGCACCAACCGCTTGAGCGAGTCGGTCGAGGACGTCGGAACGGAGCGTGCGTGCTCCTTCGAGGAACTCACAGAGCTGTTGCGACGGAATTCCTGCCTCGGCCGCGATCTCGCGCACCAATCGGCGGCTGCCATGAATCGCCTGCCGGAGATGGCCGGAAAAAGTGTCTTCGGATTTCGCTTCGACCATGCGCTGGTGGCGTTCATCCAGTTCTGGCAATTCGGCGGCGATCAGTTCGCGATCTCGGCGAACTTCCTCCAACAGCTCCGAGGAAACATTCTTGGTTGTCATGGTCGGCACCTCATTCGCCGCGGCGGCGAGTCTCGTAAGCCGTGATCGGCAGGATGGTCATTTCGTCAATCTTCTCAAACACGCACAACAGGTATCGGCCGTCCGACGTCTCGCCCCAGCAACAGGGCCGACCCGACGAACGGCTTTCACCCACTTCTTCTGGATCACTCACGACCTCTTGGAAGTCTTCAACACTGACACCATGCTCAGCCAAATGGTCGGTGGTCTCGTCAGTCCAAAGGAATTCGTAGTAAGCCATGTCTCGATGCTCGCCCTTCCGAAGGGCCAGTCTACTCGCTCTGACAACGGGCTCAAATCACCAATTCGTCAATACGCACGGTGACTGACTGCGCCTGGGCGAGCAGGTCACGGAGCAGGTCGGCGAAGGCGGACTCGAAGGCGTCGTGGTTTTTCCAGTTCATGCTGTGCTCCGAGAGCACCAGCAGCAGGCGGTCGTTGACCTGGATGGCCCGGTCGATTGGCTCGATGAGTTTCTGGCCCCCCTGCATGTCTTCCGGAGCGAACCAGACCCGAAGCTTTTCGCCACGCATCTTCTCGTGCAGCCGCCGAGCGAACTCCTCGTCCTGGCTGCGATCGCTGATGAAGCACGATTGGTATTGAATCGGCGGCATCGTCCCGATGAGCAACGGCAGGTAGGTGATGAAATCCTCCGGCACGCCGCAGCCGCGTAACGGGTGGCCCAGCTTCGCAGAAGCTTGGTGCCGCAGGCACAAGAAACTCGGAGTTGACGCTGATTGCACAGTTGACGGTGGTCGTTGGATTGGACATCACACGCAGGTTTCTAATGCTTCGCACACAGCTTGAAGCAAGCTGTGCCACCCGCGTGTCCTGCACCCTGTCGTCAACATCCCCACTTGGCCGTCACAAGAATTCGGCCAAACCGCCAGGCAACGCCAGGCAACGCAAGGCGAATCGATGGACTCGGCTATTCGAGATCGACGAAGGTCCGATACCCTTGCCGCTGTTTGGTGATTTGGCTGGCCTGACTCATTAGATGACCAGGATGAATTCCAATGGCAACGACAAGTCGAAAGTACGGCAAAGAAGAGATCGGTCAAAGAGGCGATGCCTTCTTTGAATCGTCAGTGAAGTGTTTGATTCCTCCGGGACACGACGAGGACTTTGTTTTGATCGACGTCGTTTCTGGAATGTTCGAATTTGACGCCGATCCGATCGCCGCCGCAGACCGATTGGAAATGCGAGCACCCGATGCTGAGATTTGGATGCGGAAGGTCGGCTCACCGTATGTTTGCCACTTCCGCGGCCCTCATCGAATGACCTTGCCATGATGACCGGAGTTGTGACCGATCAGTTCGAGGCTGTCGTGACACTGACCGTACTTGGTTCGGGTCAAACCGAAAGCTGCGATGCCGTGATCGACACGGGATTCACCGATTGGCTGACTCTGCCGCCGTCGATGGTCAACGATCTGGAATTACGACGGATCAGTTCGGGCAAGGTCGCATTAGCCGACGGTTCTTCACGCATCTTTGAGATTTATCAGGCCGACATTCTTTGGAGCGGCCGTAAACAACGTGTCCAAATTTACGAATGCGACACGACGCCGTTGATCGGAATGCGGCTGATGAAGGGCTGCCGGTTGACGATGGATATCGAAACGCAGGACAAAGTCGAAATCGTGCCGCTGGAACATTCCTCGCCGTGAACCGTCCCTCTCTTTGGAATTCGGGACGGGCACGTTGAAAACGTGCCCCACCTCGTGGAGCATGTTTCCAACGTGCTCGTCATTTGCCGCGGATGCGTTGGGCGCGGCGGGTGTAGACGGCGGCTTCTTTTTCGCGGCCTTGTTTGGCGATCGCGCGCGACAGGTTGTCCCACAACTGCGCGACGTTCGCGGCGTCCGGGCCGAGCGCCTGCTCGTAAACGTCGAGGGCCGACCGGTACAGCGCTTCGGCGCGGACGTAGTCGCCGTTCTCGAAGTGCGTGTTCCCCTCTTTGGTGAGCCGCAGCGCCTCGGCGGTGTCGCCGCTGCGGGGCCGGCGGCGGAGCACTTCCAGCGCCTGAGTTTCGAGCTTGGCCGCTTCGTCGGTCTGGCCTTGAATCTCCAGCAGCGCCGCCAGCGACCAGCGGGCATAAGCCAGATCGGGATGGTCGGCGGCGAGTTTCTTCTCCTGAATCTCGATCACTCGCCGCTGCAATACGACCGCTTCGTCGAACTTCTGCTGCGTGCGATACAGCGCCCGTAATGCGCTGAGCGTTGAAGCGACGCTGGGATGGTCCGCTCCCAGCTTCTGTTCTTGGATCGCGAGCGCCCGTTTGTAGAGCGGCTCGGCTTCCGCGTACTTCGCCTGCGACCGGTACAACCCCGCGAGGTTTTGGAGCGTCGTGGCGACGCTGGGATGGTCCATTCCCAGCTTCTGCTCTTTGATCGCGAGCGCCCGATTGTAGAGCGGCTCGGCCTCCGCGTACTTCGCCTGAGACTCGTACAACCCCGCGAGGTTTTGGAGCGTCATGGCGACGTCGAGATGATCGGCTCCCAGCTTCTGCTCTGTGATTGCGAGTGCCCGTTTGTAGAGCGGCTCGGCTTCCGCGTTCTTCGCCTGAGACCGGTACAACCCCGCGAGGTTGTTGAGCGTCATGGCGACGTCGGGATGATCGGCTCCCAACTTCTGCTCTCTGATTGCGAGTGCCCGTTTGTAGAGCGGCTCGGCTTCCGCGTACTTCGCCTGAGACTTGTACAACCCCGCGAGGTTGTCGAGGACTGCCGAGACGTCCGTCGAATCGGCTCCGTTGAGTCTCTCATGCAGTTGCAGCGCGCGTTTGAAGAGCGGTTCGGCTTCGGGGTACTTGCCCTGGTATCTGAACGTCCTCGCCAGTCCATTGAGGCTGTTGGCGAGGGTGCTGTCCTGGACCTGAGCGGATTCGGCTTCCTGGATCGCCGTGCGGAACAGCTTCTCGGCCTCGGCGTATTTGCCTTCATCGAGCGCCTTGAACCCGCCGTCGTTGTACGACCGCCGCAGCGTCTCCTGAGCACTCGCCCCGGACACGCTCCACACCGTCACACTCCACACGACCAGCAACAGCCCGAACAGAAATCGCAGAGTGGGAATTCGCATGGGGGTGGCTCCGTGGGAATGAGGGAATCAAGGGTTTGGGGAATCGGGAAGGCGAGCACGTTGGAAACGTGCCCCACGTCGTGGAGCACGATTTCATCGCGGATGGCCTTGATTGTCTATTCATCAAGCGGGGGCGAGGGTTCGATCCACGCTCGGCGCGGGCCAAGGCTTGTTCCTTCT
>JBJXEX010000024.1:0-28581 GCA_046156195.1 Planctomycetaceae bacterium | reverse complement strand
TTGTCAGCCCGGCTCATCGAATTAACAAGAAACTGTTTCATCAACATTGGCTTCACAATCTCTACTTGTCCGCCTCAATGCGCGGCTTTCACACCGCTACCTAGATTCCGTTAGAGTCAGCGATTTTGAATGTTGTCGACAGTAGTTTCACGTCAAACTATGCGTCAGCGAAAGGTGGAGCCATCTTCAACGCCGGACGTCTCGACGTCGCCAACTCCAACTTCTCTGGAAATACCACGGACAATAATGGTGCAGCAATTTTCAATGCGTCTACGGGAGACGCGAAGATTCACAATTCGGTGATCGTTGGAAATGTTTCCAGAGAAACTGGTGGTGGTATCGAAAACCGAGGCCGCTTGCTGGTTGAGAATTCTCAGATCGTTGACAACCGAGTCATCTACGGAACCACCGGTGGAGCGGGACTCTACAATGACTTCGGTGCCAACGCCGTCATTCGCAATTCAGAGATTTCACGAAACGTTTTCGTACCGATTCGCTACGGCATCGGCGGTGCCGGAATCTTGACCTGCGGCAACCTCGAAGTCAGTTCATCCACGATCGCAGGAAACTCTGTCGTGGTTCCGTCCGAAGATGGAATCCTCAAGGGGGGCGGGATCAATGTTCAAGCAGGATTTGTGAATGTCACCAACACCCTCTTCGATTCGAACTTCGCTCGGCAGGGTGGTGCCATCCACGTTGAGAATGGAACGGCACGAGTGGAGTCATCTCGGTTCATTGGCAATACGTCGGAGAATCGGTTTGGCGGGAACAATTTCTTTTCGCCGGATACTCGCGAGGGTGCTGGCTCAGCATGGTCCACCTCGAACGGGGGACTCACGTTGGTGTACCCGTACTTCGAGAACAATCTCGTGACCGCTGCCGGTGGCGACTTTGGGAATAGCCGAGTCTCTCGGGTCGCTAATAGTCAACCGCAGGGCTATACGACCATCATTTCCGCAACGCCGACCTCTGGAACCACAACTCCCAGCGGCAGCCAAGTTTCGACGGGGGTCTATTCGATGCCTCGGACATCCGTGAATACGAATGTCAGCGGCCGAGTGAACATCGCGGCGAATCTTTCGACCGCTGCGGGTATCGCCGCCCAAGGTTCCAACACGAATCCTGGTCGTATCCTGCGATGATCCGCCTGCCAGTCGGATTGGTGCAGAGAGTGATCTCTGCAAGACATCAACTCTGGGGCCGTCAGCTCTTTCTGCTGACGGCCCTTTTGTTGGTTCTTCCGGCTTTGAAGTAGCTGGTTTCATAGACGATGGAAAGTGTGAGACCACTCGACGGCGGATTTTGGGAGGCCATGCTCCGCCCTCGTTTTCAACTTTCGTAGCAGAGTTGTCGTGTTCGCTCTCAATCGTTTCGCAGGGCTTCGATGGGGTCGAGGCGGGCGGCTTGCATGGCGGGGTAGAGGCCGAAGGTGACTCCGACAAGGACCGAGATGCCGAATGCCAGCGGGACCGACCAGGAGACGACCGCCGGTTCCATGCCTCGAATGATGTCGGGCAAGGTGGCGACCGCTTCGGGCAACAATTGCTCGATCCCCCAGCGCAGCAGGTTGATCGCCGGACGACAGGCCAGGCCCGCGAGGATCCCCGCCGTCCCGCCGAGCATGGAGAGCGTCACGGTTTCACGCAGGAACTGTCGCGTGATGTCCCCTTGCCTCGCGCCGAGTGCTCGGCGAATTCCAATCTCTTTGGTTCGTTCGGTCACGGTCGCAAGCATAATGTTCATGATCCCGATGCCGCCGACCAGCAGTGAGATCACGGCGATGATCCCCAGAAAGAGCATGAACATCAGCCGCGTCGCGCGGGCTTGTTCGAGCAACTCGAAGGGCACGGTGATGCCGTAATCGAGCGTCGGATGATGCGGAGCGAGCGTCGCCTTGATGATCTCGGAGGTCTCGACGACATGTGCCACATCGGCCGCTTGCAGCGTGATCTGACTGAGTTCGACACGCTCACCCGAAAACGAACCGGTGCGGCGAGTGAGAACCAGATCGCCGATTCTTAGCCATAATGTTTCGATCGGCACATAGATATCGCGCGAGTAATCCTGGGCTTCGAGCGATCCGCCGATCGCGGCGGACGGGGCACGCGACTTCAGAATGCCGATCACTTGGTAGTAGTCGCGGTCGATGCGGACGGCTCGGCCGAGCGGGTCTTCAAATGGAAAGAGTCGCTCGGCGGTTTCGGCGGAGAGGACACAGATGTTGTGTCGTTCGGAGCAGTCGGTCTGAGAGAGGAATCGGCCGCGGTCAATTTCGAGTCGGGTCAGTTCGGCGTACTCCGGCGTGCATCCGACCATGCGGCCATCGACGAGCCGATCTTGAAAACGGAACTCGCGCCGCACCTCGCGAATCGGAATGGCACGTTTGACGGTGGGCAGCGTTTCGATGATCCGTTTCAGATCGCTGCGAGTGATGCCGTAAGGGACGAAGCCACGCTGACCAGCGGTCGCCTCGGCCGGGGGCTTGATCGTGCGGACGATGATGTTGTCCGCGCCGAGTCCTTCAATCTGCTTTTGAACCGCTCGACCGATCCCCTCGCCGATCGCCAGCAACCAGATCACGCTGGCGACACCGATCGCGACTCCGAGGATCGTGAGCAACGATCGGAGCGGATGCAGGAACAGCGCGTTGAGGCTCGCGCGTCCCAGGCCGCCGGTGAGCCAACGCAGCAGGTTCACGAGTGACCTCGCGCAGTCATCTCGTTCCGATGCGGAGAGCTTGAGAAGGATTGAGCCGCGACCGTCAGGGAGCGGTCGTCATTCGTAAAAAAACGACCAACCACAACACCGGATCTTGATGGGCGGGATACTGACTGCCTCCGTGCTCCGGCCCTGCCTTCCGTGCGGCTGCTAACTGGGTTGAAGTATCGCGGAAAATCAGATGCCGCACGGATGGCAGAGCCGGAGCACGGAGAAGACAGGAATGGGAAACACGCTTTGGGCTGTTCAAAGCCATCAAAACACGAGCTTGTTCTTAGACAGGTAGTACGAAACAACCACTCCCTGACGGTCGCGGCTCCAATTCTTCTCGCGTTCGGAGCGTAGGAACAAGAAATGGCACTCGCAAAGCGAGAACCATTAGGCATTAGCCCCCGGCTCACCTGGTCGGGTTTCTTGGCGGGCGCGGCTTCGGTTTCGGGCTGATCCTTCTTCTTCGGCGAGGGGTCTTCGTCTTTCAGGCCGACGGCGGCGAGGTGTGCTCGCGGATTCATGACCACGTCGTCTGTCGCGCTCAGCCCCTCTTTGACGACGATGAATTTGTCGTTGGTTGAGCCGATGAGCAGCTCGCGCAGGACGAGCTTGCCGGATGAGTCGCGGATGACGCAGTAATGTTTGTCGCCGCGCTCGACCACCGTTTGGATCGGCACCTGCAACACGTTGGATTGCGTTTCGACCCGGATTGAAACCTTCGACGACATCCCCGGTCTGAGAGTCGCGGGCGGAGCCTCCAACGTGATGACCGCATCGAACTCCTTGACGTTGGAAAACCAATTCTCGTCCGACGCATACGCATTGACGGTCGTCACCGTCCCCTTGAGTTCCGTGCCGCGCAGCGCCTCGACCTGAACAACGGCGAGCATCCCCGGTTTGACGCGATCGACGCGGGCCTCGCCGATCTTGGTGTGGACCTGCATCTTGGTCGCGTCAGGGAGCATGACAATCACCTGCTTTTCGCGAACGCGATTCCCCTTGCGGACCAGGAATTCATCCCCTCGCCAACGGTTCTGATTGGCAAACACGACCTGTCCGGGGGAGGGGGCCTTGATCACGCATTTTTCCAATTGGCTTTCGAGATTCTTGAGCTTCTCAATTTCGATGGTGAGCTTGGCTTGTTCGGCGTTGGCATTGGCTTCGGCGGTCTTGATGTCCGCGTCGTGCTTCTTGAGCGTCTTGGGCTTGGTGTATTCGCGGATGACGTTGAGCTTGGTCTTCGCCGCGTCGAGGTCTTTGCCGAACTTCTCGACCGAGAAGCGATCGCTCTCCAATTGGACGTCGGTGATATATCCGCGCGAGGCGAGCTTGGTGCTGTACTTCAAAAAGTTCGCCGCTCGGCGTGAGTTTTCCTCGGCGACGAACAGTTCGCTCTCCAGTTTCTGCTCTTCTTGCACGAAGGTTCCGAGGTCGTATTCCTTGCGCGCGATGAGTGCGGCGGCGTGATCGTTGGTGGCCTTGCTGAGCGCGGCCTCGGCGTTGTTGACCAGAATCTTTTGCGCGGCCAAGTCCTTGCGAAGCGTCGAGTCATCCAGTTGTGCGATGACATCGTCTTTGGCGACGACCGAGCCTTCCGCCACGATTTCGAGGATGCGAACGCCATCGGCCGACGCGACTTCACAACGCAACTCGACGTTGGCCGAGCTTTCCAGTTCACCCCGTTCGACAATGTCGTTGACGAACTCACCGACAATCGGCCGCTGCGTCAGGACATCGACCACCGCATCGCCGCGCAGCGAGTACACCGCCCCACCGGCCGCAGCACAGCAAACGACGAGGAACGCGAGCACGAACAACGGACCGCGCCGACTCTTGCCGGCGCGAGCATGAGGTGCGGACTTCTGGCAAAGAATGTTCATGGCACGAGCCACCGGAAAGGCGGAGTTTGTTCGACGATGATTGGGGTGTGGTTCGCAGCATACTCACCCGATGTTCTCGTTCCCACGATCTGCGTGGGAACGTGGCTGTTGAGGCTCATCGCACCGTATGCCATTGCTGCGATGATTTGGCTCTGAATTAGGATGCCAGCGACACGTTCAGAATTTCCCAGTTCAGAATTTCCCAGTTCAGAATTTCGCAGTTCAGAATTTCGCAGTTCAGAATTTCGCAGTTCGGGGAGCCAGCCAATGAGTCAAATCGAAACTCAGGAGAGTGTTCTTGATGAAATCGAGATCCTCCTGAAAGACCAGCGGATGGCGTCCGGATTGGCTGGGGTTCGTCGTGAGCAACGAGATGGCTGGCAGACGATCCTCGAAAAGTGGTTATGGAATTGGGACCGGGATCCGAGCCAGTTGGAAGATGAGGGGATCTCAGCTCCTTCCGCGGAGACCATCCACCGTGCCTGTGAAATGGCTCTGTCTTTGCGAGATACGGGACTGCTGGCCCCACAGCGTGTGGCAGCGACCGGAGATGGTGGCATTGTGCTCGCCTGGGAAAAAGGGCTGGCACTCTCGACTCTGGAAGTTGATGCGGACGGCACCATCGAAGTCGTGAACTTCGAGAATGCCCAGGTGGTGTCTCAGCATCGTTTCGGTTGATCCCGTTCGTCACGACCAGGCTTGAAAAATGGCAACTCAGGAACGGGTTGAAACGATTGACGATCAGGAAATTCTCTACCGGAGAATTCCCGCAGCGCTGAATCTCAAGGACGAGAAGGCAAGAAGTACTACGTTGCGGACTTGCGAGCCGGTGATCTTCGCACGGCGGGCATTGATGTCGTGCCCCGGCCGCTGGCGGACGATCCAGGACACGCAGAACTGCCGGGGTTGACCTACGCCGAGCGAAAATCAAGCGAAGTGCTCGCATGGAAAGCGCTCCTCGCGCGGCAACTCTGTCTGCGAGTGGAAGGTCCGTTCCCGAAATAGAGTAGCAGGCACATTCCATGTGCCGTCAGCAGTTTTTCGGCTGACGGCACATGGAATGTGCCTGCTACTTATGTTGCGGCGGGACTGCCGGTGGTGCCGGTGGCACCGCCAGTTCAAACGTGGCCGGTTCGGGAGGCAGGTCGCCGACGGAGAGTTGATGCGGGGCGCTGGGACTCGTCAGCGGGTTGGGCTGCGATTCGTAGTAGAGGGTCAGCAAAGTCTCCTCGGTGACGGAGCCGGGGTCGCACCACAGGCCGCGATCGTCGAGGCTCATCGTGCCGAGATCGAAGTCGAGGAAGCGCCGCTGAATCTCGTAGTCGCCCCAGACTTGGATGAACGCGGCTTGCGATTGCTGGAGGTTCAGCAGGGCATCGACCAGATCGCGGGCCACCGTTGGCGAGGTGGCCGCCACCGGCACCTTGCCGTCGCCGATTGGCTTCTCTGGTTCGGACAGTTTGAGTCGCGCGATGTCCGTCTGAGTAATCGCCACGTCCACGGCGAGGCGTCGCAGTTCGAGGTTGAATTGATCGAGCTGAATCTGTCGCAAACGTGCTCGCAGTCCGCGATGAATTTCGTCGCGCTGCGCCATCAACGAACGACGGGCTTGCTGATAGTCGATCAGCGATTGCCGATACTGATTGCGTTCGATGACACGAGTCAGCGGCGCGTCGAACTGGACTCCAGCGCGGAGCACGCCGTTAGTGTCGCGGAATTTGACCGGGTTGTTTCCCTTCGTTCCCAATTCGCCGTCGATGTTGACGGTGAGGTTCGACTTCAGCGCGTTGGCGTTGAACTCGATCAACCGCCAGGTATCGACGAGCGCGGCCTTGGCGTTCATCCAATCGGGCCGCCGCGCGAGCGCCACTTGATAGGCCGTTTCGGGAGTGACTCGCACGGGAACCAGCGCGACTCCATGCAGCCGGGTTCGCGCCTGCCACAACGACAATTCGAGCAGCGTCGCCGAGACACGAGCCAGAAGCTCACGTTCGGCCCGGACCCGCGCGACCGGTTCGAGGTCTGTGTCGCTCGCCAGTTTCTCGACGAGGGTCGCCAGTTCGGTCATCTCGTTCGCAAATCGGACCCGCTCACTGCGGAGCAACTTCACTCGCTCATCAAGTGCCTCGGGCGAGATCGCTCGGCTATCGAAGTTGTGTTCACGCAGCTCGGCACGTTGCGACAGCTCTTCCAAGGCACGTCGCCGTTGCGGCAGGTTGGCCTCGACGAACTTGAGGTCCGCTTCCATGACCTCGGTCATCCGCTTCATACGAGCGGCGAGATTCGGTACAGGCTGCGATGCGCCCAACTCTTGGCCGGCAATCTGTGCGGCGGACAGACTCTCGAATCGCTCGGCCACTTCGTTCTGGAGTCGCGTCAGGTCCATGTCCGTCAGATTGAACTGATCGAAGAACGGATCGCTCAGCTCAAACGGAATGTCGGGCGGAAGTCCCAATCGCATCTTGTAGAAATCGAGCGAACTCTCGTAACCGGCGACGGCATTAAGTAGCTCGCTTTGCCCCGAGTAGTACGCCTGTCGCGCGAAGTCGACTTGAAAACGATTCTCCAAGCGGCCGGCATCGAAGGCCGCTTCGAGTTGCAGCCATGTGTCTCGCAGACTCGCAATCCGAGCGCGCTGGTTTCGCAGGAACTGCTGCTGTTGGAGGAAGCCGAGGAAGCCACCCGCTCCCTGTGCGCCGACACCGCCGCCTCCCGCAAAGCCGCCGCTGGAGGTGACCCCCACCGCGCCGACACCACCGAATCCGCCGACGCCGACGCCCGTGAATCCGCTGAGTCCCGATCCCCCGAACAGGCCACCCGCACGCTGCAAGCTGCCCCCTCCGCCGTTGCCCGTCGCCACATCGAGATAGAAGCCTTGCCGGAAACGATCGTATTGCCGGACGTTTGCCAACAGGTTGCGTTCCGAGCGAGTCAGTGTCTCCATGACTCGCGGTCTTCCTGCGAATTGGAGCAACGGTTGCGAGATGGCGAAGTTCAACATCGACGTGGTCATGCTGGTGTCCGCCCCCGAAAACTGCCAGACAATTGAGTTCGCTAATCCGGTCGCGATCGTGCCACCCGTCGTGGTCATTCGCTCCAGCCGCAGAACGGAATCGGTGCTGAGGCGGCTCGCATCATCACCGCCGTTGCGGATGCGGCCGATGCTCGAAAACTGCGTGGCGTTGCCGCCGAAGAACTGCGTCTCGAATCGAAACCGTTCGGCCGTGACATCCAGCGCCGACAAATACAGCGTCTCCAACTGAGCTTGATAGTCGCGCGAATGCAGTCGCGCGAGGTCCACCGCACCGCCGAGATCGACTTGGACTCGTCCCGCTTCGTTTTGGGGCAACCACTCGCGGTAATTGCTGACTTCGACGTCGGGCAAGACTCCGTTGTCATCCCAGTGCGACCAACCGCGATGCCCATCCACGCACTCCATCAACCGGTGCGAGTCCGGGTCATCCGGCGGCATCGGCGGGCAATCGGGATCGGTCGGATCGAACAGCCGCGACCGAGGATCGATTCCGATTCCAAAGTCGGGCAACTGAAACTGCGGATTCGCGGTCGCTCCGATGACTGCGGCCTGTGCGTCGGCATCCGCCTGTTCGCGATAGTGCGCCCGGTGGCAACCGACGAGCGACATCCCCGTCACCACAGCGGCAGCCAGCGCGCACAACGTCACTCGCGGCGCGATTCGCCAACATCGCTTGCTCCACGAGGCCAACCGACCGGCGGCTTTCGACATGATCTCGATAGCTATCGGGCCGCGACCTGTCCGAACATAACGATTTTGAGGGCGTGCCGAAGACCTCTGTCGTCTCGCGTCCGCACGGTTCGGCAGAGCTTGCCGCTGCGATGCTGGCCGAGGCATGCAGAGCGAATCCAATATCCAAGGTCAGGCAATCAACTTGGCTTTCCTTCGAGAGCGAGCGGCGTTTCAATCCGAAGCAGGAAAAACCTCGGAGGTGCCACATGTCATTGTCAGAACTCGAACCGGTCGTACGCACGTTGCCACGGTCTGAGAAATTTCAGCTCGTGCAGTTCTTGGTCAACGAGTTGGCTCGCGAAGACGATGCTGCCGTCCAGCTTATGGCGGAACACGGCACGTTTCCCGTCTGGACGCCACTGCACGCCGAGAGCGCGGCTCAGACATTGATGCACGCTCTCGATGCCGGGCGGATCTCCGCATGAGCGCGCCTGCCGAACAGTTTCCGTTCGTGGATCATGGCCACGGCGAAGCGGCCCGCTTGCCCTACCTTCCGCTTGAACTGATGCTGGGCACGAAGTCAATCACCGTTGAAGGTCTGGTCGATTCGGGCTCGACCATCAACGTGTTGCCCTATGACCTGGGCGTCGAACTTGGGGCGGTCTGGGAGCAGCAGACAATTCCGGTGCAATTGACGGGAAACTTTAGCTCGCGAAGAAGCGCGAGCATTGGTGGTCACTGCACGAGTCGGCGGTTTCGCACCCGTCAAGTTGGCGTTTGCCTGGACGCGACTCAATTCCGTGCCAGTGATCTTGGGCCAAGTCAATTTCTTCTTGGAATTTGATGTCTGCCTTTTCGTTCACGCGGCGTTTTTGAAGTCCGACCAAAATAGAAGTCGCGGCCCATCATTCTGCCAAGAGGTTTTGGCAGAATAATGGGGCGGAATGATTTTGGATCAGCCGTTGGGATCGTCGATCAACTGCTGCAGCCGCGCCGCGTGTTCGGGGAGCAGGCTCGGCAGCCAAGTGCTGTCGATCAGGCCGAGGTCCAACAGATCAAGAAGATGGACCTGGTCCTTGCGGCGAAACGAATTCAGCTTCATCCGCACGAGTGCGTCCAAGGCGACGATGTCAACGTCCTGAGTGTTTCGCACGGCTGCGCGATCGACTCGCGAGACCCACGCGGCCACTGCGTTGCCCCCCGCGACCGCATAAGGAATCCCGGCCTGAGCCAGTGCGGCGGTGGCTCGACAAGCTCGTTCATGAACGGCTTCCACGGCGGCCACCATCCTCTTCCAAGAGAAATCTTGAAGGACTACGGACATGGTTGGCCTCGCTATCAGTTGAGATGTTTAACCCCAACGCCATCGGCGTGGGTGCGGGAGAGCGTACCTAACTCTACAGCGAACGCGGCTACGAAAGTGCGCAGTCGTGCTAACCACTCGCGCGCACGCCGATGGCGTGGCGGTTAAACATTTTGTCAGAAGGGCGCTTCCGGCGGCTTCTTCTTGGCGGCGCGCTTGCGGGATGTCGTCAGTTGCAGCCACGAGTCGAGTTGTTTGCTGATCTCGTCCAGGGTCACGATGCGCGGCGCGACATTGAACTCGGCTTCGGCGGGTGAGATTGCAGTGGCCGGGAAGTTGAGTCGCAGGACTTCTTTTTCGAGGTTCTGCATCCAGGCGGGAAGCTCGATGCCGGAGCCGGTGCTGTCGGCGAGATAAGCGTCGATCTCGCGGCGAAGGCTGTCGAAGGCGGGGGACTCAGGGCGTTGGGCTTGAGCGTCCGCGACCACTTGCGGCAGGTGTGCGAGCATTCGATTCACGGCCAGCGGCTTCGTGAAGTGTTCGTTGAGCCGATCGCTGACGGCGGGCAATCTCATGCCGTACTTCCGTTCGGCGGCGTTCAGACGGCGCAGGTGGGCGCTCGCCGTTTCGTGGGCTCGCTTCTCGAAGCTGCGTTCCCAGGCGTTGACCGCTTCTTGCAGATTGCCTTGGCAAAGAACTTGATGGACCAAGTTCAGCGGCGTGAAATTCCAAGCGTCGCGGTCGTAGTCCGCCTCGACGCGCAGGAAGTCGAGCAGGAAGAAAAACTTTTCGCCGTAGTCCGACTGCGTGGTCGTCGTGTTGTATTCGAGGAAGCGATCGAACTTATCGACAACGGTCGTGTAGATCAGTTCGAGCACATGCACGACGTGATCGGTTTCGATGGAGCCATTGTTGAGGGCTTCCAACAGCGGACTGGGACGGAGCGGGTCTTCGGACTCGGCAAGGAAATTCAAGAACCACGGGATGCCGTTGTGCAGGATCGCTCGCACATTGCCGAGCGTCAGCATCTTGGCGTGAAACAGTTCGGCTCCGAACTTGGTGATGAACTCGCGGACCTCATCCCAGATGGGATCGCGTTTCATGCTCTCGACGGCGGAGAGTCGCATCGTCGCGCTGTGGCTGACCCATTCTTCGACGAACGGCTTCATCAGCGCGTGCAGCAGCTCGACGAGTTTCTCTTGCGGGAATGTTCCCTCATCCCAAGTCGCCGCCGACAGGAGCAATGACTCGGCCGACGACTTCACGGCGGTGCGGAACAGGCGGTCGAACTCGGTGACGGCCATCTCGCCGGGGCGCGACGCCTTCTCCATGCGATGTGCGGTTCGCAACAGATGCCACGCCTCTTTGAGCAAACCCAATCGCGGAAGCTGAGTCAGCAGGAAGCGAATGTCCGACTGCAAGAGTCGCGCGGCGAGCACTTGCTTGGGATGCCCGCCGACATCCAGCGGCACATACAGAAGCGGCTTGCGAGCGAGCGTCGTCAGCAGGCTGGGCAACGTCGATTTGACCTCATCGACATCGCCACGCAAGACGGCTCGGTAGAGCGCGGTCATGAGCAGGTCGTCGTTCACCACTTTCGATTTCTTGCGAAGATCGCCGCCGGGGAGGAAGCAGCCGAGGCCACGCTCACCGATGCGGCAGGCGAGCTGCGCGGCGATCACCGTCTGCACCATGTAGAGCTTTGTTTGCAGTTGCAGATCGTATTCGACATTCGAGTCATGCTCGCCCGACGGCGTGGCGATCTCGAAGTCCCAGAGCGCGCCCATCAGCTTGCGAAGCCCTAGCTGCATCTCGCCGAGATGTTTGATCCAACCGCTGATCACGGCCTGCGGGTCTTCGAGGTCGGGTCGCCGCGCCTCCTTTGGATTGCGTTGCAGGCCAGCCGGCGGGTTGCGCATCAGGCACGCGACCGCCATCTGCCAGACCTGAGCCAGCGTGACCGAGAACTTCAGACGCGGCTCCAGCGCCTTGCTGAGGTATTCCATTTCGGTCGAACCGCTCGCCGCGCCGTCGTCCATCAATTCACCCGAGACGCCGTCGTCCGCGCTGTCTTTGAACGAGATGTCTTCGTAGGCGCTGCGAAACGGATTGTCTTCGTCGTCGTCCTCGCCATCCGGGTCGAGCAACCCACCACGATCGTCATCGAACTCGCCGAGGTCATCGTCGAGCGAATCTTTTCGCGGCTTGGGCTTCTTCTTTTTCTTGGGGAGATCGTCGGTGAGTCCGTCGATGACCGGGACTTCCCAGAACTCTCCCGCGTTGACTTCGAGGTACGCGAAGAATCGGCGAATCAATGGCCAGCGATCGGGTGGCGGCGAACCGTCGGTCGGCTCGGCGGTGACTTGCGTCATCCATTCGGTCAGCAGCGCCGGGAGCGAGTGCGAGCCGGACTCGATGCCAACCTCGTCGTTCTGACTGAGCCACTGCATCAGCAGGGCCATCGCGGCGACGTAGTCTTCTTTCTCAAGCAACGCCTTGACGACGAGAGCATACGACTTGGCCGTTGTGAAGCGGTCGATGTGTCGCCGCCAGAAGCTGACGTCACCTGCGGCTTCCCCGGCCGCTCGCCATTCGGAAAGAACGTCGGCGACGTGCGTGGCCGACTCCCAACTCTCACGGCCAGCGACGTGCGGCATGTCTTCAACCGTCACGCTCGCGAACTGATCCCAATACTCGGCGAACGTGCGGAAGCAGTCGGACAAGCGCCGCGTGAGTTCACGATCCCCCTGCGCGGCCGATTCGCCTAACGCTCGCGAATAGACCGAGAGGTATTGCTCGACGATCGACAGCAGCTCTTCCAGCCGTTGATCGGGGATGCTGTCCTCGCGCGACGAGAACAACGGAAACAGTCCCTGAAAGCCGAGAATGTTCCAGGGATCGGGGAAGGCTCCGCACTCGATGCCCCGTTTGAAGTGGTCTTCGATTTCCGCGATCAGCGAGACCGCGGGCAGAAGCTGGCCAGAACTGAGATGCCGATGTGCGGCGGTCATCCGCCAATGGACCTCGCAGGCGAAGCGTGCGGCGACCGACGGGATCACGGCCGCCGTTTCTCGCGCCGCTTCCGGCCGGCCGAGCATCGCGTACAGACCCGCCAGATGCCGGTACTGAATCTGCCTCGCTCCATAATTCGCGAGATACAAGTTGAGCGACTGCCGCACATGTCCGAACGGTTGCTGTGTCTTCTTCGCAGCCGCCTTCAAGCGAGCGGCTCGTTCCCCTTTCGCGTCCTCCAGCAGGCGTTCGTAAAAGGCGTCGCGTTGCCGAGCCACACGCGGCAAGAGCGACGTCAGCGTGATGGTTGAGTCGTGTGTGTCCGGTCCCGATCCGCTGATCGCCGAGGCCATCAGCATCGTCCCGCACAACACCGAGGCCGCGTCGAACAGCGATTCTTCCGGCGTCTGCTCGGTCTGCTCGGCCATCCAATTCAGCAGCGAGTCGAGAATGATCTTCCGCAAAATAAACCGCCGGAAGTACCCCTTGTTGTCGATGAAGTGCGGATCCCATTCGCCGAACATGTAGTTCGTGCGTTTGTAAACCGGATGGTTGTGATCGTGAGCACGCACATCGCAGGCAATCTCATCCAAGTTCCTGAGATCGAAGTAAGCGTTCTGCGAGAGGTTCGCCGGCACGGCCTGCATCAACTCCATCGTCCGCGCGATGAGTTCTTGATACGGCCCGCGTCCGGCTCCGACCCCTTGAAAATAGATCGGCACCGGGCGGAAGCGTTCTTTCGGATACGGCTCCATCTTGCGGTCGTTGTCGAGAATCGCGACTGGCCGAAAGCCAATAAAGTCGTTGAGCGAATCGAGCGCCCCGCTGACGATCCGCTCGGTCTCTTCCCAAGGCGAGCCTTGAACCAGCACCGCCTCGAACAGCCGAGCCAAGAACAGCGGCTGCTGAAACGCGGCATCGTTGAGATGGAACAGCAAGTCCGAATGATGTTGTCGATACGCGGGCCAAAGCTCATGGAAGGTGATCTGCAACACCGCTCGCGCCTGAGCCGAATCCCGAAACGCTCCCGAAGTTGTTTCGAGTTCACCCAATCGCGCGAGCAACGCCGTCTCAAACGACTCCCACGGATTCGGCCATCCCCATTCGGGATGGCAGCGATTCAGTCGATCTTGGAATTTCACATCCGGCTTGCCGCCGGAGAAATTCAAATATCCAAGGATGTCCTGAAACCCGCTGGCGAGTGCGGCGTTGGGAACCTCTTTGGGGACACTCGGCGCGAGAGCGTTCGGCAAACTCTCCGGTTGAGGAGTCGGTGTCTTGGCGGCATCTCCGGTTGGCTGGCTTCCCGACATAAACGATGCAATTCCCGGCAGGATCAGAAAAATGACCGGGCGGGAGTTTTGCAACCGGCCGAAAGGATGGGAAGGATCGACCGACCGCTCGGAGCGACCGACTTCAAAAGATCGTGCTTGGGACTCACCGACGAGTGCATTAAGAACCCGTCCAACATCAACACTCGATTTTGATGTTGGACGGGGTCTTAGTCGTCGGCAACTTCACGCACGGAGAACAGAATCCTTCCGATCCCTGCGGCGTGGCAGGCGGACATGACCTCGGCCACTTTCTGATGGGCGACGCGGCCGTCCGCGCGGATCATCACCCCTTGATCGGGATAGTTTTTCCGAGCGGCTTGCAGTCGGCGTTTCATCTCGGCGAGGTCGATCACGTCTTCGTTGTAGGCGATCGTCCCCTCGCGAGAGATGCGCAGCTTGATGTCGTCCGGCGCGTCGGTCAGCGGCTGAGCACTGGAGACGATCGGAACTTGGACGTCGAGCTTTTGTTCATCCCAGTCGTAGAGCTTGGTCGCCGCCATGAAAAAAATCAGCAGCGTCAAGATCACGTCGATCATCGGCGTGAGGTTGATGAAGAGCGGCTCTTCGGAGTTGTGCGATTTGCTGTGGAGCATGCGAATTTCAAAGTAGCCGCAGTCGCCAGACTGCGGGGAATGTTCGCGAACAAGCCCGCGTTCTGGCGAACGCGGCTACGGCGAGTCACGAAGCCTTTGAATCGGCGTTCGGGTTGGCTGGTCCTCGACGTACTTTTTTCTCGCCCTCGCGAACGCGGCCATCGCTCGAAGCCAAGGCCACCGCTTGATTGGTCAACACGTCCATCTCTTGGATGAGTCGGTCCATGCGACCCAGCAAGTAGTAGTAAGCCGCCGACGCGATGATCGCGACCCCCAATCCGCTGGCCGTGGCGATCAGGGCCAAGCTGATGCCCGACGCGAGCAGCTCGGTCTTGCCGGAGCCGGATTGCTGCGACAGTGCGTGAAAGGCGCTGATCATCCCCAGCACCGTTCCGAACAGCCCCAACAACGGCGCGAGCATCGCCAAGCCGCTGATCGCGCGAATGTTTTTCCGCAAATGAAACAGTTCCGTATCGGCGAAGTCGCTGATCGTGACACGAATCTCGAACGCGGGGCGTCCGGCGTTCTCGATGACGATCGCGAAGAACCGCGAGATGGGACTGCCGTTCTCGCGGCAGACTTCGGTCAGTTCCGCCACCTTGGCGGCGTCCAACGCCCCCTCGCGCAGACGTTGCAGAAAGCGAGTAACGAACGCTCGCGGCATCACGCGGCGAGCTTGCAGCGCGGTCAATCGCTCGATGACCAACATCACGGTTAATACCGAGCAAGCCACGAGCGTCCACATCGGCACGCTGCTGTAGCCGAGAAACAACTCCCGCATCTGCTTCCAACCCAACGTCAAACCGCCGGGCGTCGGCTCGGCCGGCGGTGCGGCCTTCTTGGGAGCCACTTTCGCCGCCGCTTCCCCCATCGGAGGTGGTTCGAGATCAGTGGTCGGTTCAGGCGCTTGGAACCACGCCAGAGTCGCCAAGTCGCTCAAGAGGGGAACGGACTGTGGATGCGCTGAAATCTGAGCCGACCAGCCCAACAGCGTTACCGCTCCTAGCGCGAATACAAACAACCGTGTTTTCATGGAAGTCTCTGCGAGGCCCCGTTCAATTCCGTGATCAGGCGGACTATAGGCGATGCTCGCGAAAACTGTGAAGGCGAGCGTGAGACTACGGTGGACTCCTTGTCCGAAACAGATGCGTGTTTGCGTGCGTGTTTCGGAATGCGAAATCAGCCGGAATCTTAGGGGCGTTCAGGCGCGTGTCCGGAGATGTGCAGATAACCTGTGATCGCTCACCTTCTTTTTCATCATCCGGGCAACCCGGATGGGGGCTTCAAAAGGACTCTCGCGTCATGTCTCTCAATCCTCTGCCTCTGAGTTATTGCACCAACGTGCATCCGGGGCTGACGGTGGCTCAGGTGGAACGTGGTCTGACGGAGTTCACGGTGCCGGCCGGTCAGCGGTTCGGCTCGCCGTTGGCCGCGGGGTTGTGGTTGGCTCAGCCGGTGATTCGCGAGTTGTTGTCCGAGCCGGACGGAGCGACACGATTCGCCGCTCGCGTGGCGGAGTTGGGTTTGTGTACCTACACGCTCAATGCGTTTCCCTTCGGCGACTTTCACAGCGAGCGAGTCAAAGAGAACGTCTACTTGCCCGATTGGACTCAACCGAGCCGGCTGGAGTACTCCTGGGACTGTGCTCGCGTGTTGGCCGAACTGATCCGCGCGACGCTGCCCAGCGGCGCGGAGGGGAGTCTTTCGACCGTGCCGCTCGGATTCAAAACGCTGGCAACGGCGGCCGACTTCGAGGCGAACTGCATTCGCAACTTGATCGAGTTCGCGACGCGGCTTGCGCGGCTGGAGACGGAGACCGGGCAGACGATCCGGCTGGCGATTGAGCCGGAGCCTTGCTGCGTGTTGGAAACGACAGCGGAGACGATCGCTTTCTTTCACCGCTTGCGAGACCGCGCGGCGAGCGAAGGAGTTCTCGATTCGGTCGAACGGCATTTGGGAGTCTGCTACGACGTCTGTCATCAGGCCGTGGAATTCGAAGATGTCGCCGAGTCGATCGCATCGCTGGCTCGCGAGCGCATCCGCATCAACAAGGTCCACATCACCTGCGCGTTGCAGCTCACTCATCCCGGCGCGAATGAATCCGCGCGCGAGGCTCTGGCGCACTTCGTCGAGCCACGTTACTTGCATCAAACCTTCGCGCGATCCGCGGCGGGGGACGTGCGGCGAGTGCTGGATCTGACCGCCGATTTGGCTCGCACTCCTCCCAGCGAATTCGCGAAGGCCGATTGCTGGCGGATTCACTTTCATGTCCCCGTCGATGCCGAACGGATGGGGCCGCTGGAGACGACTCGCGCTGACCTCAAGAGGGCACTGATCGCGGTCACAGAATTGGACGACGCTCCCCATTTGGAGGTCGAGACCTACACCTGGAATGTCCTCCCCGGCGGCGACAAGCCCGATCTGGTTCCCGGCTTGGCTCGCGAATTGTCCGCCACTCGCGAATTGCTGGCTGGCCTTCACAAGGAATTCAGGTTGCCTCGGTAATCTTCCCGCGCATTGGTTTTTGTTTTTCATTTTTCTGTCTTCCATTTTCACGAGGTCACGAAATGTCTGCATTACTTTCACCACAGGAGCCGATCGTGATGGATCACGATCAACCCCCACTCACGGATGTGGGCTTGGCCGTTCCCGGCGATGAGTTCGCGTTTGACTTTCCGTCGGACGCGATCGATGTCTCAGACTTGGCCTGCCAACCGCTGTTGGCTTCCGACTTGCCGCTGAATTCGGAACTCTTTTCACTGTCAACGACGGCGGTTCTGTGACTCTGGCTTTGGCGACTTCCGAAAAACAAAAGGTCTTCTCGCTCGCGTGAGAAGACCTTTTTGTTTGGAATGTCGAGCGTGGCGACTGCGGCACACGCGGCTCGCGTGTGTCACGTCTTGGTGACGCAGCCATCGAAGCAATTCTCTGTCGCACGCGAGCCGCGTGCGCCACATGCGGAGTCCTCATGCACCCTGTTTTGCAACAACTGAGCGAAGCGGTTTCGCGTCATCAACCGGTCGCGTACACAGCACTCGTGGAAACGCGCGGGTCCACGCCTCAAAAGGCGGGAGCGACGATGCTCGTTTTCCCGGATGGTTCGCAGGTCGGCACGCTCGGCGGCGGCTGCGTCGAAGCCGAAGTGAAGCGACGAGCCTTACGATTGCTCGATGACGGTCAGACGGAACTGCTGACGTTCAATCTCGACAGCGACTACGGCTGGGACGACGGACTGATCTGCGGCGGCCGGATGAAGATGCTGGTCGATCCGGTGCGCGGCGAAGCGGAGTTCGAGTACTACCGCCGGCTGTTGGCCCTGCTTGTGGCCGATCAAGGTTGTACCGAGGCGGTCATCCTCGACCCGGACAAAGCGGGAGGCCGCGCGGCGGATCGCTTCCTGCTCAGTGACACCGGCGAGATCCTCGCGCGAGCAAGTCACGATGCCGCGGAAGACTTGCCGCAGGCGATTGGCGAGCACCTGCGTTCGCTCGCACTGCGACCTCGGCCCTATGTCGCGGGGGGCGTGTCGTTCTTGCCGCATTTGCGTCGCTGCCGCTTGGTCATTGTGGGAGCGGGACACGTCGGCCAAAAAGTGGCCGAGTTGGCGGCGGCGTGCGACTTCGACGTCTGGGCCGTCGATGACCGCGAACAATACTGCAATCTGGAACGCTTCCCATTGGCCAAGCGGCTGATCGTCGGAGACATCGACACGTCGCTCAGTGGCCTGGAGATTGACCACAACACTTACTGCCTGATCGTGACTCGCGGACACAATCACGATGAGGAAGCGTTGTACCACCTTGCCGAGACGCCGGCTCGGTACGTCGGTCTGATCGGCAGCCAGCGGAAGATCAAAATGATCTTCGAGGATTTGCTCCGCGAAGGCATTTCGCGCGAGGCGTTGTTGCGAGTTTACGCTCCGCTGGGGATCGACATCGGTTCGCAAACGGTGCCGGAGATCGCTGTCAGCATCGTGGCGGAACTGATCGCGCATCGAAATCTCGGCGAGCTTCCCGATCGTTATCGGCGGCCGAGCTTACTGGAAGAGGTCTCGGCCGCATCGACGTAGTCGTGCGGTTCAAGCGATCAATTCGTGTCGAACCTGGCCGTCGCCCGCGATCGGATAAGGACGATTCTGTTGATCGTGGATCACGGCGTGCGGGTTGAAGCCCAGCAAGTGAAACGCCGTCGCTTGAATGTCCTTGGGCGAGATCGGCGTGTCGGCGACCGAGCCACCGATGCGGTCGCTGTGTCCGACGGCCGCTCCACGATGCGTGCCTCCGCCAGCAAGCGCCACCGAATACACCTGCGACCAATGATGCCGAGCGGCTCCAATTGGCTTCGAGTCAATTTGCGGCGTGCGGCCATGTTCGCTGAGACACAGCACCAACGTGTCCTCCAGCATTCCCCGTTGTTCGAGATCGAGGATCAGCGCGGAGTACGCCGCATCGAAGCCCGGCAGCAGGTACTGCTTCAAACGCGGGTAATGATTCTGGTGCGTGTCCCAAGCTCCGCCGAAGTAAGTGCCGTAAGCGTCCCAGAAGACCGAGACAAACTGGCTGCCCGCTTCGACCAACCGCCGCGCGGCGAGACACGATTGACCGAACAGCGTTTGCCCATACCGATCGCGCAGGTTCGGAGCTTCGCGGCTGACATCCAGGGCCTCGCGAATTTTGGGTGACGTCAGCAACGACAACGCGCGGCCTTGATGCGACGAGTACGACTGCTCGGCCACCGTGTCGGCCGTGCGACGAGCCGCATCAAACTGTGCCAGCAGCTCGCGACGCAGATTGAATCGGTCGAGCGACACTTGCTCGGCGAAGCGGCCCGCTCCATCGAAGACGAAGCGGCAATTGGGGTCGATGGCCGAGTACGGATCGGAGTACTCCTTCGGCTGTTCGTGTCGGACTTTCGGAGCGACTCGCAACGACTGCCCCTCGAACTTTGCCCAGACCGGATCAAACCGCTGACCGAGGAACGCGGCATAAGGCCCCGCGAGAACGCCGAGATCATCGACCTGCGAATTGAAGACCCAGGGCAAGCCGATGTGCCGCGGTGTCCATTCGCTTGCAGCCGATAACGGTGCGGATTGCGACCAGAGGTGATCGGCGATCGCTCCGAAGTACGGCCAATGCGCGGGATCGCGCGGCTTGGTTTCGAGGTCCGTCGTGTAAGTCGGCATGCCGCTCAGAGCGTACGCGACGCAGTGCAACGGATAGGGATGAGTCATCGACCGCACGATCGTCAGCCGGTCGGCCACCTGAGCTGTCAGCGGCAACCCTTCGCAAATCGGGACACCGGTCAGCGCAGTCGGGATCGCTTTCAGCTCTCCTTGAATCTCGACGGGCGCGTCAATTTTTGGATCGAACGTCTCATGTTGAGGAGCAGCTCCAAATAAAAAGAGCATGATGCAGCGTTTCGCTTTTCCGAAACCACGCAGCTCAGAACCCGACGCCAATGACTCCGCAGCCAGCGACGCCGCTCGCTGGGCCGTCAGTCCCGACAGGCCCAGCCCGCCGATATGGAGCAGATCGCGACGAGTCACTCCGTCACACAATCGCCGCTGAGAACCGAGCAATCTCAACATCGGGGCAGCCCCTTAGAGGAAAACAAAATGATCTGATACCAACTGAGGCACCCAACCGCGATCAAGAAGTGTTTTGGGTTTCCGCTTTCACATCATTCTGCCCACCCATCATTCTGCTCGCCGGAATTCAGCAGAATGATGGGCGGGCAGAATGATGTGAGATTGTTTGGCGTCTTCCCAATCGGAACCCGCCAATGTTTTGGTTGCGGCTCCGCCGGGCCAAACTCTTCGCTTCCCTGCGGTAAAAGCAGAGTCCCCGTCACTTTTCCCGCAGTTCGCCTCCGGAAGCGGCGACTGCGAGACGACTGACACTTCGGGTGACTTTGGATGAGGATCATGCCGTCGCGATGGCGGTTGTCTTTTCTCCTTCGTCGTCCTCGTCGTCGAACGGCTTCGGTTTCGGGAACCAGAGGCAAATCAAAATGCCGAACTCATACAGCACGATCATCGGGATCATCATCATCAACATGCTGTAAGGCTCGGCCGGAGTCAGCAGCATCGACACGATGGTGATGATGAAGATCGACATGCGGCGTTTCTCGCGGTAGTCCTTGACCTCAAAGATCGACAGCCGTTCGAGGAACAGCATCACCAGCGGCAACTGGAAACTGATACCGAACATCAGCGGCAGCATGATCGCGAAGTCGATCCAGTCCGCGATGCGGATTTGCGTTTGCAGATGTAGCTCGTCGGAGAACTGCAACAGGAAGCCGAGCACGAAAGGAAACACGCCGAAGAAACAGAACGCCGCTCCGCCGAGGAACAGCGTGGAGCTCATCGGCAAGTAGATGTGAATGTACTTTCGCTCGTGCGGATACAGCCCGGCCGCGACGAACAACCACAATTGGTAGAAGACCCACGGGCTGGAAAACACCAAGCCCGCGACGAACGAGACCTTCAGCCAAGTCATAAATCCTTCTTGCACGGTCAGCACGATCGGTCGCATCTGTTGTTCGGCCGCTCTTCGCCACTCGGCGATTTCCGGGGCCGTGATTCGCAGCGAGACCGTTTTTTCCGCCACCTGGGCGGGAGCCTCACCGGTCTTCGCGTCCGTTGAGGCTGAGCCGGACTCGACGACCGGTTCCGGTTTCTCGGCGGGAGCGGGAGCGGGGAAACGCTGCGGATCGGCGGCGTGCAAAGCGGCCAGCAACTCGGACGGAACGACTTGAACCGTGACCGTCTTGGAATCGGTCTTCGTTTCGGGCGGGGCTTCCGGCTTGGGTTCCGCATTGCCGGTGGCCCATTTCCAGAAGTTGTTCCAAGTTCTGGAGGCATCGAACGGCTTCGCGTCTTCACCCGCGAGCACCTTCCCGCGCGCTTGGAGCGCGTCTTCGATCGGCTTGCGGACGACGGCCATGACTTGGTCGCCGAAATACATCGTGACGCTGGTCATCAGGAACAGTCCGACGATCGCTCGCCACAAGCGGATGCGCAGCTCTTCGAGGTGTTCCCCGAAGGTCATCGTGGTGTCGTCGAACAAATCTTTCGAGTGGTTTCGGGACATGGTCGCTCTCCGCATGAAGCCAAGGAGTCACGGGTCGTCACGCGAGTCGGCAAACAACGGCGACGCAGTTCGGTGAAGCGTCGCTCAACTTGCCAGCTCGCGGTGTGACCCGATGAACCGCAGGACTGAACCAGCACATGGGGTTCAGCCGGATGACATCGGAGGGTCCACTCGCTTCCCCCGCTGGCAGGAGCAGGAACTCGGAGCGGCCGACGGCGGAGGATTGTATTCCCAGAGTTGGCGAGAGGGAATTGTCTCGCCGGGATTTCGTGTTCCGCCGGTTGAGTAGGCATAGACCACGTTGCGATCGCTCTCCATTTTCTTCAACATCCGAGCAAGTTGGATGGAGTCGATTTGCCATCCCTTGGTTTTGAAGCCACGTCGATTCGGGTTTTGATCGGGACGGAAACATGTCCGGAAACAAAGACAGCGGACGAGAGGCCGTCGCTTGGTTGGCGACCGGAGCCGTTTGTTTTCTCGGCATCTTGTTCAGTGGCTTGATTATCTTGATGTTCGCCAACGAACCGACGAAGCCGGTGCTGATCGTTTCGGGCCTCTTTCTGGGATTGGCGATCCTGCTCTTCCTGCTGCGCGAAAAGCCCAAAGACGTGGTCGACGCCGAAGAGGCGAAGTGGTTCGGAATCTTTCGCAAGCCCAAGGCGACCACGCACTATAAAGTGACTCGCCACCGCAAGCCGAAGATCGTGCAGTTCGGCACCAACGCACCGCCGACCGCCGAAAGCATCCGCGAGATTAAGGAAGTCTCCGACGGCATGAAAAACTGGGTGCCCCCCGCAACGGACCCGCAGCACGAATCATCAGGCGACCGGGGCGGCGTCAGCCCCCCGGTGCCCCCGCCGCAGTAGCAGGCACATTCCATGTGCCGTCCGCTGCTTTTTGGCTGACGGCACATGGAATGTGCCTACTACTTCACTTGGGGCGCCACACACCTTTCAGCTCACCGCGCGTGTCGGGTGTCAGGTCGAGCCACGAGTCCAACGGCAATTCCACCTGAGCCAACGTGGCGGTGGAAACCGTTTCGTTGCGGCCAATCAACCGCGCCAGCCACTCTTCCAAGCCGGGATTGTGGCCGACGACTAGGACTCGGCCGAATCGGTAGGGGACGTGTGACACGATCGCCACCAAACTGCTCGGATCGGCGTGGTACAAAGCCGGGACGATCTCCACGTCACCGCCATAGGTCGCGGCTTTCACCGCGAGCTGAGTCGTCTCCAACGCTCGCACGGCGGTCGATGTCAGCAGGTGATCGGGAACGAGACCATGTTCGACCAGTCGACCGCCCATGAGTTGAGCGGCTTCGCGACCTCGCTTTTTCAGAGGACGATCATGGTCGGACAACGTCGTGTCCTTCCAACTCGATTTGCCGTGCCGGAGGAGGAGCAGAGTTTTCATGTGGAATCAATTCGGGTAGACGAAAGACAGGAAAATTGGGGACAGGAAAATAAAGGCAGGGAGAAGAGAGTGATTTCGGGACTTCCTCTTCCCGTCCCAAATCTTCCTGTCGAACTTCCCTTTCAGTTTAGCTCGCGCGATGCGGTTCAAAGACCGTGCGACGAGAGTTCTCGGCCAGGCGGCCGATCTCGCGGGTCTCAAGAAACAAAGCTTCCTGGGAACGGTGCGGGGCGTTCTTGCCCTGTTTAACTCGCGAATAGCTGCCGTCGGAATTTAGCCGGCGGGCTTTCACGTTGTCGTCGAAATAGCTTTCGAGGACGTTGATCAAACGCGTTCGCAGTCCTCGGTCTTCGATGGGGACGAGCAATTCGACACGGCGTTCCAAATTGCGAGGCATCCAATCGGCGGAGGAGATGAAGACTCGTTCGTCGCCCCCATGATAAAAGAACATGATCCGGCCGTGCTCTAAGAAGCGGTCCACGATGCTGACGACGGAGATGTTTTCGCTCAGCCCTTTGACCCCCGGCCGCAGACAGCAGATGCCACGAATGTTGAGCTTGATCCTCACGCCCGCCTGCGAGGCTTCATACAGGGCGTCGATGATTTTGGGACACACCAGCGAGTTCAGCTTGGCCAGGATGAGCGCCTTCTGGCCATGTTTTTTCCGTTGCGTTTCGGCTTCGATCATTTCCAAGAGCTTCGGCCGCAGCCCCAGCGGAGCCATGTCGATTTTGCGAAACTTCATCGGCTGTGAATAACCGGTGATCGCGTTGAAGAAGCTGGTCGCGTCGGCTCCGAGTTCCTCATTGCAGGTCATGAAGCTGACGTCGCTGTAGAGCCGAGCGGTCGATTCGTTGTAGTTGCCCGTCCCAAAGTGGACGTAGCGAACAATGCCTTGTGGCTCGCGGCGGACGATCACCAAACACTTGGCGTGAGTCTTCAGCCCTTTGACGCCGTAGATGACCTGAGCACCCGCCAGTTCGAGGCTCCTCGCCCATTCGATGTTGCGAGCCTCATCGAAGCGGGCTTTGAGTTCGACAATCACCGTGACGTATTTGCCCCTCTCGGCCGCGCGTTGCAGAGCCGCCACGATCGGACTGTTGCGACTGGTCCGATACAGAATCTGCTTGATCGCCAGAACCTGCGGATCGTCGGCCGCTTCCTCCAGCAGTCGCAGTACCGGCTCGAAGCTCTCGTACGGATGGACCAGCATCAGGTCGTGCCGCTGCAACACCTGAAACATGCTGCTGCCCAAATCGACGCTGGGGGAGGGCTGCGGCGGCCACGATTCATACCGCAGGTGTTCAAAACCGGATCGGTCGCAAAGCTGCATGAACGCCGACAAGTCGAGTGGTCCGGCCACGACATAGACCGATTCGTTCGACACCTTCAGAGCCTCTTGCAGGAACGCCAGCAGTTGCGTGGTCGCACTTTCGGAGACTTCCAATCGCACACACGCGCCGGTGCGGCGAGCTTCCAAGACCTCTTCCATCTCAGCCAGGAGATCGGCCGCGAGGTCTTCGCGGAGGCTGAGATCCGCATTGCGAGTGATGCGAAACGGCACGCACTCGCAGACGGTCTCGCCGGGGAAAAAGCGTTGAACGTATTGGTGAATGACATCCTCCAGCAGCATGAACTCGTAGCCGTTGTCGGCCGGCAGCGAGACGAACCGCGAAGTCCGTTTACCGAACGGGATGATGGCGAAGCGAGGCGATTTCGATTCATCATTCGCCGCTGGGTCGAGCCGCACGCAGACGCTGAGCGACTGCGTGGCGAGCAGTGGAAAATCGTCGAAGGACGTCACCGCGATCGGCGTCAGGATGCTCGACAATTCGTTATCGAACAGTTGCTCGACCAGCTTGGCTTGTCGCGGGACGAGTTCCGCCGCGCGTTTTCGCCGCAGGCCCGCTTCCGTCAGCTTCGGTTCGATGTCTTGGAAGCAGGAGTATTGCTCGTCTGTCATGTGATGCGTGCGCGAGCCGAGGGCGTGAAGCTGGTGCTCCGGCGTCATCCCGGCGGGATCGGGAGTCGTGATCCCCTGAGCCAACAGCATCTGCAAGCTGCCGACGCGGACCATGAAGAACTCATCCAGGTTCGACACGGTGATCGCCAGAAATTTGAGCCGTTCCAGCAACGGCACGCTGGCGTCTTGAGCCTCCGCAAGCACGCGGTGGTTGAATTCCAACCAACTCAGTTCACGGTTGAGGTATTTGGTGTGCGTCGTGGTGTCAGTCATGATGGCGTAACGTAGCGGACGAGTGTGCCGAGCCAAAGTCTCGCTACAATCTGCCAAGACGAAGAGCCGCGACCGTGAGAGAGCGGTTAGTTCTTAAATCCGCTCCCTTACGGTCGCGGCTCCCAAGAAACTCAGTCGCGGAGCGACGCCGCTACGTTGCGGCTTCGCCGCGTTAGGAACTCCCATGTCGCTGCTGAAATTGCTGATCTGTGCGGCCTTGGTCTTGTTGATCTGCGGTCTCTTCGCAAGATCGCTGTTCGCCGATGAGTTGGCGGACAAATTCGAGAAGCGGCAGTTCAAAAACGCCGACGGCCAAACGCTGCCGTACCGATTGCTCCAGCCGGCCAAGCTGACCGCCGGACAAAAATATCCGCTCGTGCTGTTTCTGCACGGAGCCGGCGAACGGGGCAATGACAACTCCAAGCCGCTGGTTCATGGAGTCAAGACGTTCGCCACCCCCGAGTTTCTCGACAAGTTTCCCTGCTTCGTCGTCGCGCCGCAGTGCCCGGAAAACACCAAGTGGGCCGACATCGACTGGACCACCAATAAGGTCGTCATCCCAGAGACCGAGTCGCCGACTGCGATGCTCACGATGCAGTGTCTCGACGGATTGGAAAAAGAATTTCCGATCGACCTCAACCGCGAATACATCACCGGCCTGTCGATGGGCGGCTTCGGAACCTGGGACGCGATCAGTCGTCATCCGCAACGGTTCGCGGCCGCCGTCCCCGTCTGCGGCGGCTGTGATCTCAGCCAAGCCAAGCAGATCGCTCACATCCCCGTCTGGACGTTTCACGGTGACAAGGACAACGTCGTGAAGGTCGAACGGACGCGAGAAATTGTCGAGGCTCTCAAGGCCGTTGGCGGCAGCCCCAAATACACCGAGTACCCCGGCGTCGGACACGACAGTTGGAACGGAGCTTACAAAGATCGCGAAATGTACGATTGGCTGTTCGCACAACGGCGAAAGGAATCGCCAGCAAAGTAACCCGAAGCGTCAGCGAGGGCGGGCGCTCCAAGAGACTCCGAATTCAGATCGTCGTGAAGCGATCGCCCTCGCTGACGCTTCGGGTTAGTACGCGAGTCACCTTTGGGAGTTTTTCAACGTGCCGACTGATTCATCGACCGAATCCGATCTCGCCGCCGTGCAACAACTGGCCGACAGCTATCAACGCATCACGCGCGAGTTGGGCAAGATCATCATCGGGCAGCAGCGGGTCATCGAAGAGTTGCTGATCGCGATGCTCGCCGGTGGACATTGCTTGCTGGTCGGCGTCCCCGGACTAGCCAAGACGTTGATGGTGCGGACGCTGGCCGACACGCTCAGTCTGTCGTTCAACCGGATTCAGTTCACGCCCGATTTAATGCCGGCGGACATCACCGGGACCGAAGTCATTCAAGAGGACAAGTTGTCGGGCACTCGCGAGCTACGGTTCCTGCCGGGACCGGTCTTCGCCAACGTCCTGCTGGCGGACGAGATCAACCGCACGCCACCGAAGACGCAGGCCGCGCTGCTGGAGTCGATGCAAGAGCGGCAAGTCACCGTCGGTGGCAAGCGACATCTGTTGCCCTCACCGTTTTTCGTGCTCGCAACGCAGAATCCCATCGAGCAAGAAGGAACCTATCCGCTGCCCGAAGCGCAGCTCGATCGGTTCATGCTGCAAGTCAAAGTGGACTATCCGACGGAAGACGAAGAGTTCGACATTGTCCGCAGCACGACGGGAGGCGTTCATGCGGCGATCGAAAAGGTGCTCGGCCAAGAAGACTTGCTCCGCCTGCAACAGATCGTGCTGCGAGTCCCGGTTGCGGATCATGTCATCCGCTATGCGTTGCAGCTCACGCGACTGACTCGGCGCGGTGACAATGCGGCCAGTGACGCTCCGAACTTTGTGCGCGACTTCGTGACTTGGGGAGCGGGACCGCGGGCGAGCCAATGTTTGATTTTGGGAGCGAAGGCTCGCGCGGTGTTGCGAGGTCAGACTCATGCGACGTTAGATGATGTGCAAGCGGTCGCCGCTCCGGTGCTGCGACATCGACTCGTCTTGAACTTTCACGCCGAAGCCGAGGGGCTGACGGCCGACGCGCTCGTGCGGCGGTTGATCGAGCACGTTCCGGCGACCAGCTCTCGCCGCGAATCAGCTTCGGTCTTTCGAACGTAGAGTAGCCGCGCTCGCCAAGAGCGTGGGCGAAAAATGTTTAACCGCTACGCCAACGGCGTGCGCGCGAACGTAAGCCGTTATTCCTCGAACCGCCCACGCCGTTGGCGTAGGGGTTAAACTACTCAACACGCTCTTGGCGATTGCGGAATCACAATGGCTCAACACCTGCCGTATTTCGATCCGCGAACGCTCAGCAAGCTGGAAGGTCTGCTGCTGCGTGCTCGCGGCACTGTCGAAGGGACCGTCACGGGGGCACATCGCAGCCCGCAACACGGCTTCGCCGCCGAATTCGCCGAGCACCGCGAGTACGCTCCGGGTGACGACCTGCGATACGTCGATTGGAAAGTCTACGGCCGCAGCGACCGCGTCTTCGTCAAACAGTTCGAGGAAGAAACGAACTTCGCCTGCCACTTGCTGCTGGATGCCAGCGAGTCGATGACATACCGCTCGGAAGCCGCACCGCTCTCGAAATTGGAATTCGCGAAGCACGTCGCCGCCGCGATCAGCTACATCGTCGTCAAACAGCAAGACGCCGTCGGCCTGATGGCCTTTGACCGCGAGGTCTCGCAAGCCGTCCGCCCCGGCAGCCAGCCTGGCCATTGGAAACAAATTTCGCATGTGCTGGAGACGACCGAGCCGAGAGTTGAAAGTCGAGAGTCGAGAGACACGTCCAAGGCTTCCTCTCCCCTCGCCCCGCTCTTCGCCAGCATCGCCGAACGTCTGAAGCATCGGGGCGTCGTCATCCTGCTCAGCGATCTCTTCGCGGATGCGGACTCACTGTTGCTCGGATTGAAACGTCTACGGCATCAACAGCACGACGTCCGCGTCTGGCAGATCGTCGATCCGGCCGAGGAAGACTTTCCGTTTGATGACCCCACGCTCTTTCACGGCTTAGAGGGCTGGGCCGACTTGCCCGTCGAGCCGCGTCTGCTCCGAGCCGCATACCAGCGCGAGTTCATTGCCCATCGCGAATCGCTGCGCCGTCAGTGCCGCGACTTGAGGATCGACTTCCAAGTCTTGCGCACCGACATGCCGGTCGATTTCGCGATCAAGACCTGCCTGGATGCCGGGCCGCATTGAAGAGGGGTCGGGTGTGCGAATTTCAGAAATCGCCGCTAGCAGCTTGGGAAGTGGGGAAATCGTTG
>JBJXEX010000023.1:0-5024 GCA_046156195.1 Planctomycetaceae bacterium | reverse complement strand
AGCCGGCGTCGGCGTTGCGGTTTCCGCTGTTCGACGGCCAAATCGGAATCCTCCCCGGCCGAGCACCCCTCGTCGGCCGCTTGGGCTACGGAGAACTCAAGGCGACGACCCCCTCCGGCGAGAAATCATTCTTCATCGACGGCGGCTTCGTCCAAGTGAAGGGCGCGGTCGTCTCGATCCTCACCGCGCGAGCGATCCCGTCTGCGGACGTGAAGCGAGCAGATGCCGAAGAGGCTTTGAAGAAAGCCTCCGCGTTGCCCGGCACAACCGAGCAACAAGCCGCGACGAAAGCTCGCGAAATCGAACGGGCTCGGAAGCTCTTGTCGCTGGCTCAATAGCAACGAACGACAAGTTGTGTGTGGCCGACACGAGGAATCTCAGTCGCGGGAGCGACTGAGTTACGTAGGCGAGTCGCTCTCGCGTTCTTGTCGCGACCATCTACGCTATGGCAATTCAGATTTCTGCCGAGCGATGTTTGCCGGTGGAACCACTCGCGAATTACCCTCTTCCAAATCGGACACGAAGTCGATGTTTCGTGGTCGATGTCGTTTGATGAACTGACTTTTCGGACTTCAGATCACTTGCGCGGAGGGGATGAGATGCAATCGAACGGGCAAGCACAACGCTCAAGCACGCTTCAATGGTCGGTGCTGTCTGGTGGCGGATATCAAGTCTGTGGGCGGACGTTGCCCAAGTTGCCGGAAGGGGCTTACGACTGTGACGCGGACATGGATGGGTCGATTCGGTTCAATCCGCGAACGCTCAAAGTGGATGAGTTGATCGATTGCTCGGCGGGACTGTCGAGCAAGTTGCTCAAAGAGATTGAGCAGTTTTGGACGTTGGGGGAGCGGTTTCACAAGCATGGCTTCCTGCATCGTCGCGGGTATTTGCTGCATGGTCGGCAGGGGAGCGGCAAATCTTCGGTCGTGCATCAGATAATCTGTCGCACGATCGCTGCGGGAGGCATCGCGTTTTTCTGCGAGCATCCGAGTACGTTCTTCTCGTGCATGCAACAGTTTCGCTCGGTCGAGCCGCAGCGTCCGATTCTGTGCATCTTCGAGGACATCGACTCGATGACGCAGGGATACGGTTCGAGTGCGTTGCTGCAATGGCTGGACGGCAATCATCAGGTCGATCGAGTGGTCAACATCGCCACGACGAACTACCCAGAGAAGTTGGAGCGCCGGCTGATCGCTCGACCTCGGCGGTTCGACCGAGTGTTGTGCATCAATTGTCCGGATCGCGAACTGCGGGACGCGTACTTCGCTCGCAAGCTGCCGGAACTTTCAGTCGAGGAGCGTCGCCGTTGGCTGGAACTCAGCGACGATTTGTCATTCGCTTCGATGTCCGAGTTGATCATCAGCGTTTGTTGTCTGGACAAGGACTTGGCGGAAACGGCGGCATTGCTCAAGGAACTCGATCGAAAGCAACCGTCGAGCAGCGAGTACGACGAGTACTCGCAGGGCGAACGATCGGGGCGATCCGGTGGGCGAGATTCGTACGACGACAAGGTTCCGTTTTGAATGCATGATTCCGGGGGTTAACTAACCCGAAGCGTGAGCGAGGGCGGGAGCTTCATAAGACTCTGAATTCCTCACTTTTTGAAGCGCCCGCCCTCGCTCACGCTTCGGGTTAGTTTTGCGGCTTCGCCGCGCTACAGTTTTGGTGATTGATGTTGTGATCGCGACGGGGCGGATACGATGTTGCCACGTTCGCCTCTTTGATGAAATCTGCCGCGGAGAACTGCATCATGCAACTCGGATTTGTCAGTGCCATTTTGCCGGAGTTGTCTCTGGACGAAGTTTGTTTGGTCGCCCAGACGGAAGGGTACGACTGCGTCGAGTTGTGTTGCTGGCCGGTGAGTAAGGCCGAGCGTCGGTATGCGGGAGTGACTCACGTCGATGTCTCGCATTTTGGATCGAGCGAGGCGGAGCGGGTGCATGACACGGTGGCGAAATACGGCGTGTCGATCAGCGGGCTGGGGTATTATCCGAATCCGTTGAGTCCTAGTTTGGATGAAGCACTCACATCGGCGGAGCACATCAAGAAAGTCATTGCAGCAGCGGCGTTGCTCGGCGTGCGGCAGATGAACACGTTCATTGGCCGCGATTGGACCAAGTCGGTGGCGGACAACTGGCCTCGGATGCTGGAGACTTGGCGACCGATCGCACGCTTTGCCGAGGATCAGGGAGTGCGGATCGGCATTGAGAACTGTCCGATGCTCTTCGGCAAAGACGAATGGCCGGGAGGCAAGAACCTCGCTACGAGTCCCACAATCTGGCGACGGCTTTTCCAAGACTTGGGCGGATCAAACATCGGTCTGAATTACGATCCGTCGCACATAATTTGGCAGCACATGGATTACCTCGCCCCCATGCGCGAATTCAAAGACCGGCTGTTTCACATTCACGCGAAGGACGTGCGGATTGATCGGCATCGGCTGAACGAGGTCGGCATTCTGGCTCACCCGTCGGAGTATCACACACCGAAGTTGCCCGGCATGGGGGATGTCGATTGGGGCCAATTCTTTTCGGTGCTGACCGATGCGGGCTATCGCGGGCCAGTCTGCGTGGAGGTGGAAGATCGGGCGTATGAAGAGACGCTTGATTCGCGCAAGGCGGCCTTACGTCAGAGTGCGACTTACTTGCGAAATTTTGTGCCGCGACACGGGGCATGATGTCATCGCGATGCTAGCACGACGCGCGAGCTAGTGGTGAAAATGTTGAGCCGCTGACCACTCGCTTGCGCGTCGTGCTAGTTTTGAAATCATCTGTCATTACCAAGGACCACTGACCAATGTCTTTTACCTATTCCGACATCTCCAAGATGATCGACCACTCTCTGCTGCAACCGATGCTGACGGTGGACGAACTCGAAGCCGGCTGCAAACTTGCTCGCGATTATGACGCCGCCAGCGTCTGCATCCTTCCGTACTCCGTGAAACGCTGTGCCGAGATCCTCGCCGGCAGCACCGTGAAGGCCAGCACGACGATTGGCTTTCCGCACGGCGGACACACGACCGCGATCAAAGTGGCCGAGGCGTTGCAGGCACTCAAAGACGGCTGCCAGGAACTCGACATGGTCGTCAACATCAGCCAAGTGCTCAGCGGCCAATGGGACTACGTCCGCCAAGAGATCAAGGAGATCACCGATGCCGCGCACTCGGCCGGGCAGAAGATCAAAGTCATCTTCGAGAACTGTTATTTGCAAGACTCACATAAGATTCGGCTCTGCGAAATCTGCGGCGAGCTGAACTGCGACTGGGTCAAAACCTCAACCGGCTACGGCACCGGCGGCGCGACGCTCGCCGACTTGAAACTGATGCGCGAGCACTCGCCGCCGCACGTCCAAGTCAAGGCGGCGGGAGGCATCCGTACGCTGGACCAACTGCTCGAAGCCCGCCCCTTCATCACCCGCTGCGGAGCCAGCAAGACGGCCGAGATTCTGAACGAGTGCCGCCAGCGATTAGGGCTGTGGACGATTTCGACAACGCTCCAGTTACAGGCCTCGTCGAGCTACTGAATTCCGTACCGCGACCGTTCATCGAAATTCACGATTTTCGTTAATAAATTTTGACTATCTTTTCCCGCGATCAAGCGGGGGAAAAATGGCAGCCTAGCGGAGCAATCTTTGATGTATTTCTTTGATGAACCAAAGTCGGAATACGAGTTCACTCACGGCATTATCATAGTTGCAGGGTCTGGAATACTTATCCCAGATAACGCCGACTTTTGGAGCCTTCCACCGGACCAAGCTGTGGCAGGGCCAGCGCGCACTCTGGGTAGTTTGGCAATCTGAGGCGACTTGCGCTAAATCTGCTGATTTGCTATTAGTTCTGTGTGTTGATTTGTAACTCACAACGCACGGAGCATGATCGTGGTGAAGGAGCCTGTTCGGATTGGTTTAGAGAGTGTGATGCGGCACTTTGAGGAATTGGAAGATCCTCGGTCAGAGGTCAATCTTCAGCATCCGCTGGTCAGCGTCGTGGTGATTAGTCTGATGGCCGTGCTGGCAGGGGCGGCGGGGCCGACGGCCATTGCGCGATGGGCCATGCTCAAGGGTGAGGAGTTGCGGAAGGTCTTGCCGTTGCCCAATGGGATTCCTCGGAAGGATGTTTATCGGCGAGTGCTCAGCACGTTGCGACCGAGCGCCTTTCAGGTTTGTTTCACCAGTTGGTTGGAGTCGTTGCGAGCGGCGGCGGCGACAGCAACGGGGGTGGAGCGACCGCTCTTCGCGGTGGACGGAAAGACGTTGCGGCGTAGTCATAATCGGAACAAGGGACTGGGAGCCTTGCACTCAGTCACGATCTGGGCGTCCGACTTTGGGTTGACCTTGGCGCAGGTTGCCACGGCGGAGAAGTCGAATGAAATCACGGCGATTCCCGAGGTTTTGAAGCTCGTCGATCTCAAGGGAGCGATCATCACGATCGACGCGATGGGGACTCAGAAGGCGATCGCCCAGCAGATTGTGGAGGGTGAAGCGGACTATGTCTTGGGGCTCAAGGGCAATCAGAGCAAGCTGCATGAAGCGGTTGTGGACTACGTCGCTCAACAGATGGAGAACGACTTTGCGAACCTCCGCGCGCGTCGCTGTGTGACTCACGACAAAGGGCATGGTCGCGACGAAACTCGAACGTATATTCAACTGCCAGCACCGCGCAGCCTGCCGGGGTTCGACCAATGGGCCGGCCTGAAATCCATCGGCGTCGCGATCCACCATTGCGTGCGCGACGGTCGAGCCACCGACGAAGTCCGCTATTACATCAGCAGTCTGCCGGTCAGCGTGAAACGCTTCGCTCACGCCGTGCGCAGCCACTGGGGCATTGAAAACTCCTGCCACTGGAGCCTCGACGTGACCTACCGCGAAGACGAATCCCGCATCAGCGACGAACACCTCCGCGAGACGTTCGCGTGGCTCAATCGCTTCACGCTCTCACTCCTCCACCAACACTCAGGCCCCGGCAGCATCGCCATGAAACGCCGAAGCTGCGGTTGGGATTTCAACTTCCTAACGCAAGTCCTTGT
>JBJXEX010000011.1:0-5885 GCA_046156195.1 Planctomycetaceae bacterium | reverse complement strand
TCGTCGCCGACAACGGAACCAATGGGTTTGAGCTGTGGAAATCGGACGGCACGGAAGCGGGCACGATGCTCGTCGACGACATTCGCGTGGGAGCAGATCCCGCGTTGATCCAGTCTTTGACGAATGTAGGTGGCACGCTGTTCTTCCAAGCGAATGACGGCATTACCGGGGATGAAGTCTGGAAATCCGACGGCACGGCGGGCGGCACGATCATTGTTGCGGACATCGGCGATGAGGGCGGCTCGAACCCGCAAAACTTCATCAACGTCAACGGTCGCTTGTTTTTCACGGCGACCGACAATGAGTTCGGCAACGAGTTGCGGCTCTTCACGCCGGTTGTCAATGGAGCCTCTCCGGTCTTCACGTCGAATGCGACGGCGAGCGTGGCCGAGAACACGACGGCCGTGTTGACGGTCATGGCCACCGACGCGGACGTGCCCGCGCAGACAGTCTCGTTCTTTATCACCGGCGGAGCGGATCAAACCAAGTTCGCGATCACGGAAGCCGGCGTGCTGACGTTCATAACGGCTCCGAATTTTGAGATTCCAACCGATGCCAATGCCAACAACGTGTACCTCGTGCAAGTCACGGCCAACGACGGCAATGGCGGGATCGTCGCGCAAAACCTGTCCGTAACCGTCACCAATGCCAACGACAATCCGGTCTTCACGTCGAGTGCGACGCCTCGTGCCGTGGAGGGCAGGACGGCCGTGCTGACTGTCACGGCCACCGATGCCGACCTGCCAGCGCAGACGGTCACGTTCTCGCGAACGGGTGGCGCGGATCAGTCGAAATTCGCGATCACCGCCGACGGACAATTGTCGTTCGTTGAGGCCCCGGACTTCGAGACGCCGACGGACGCTAATGGAGACAATGTGTATCTGGTGCAAGTCACGGCCAGCGACGGCAACGGTGGCACCGCGGTGCAGAACCTGTCCGTGACCGTCACTCCGCAGTTCTTCCTCGTCAAAGACATCCTCGCGGGCAGCGAAGGTTCGACGGCATCCGATTTGACGAACTTGAATGGCACGCTGTTCTTCAGTGCCAACGACGGGATCAACGGTCAGGAACTCTGGAAGTCGGACGGCACCGAAGCGGGCACCGTGCTCGTCAAGAACATTCGTGCGGACAGCGCGAG
The DNA here is from genome assembly GCA_046156195.1 of Planctomycetaceae bacterium. GTDB lineage: Bacteria > Planctomycetota > Planctomycetia > Planctomycetales > Planctomycetaceae > SXKJ01. The sequence continues at coordinate 4,747 of JBJXEX010000011.1, read as the reverse complement.
CTCAACTCCCAGTGATCTGACAGTCGTTGGGAACACACTGTTCTTCAGAGCGAGTGATGGCATCAATGGCACCGAGTTGTGGAAGTCCGACGGCACCGAAGCGGGCACCGTGCTGGTCAAGAACATCGCGACGGCAGGCGGTTCTTTTCCGTCCGAACTGACGGATGTGGGCGGGACGCTGTTTTTTACCGTCCTCTTTGGACTCAGCGGCGGCACCGAACTTTGGATGTCGGACGGCACCGAGGCGGGGACCGTGCTCGTCAAAGAGGGCAATGGTAGCTTCGGCTCGTTTGCGTTCGGTCTCACGAATGTCGGGGGTACGGTGTTCTTCCGCGCGATCGACGACAGCATCGAAGACAGCACCGACGAACTGTGGAAAACGGACGGCACCGACGCGGGAACCGTGCTCGTCGCCGCAGGGCCGAGCAGCTTTGGTGCGTTTGCGTCCTTCCTGGCCAGCTTCGAGGACTCGTTGTTCTTTCTCGCCAACGACGGAACAAACGGTGAAGAGCTGTGGATGTCGGATGGCACGACCGCCGGCACTGTGCTCGTCAAAGATCTTGGTTCGGGGAGCAGTGGCTCCTACTTGTACCCGCTGACCGTTGTTGGAAACACGTTGTTCTTCGCCGCCGATGACGGGACCAACGGACGCGAGCTGTGGAAATCGGACGGGACCACGGCGGGAACGGTGCTCGTCGAAGACATTCGCCAGGGAAGCGAGAGTTCGTCTCCCTACGGTCTGACCAACGTGGATGGCACGCTGTTCTTCAGCGCCGATGACGGGACCAACGGATACGAATTATGGAAGTCGGACGGAACCGCTTCGGGGACGGTCCTCGTGCGGAACATTCACGCGAACAGTGACAGCTCACATCCGTCGTCACTGACCAACGTCGGCGGCACGCTCGTCTTCGCGGCCGATGACGGCGTCAACGGAGTGGAACTCTGGCAGTCGGACGGCACCTCGGCGGGAACGGTCCTCGCAGCGGACATCGCGAATCCCGGCGGTTCCAATCCCATTTTTCTGACAGACGTTGGCGGACGCCTCTTCTTCTTGGCGACGGACACCACACACGGTGAGGAATTGTGGCTCTTCAATCCCGCTCCCCCGCCAGAGGTGGAACCGATTCCTTCGGTCACACTGACTGTCACACCGGCGATCCTGGCGGAAGCAGCGGGAACAGCGACCGTCACCGCGACACTCTCGTCAGCTTCGAGCCAGGACGTCACGGTTGTTCTCGGCTTCAGCGGCACCGCGACGAACTCCACGGATTACACGCGGTCGAACACTCAAATCGTGATCGCGGCCGGCAACATGACCGGAACGATCACACTCACCGCCGTGCAAGACACACGCGATGAGGCAAACGAGACGATCGTGGTGGACATCACGAATGTCACCAACGGCACCGAATCAGGCTCGCAACAAGTCACCGCGACGATCATGGACGACGACGCGCCTCCAACCGTGACGCTCGGCATCTCGCCCGCGACGCTGGCGGAAGCGGCTGGCACTTCGACCGTCACGGCGACCCTGTCGGCCGCATCGAGTTTCGACGTCACCGTTGAACTCGGCTTCGGCGGTTCGGCGACGAATGTCTTCGACTACACACGCTCGAACACGCAGATCGTCATTGCCGCCGGCAGCACGACAGGCTCCGTCACGCTGACGGCGGTGCAAGACACGTTCGGCGAAGAGAACGAGACCATCGTGGTCGAGATTCTCAACGTGACGAACGGCACGGAGTCGGGCACGCAGGCGGTCACCGGCACGATCGTCTCTGACGACACGGAGATTTCGGTCACGGTCTCGCCGAGCAACGTGGTTGAAGACGGCGCTCCGAATCTCGTTTACACCTTCACGCGATCCGGTATCACGACCGGCTCGACGACCGTGAACCTCACCCTCGGCGGAACGGCCACGCTGACGACCGACTACGCTCAAACGGGGGCGACCACGTTCACAGCCACGTCCAAGACGCTGGTGTTCACGGCGGGGCAGACAAGCAAAACGATCACGATCAATCCCGTCACCGACACGACGATTGAAGCGGACGAAACCGTGATCCTCACCGTAAATCCGTCAGCGAGTTATTCGGTGGGCACGTCGAATTCGGCCACCGGCACGATCACCAACGATGATTTTCCCAGGATCACACTGGCTGCCTCGCCGGCCAGCGTGCTGGAGAACGGGACCGGGAACATCGTTTACACGTTCACTCGCCCCGGCCCCACGTTCGCCCCGTTGACGGTCGATTTCACCGTCGGCGGAACCGCCACCTTCGCGACCGATTACTCGGCCAGCGGTGCGGCCTCATTCTCCGCAACGACCGGCAGCGTGACCTTTGGTGTCGGGCAAGCGACCAAGACCGTCACGCTCGATCCCGCTGGCGATGCGACCGTCGAGTCGAACGAAACGGTCCTCCTCGGTTTGTCCGCAGGAAGTGGATACCTCATCGGAACGCTGACTCCAGTGACCACGACCATCACCAACGATGACGCCGAGGTTTCGATCACAGTCGCTCCGGCCAGCGTGACCGAAGATGGCACTCCGAACTTGGTCTACACGTTCACTCGCGTCGGGGCGACAACCGCGCTGACCGTGAACTTCAACAAGAGTGGCACCGCCACGTTGACGACCGACTTCGCTCAAACCGGAGCGGCGACGTTCACGGCTTCGACCGGAACTCTGTCGTTCGCGTCGGGACAAACCTCGAAGACGATCACCATCAATCCGGTGGCGGACGCGGTCCTCGAATCAGATGAGACCGTCGTTCTGACGCTCGCGTCTGCGGCGACCTACTCCATCGGGACCGCGAACGCCGCCACAGGCACGATCCTCAATGACGATCCGCGCGTGTCGCTCGCGGTCACGCCCGCCAGCCTCTTGGAAAACGGAACGGGCAATGCCACCTACACGTTCACTCGCACTGGTTCGACCGCGGGGTCGCTGACAGTGAACTTCGCGGTCGGCGGGACCGCGACGTTTGATTCGGACTACCTCGCCAGCGGCGCGACATCCTTCGCCGAAACCAGCGGCAGTGTGACTTTCAATGCGGGACAAGCCACCAAGACAGTCGTCATCGACCCCGTGGGCGATAACGTGCTCGAATCCAATGAGACTGTTGTCCTGACTGTGATCGAGGGAGACGCCTACATCGTTGGAACCCCCACGGCCGCGACGACGACGATTACCAACGACGATGCCGAGGTCACGGTCTCCGTTTCGCCCAGCAGCGTGACCGAGGACGGAACTCCGAACTTGGTCTACACGTTCACTCGCGTCGGAGCGACGGCCAGCGCGTTGACGGTGAACTATACGGTCAGTGGCAGCGCGACACTCACGACGGACTACGCTCAATCCGGCGCGGCGACATTCACCGCTTCCGCCGGAACTGTGTCAATCGCCGCGGGTCAGACCACAAAGACGATTACCATCAATCCCGTCGCGGACGCGATCCTCGAACCGGATGAGACCGTGATACTGACGCTTGCGACTGCGGCGAACTACTCGATCGGGACCGCGAACGCCGCCACGGGAACAATCGCCAATGACGATCCGCGTGTGTCGCTCGCCGTCACCCCCGCCAGCGTCACCGAGAACGGCACGGCGAATGCCACTTACACCTTCACGCGAACGGGACCAACAACCAGCCCATTGACGGTGAGCTTCAACGTCGGCGGAACGGCCACATTCAATTCCGACTATGCGACGACCGGCGCAGCGTCGTTCTCGGAAACCGCTGGCACCGTCACCTTCGCGGCGGGACAAGCCTCCAAAACCGTCATCATCGATCCGGCAGGTGACACGCAGGTCGAAGCGAACGAGACCGTCGTTTTGACTCTGGCTGCCGGAGTTGATTATGTGATTGGATCGCCTCTCGCGGCGACGGCCACGATTGCCAACGATGATGCTGAGGTCACGGTCGCCGTCTCACCCAACAGCGTCGATGAAAACGGAACGCCGAATTTGATCTACACGTTCACACGCATCGGTCTGACAACGAGCGCGTTGACGGTCAGTTTCACAGTCGGCGGCACCGCCACGTTCTCCAGCGACTATTCGCAATCCGGAGCGGCAGCCTTCAACGCCACTGTCGGCAGCGTTTCGTTCGCGGCGGGGCAATCCACCAAATCCATAACCATCAATCCGACTGGCAACACCATCGTGGAACCCGATGAGACAGTGATCCTGACAGTAACTCCCGCAGCCAACTACTCGGTCGGAACTGCCAACTCCGCCATCGGAACGATCCTCAACGACGATGTCTCACTGTCGCTGCTGAGCTTGATTGAGGAGTTGCCTTAGTTGGACAGCGCCAGGTTGTGTGTTTATCGCGGTTGTAAGTGTGGTTTGTGCTGTGGGTTATTGAGATTGATCAAGATCTGAGAAAAAGGCGACCCTCCGTGTGTTGAACTGTTTCACGCGGAAACCACGGAGGGTCGGCCCATGTCAGTGATGTCGGTGCTGGATATTGGACGGTTGGGAAGAATGCTCGGTCAGTTTTTGAGTCGCTTCGGCGACTGTTTTGCGCGGGCCGCGGGACAGAGTTTGTTGCGGGTCTATGTGCGGGGGGTGTTGTCGGCGGTGGGCCAACGATCCGGCGCGCCGAAAAAAAGTACATCCCGGACGATGTCGAGTTTCGCACGAAGCCCCAGCTCGCGCTGGAGCTGATCGATCGCGCGAAGGCCAACGGCGTGCGTGTCAGGGCCCGGACGGACGATGAACTCTACGGTCAGAACAGCG
>JBJXEX010000484.1:0-42259 GCA_046156195.1 Planctomycetaceae bacterium | reverse complement strand
CGATCATCAAACGGTGTCCGGCCGAAAGCCGATCGCCGAAAGCCGATCGCCGTTATACCCTTTTCCCTGCAACCACCTTCGCCAACGCATCGACGTCATAAACACATCCGCCCCAAGTCCCGCCGCTGAGTTGTTGCAGCAAGGCCCAGATCTTCGTGTCGTCGGGAAGCTGCGGATCGGGCAACAACGGCTGGGCGGGTTCGCGAGAGGCGAGGACTCTCGCACCTTCGTCAGACGAGAATCGTCGGCCCACTTCCCCGACAAGATTCAAACTCCCCTCGAGCGTGTTGCGGTCGATGATGATCTCGATCATGTCGCCGTCGCGCAGCTTGCCGATCGGGCCACCCGCCAGCGCTTCGGGACCGACGTGTCCGATGCAGGCTCCGGTCGAGACGCCGGAGAATCGCGCATCGGTGATCAGCGCGACCGTCTTTCCCCATGACACATATTTCAGGGCCGAAGTGAGCTGATAGGTCTCTTCCATGCCGCTGCCGAGCGGGCCGCGACACATCACGACGATCACGTCGCCCGCTTCGATCGTTTTGTCACCGCGCCCTTTGACCGCCGCGACCGCCGCACGTTCGGAGGTGAAGACTTTCGCGGGGCCGAGCTTGCGGTAAACGCCATCGGAATCAACAACCGTCGGGTCGATCGCGGTCGCCTTGATGACGCTCCCTTCCGGCGCGATGTTGCCGACCGGGAAGCAGACGGTGCTCGTGAGTCCCTTTGACCGAGCACGATCGGCCGACATGATCACGTCGTCGGGATTGATGCCGTCCTTGTCTTGCAGCAGCTTTCGCAACACGACACGCCGTTCGGAATGCTCCCACCAATCGAGCACTTCGCTCAGCGGTCGCCCCGTCGCGGTGATCGCGTTGAGTTTGAGCAGTCCCATGTCGCGGAGATGCAGCATCATTTCGGGGACGCCGCCGGCGAGATACATCCAGATGGTCCAGTGTCCGACCGGGCCATTCGGCAGCACATCGACCAGTCGCGGTACTTGCCGATTGATGCGGTTCCAATCCGCGACCGTTGGCCGTCGCAATCCCGCCGCGAACGCGATCGCTGGAATGTGCAGCACGAGATTCGTCGAACCGCCGCACGCCGCATGAACGACCATCGCATTGTGCAGCGCGTCCTCGGTCAGCACGTCTTTCATCGTGATGCCAGCCGCCTCTTGAGCGATCACTGCGCGAGCCGCTCGCTTCGCGCCGTCCAACCAGATCGGTTGTCCTGACGGCATCAACGCCGTGTGCGGCAGCGCGAGTCCAAATCCTTCCGCCACGACTTGTGATGTCCCGGCCGTCCCCATGAATTGGCAGCCTCCTCCCGAACTGCCGCACGACTTGCAGCCCATCTCGGCCGCGTAGTCCAGCGTCACGCCGCCGTGAGCGTATCGCACTCCGAGCGTCTGAACTTTTGCGGCATCCTCAGCGTCCTCGGCCGGCAGAGTGACGCCGCCGGGCACGATGACGCCCGGCAATTTGTGCATCGACGCGAGAGCCAGCATCATCGCAGGCAACCCTTTGTCGCATGTCGCGACGCCGATGACCCCTTTGCGAGTCGGCATCGAGCGAATCAATCGTCGCAGCACGACCGCCGCGTCGTTGCGATACGGCAGACTGTCCATCATGCCGGTCGTCCCTTGCGAACGCCCGTCGCAAGGATCGCTGACGTAAGCCGCGAACGGCAGTTTCTCCAGCCGATTCAATTCCTCGGCCGCCGCTTTCACGAGCAATCCGACTTCCCAATGCCCCGTGTGATAGCCGAGCGCAATCGGCTTGCCGTCCTCGCCGCGCACCCCGCCCTGCGTGCTCAAGATCAGATACTGCGGCCGACCAAGCTGCGCCGGATCCCAACCCATGCCAGCCGCCTGAGTCAGTCCAAACATGGTGCCGCTCGGTTCGTCGAGCAACATGCTTTCGGTGATCGGCAATCGCCCGACAGGGCCGTGCCCGTGAGTGATGATGTTGAAGAGGCTGGGATCGGACGAATCCAACAGATCGGTCAGTGATGAAGTCATGGGATTTGAAAGTCTCGGTAGCCACGCTCGCCAGAGCGTGGGGGATGACGTGGGGATGACAAAGACACCCACGTTCTGGCGAACGTGGCTACGGAACTTTGGTCACGATTTAGCGGCGCGTCTCCCGTTTTCTCGCAACAGGGCGTCGGCCCAGGCCGCGTCGGCATCGGCGAGCGGCGGATTGGGATCAATCGAGTAATCGGTGTCGTCGTAGCGACCGTTGGCGTAGGCCAGGTCGAAGACCGCTTGGAGATCGAGCGTGACATCGCGATCAGTTTGACGCAGCGGGATCGGGATCTTGGGCAATCGTTCGCGAAGCGGGACGCGGTAGTACTCGAACCCACCGATCCCTGGTCGGCGAATCAGAACGCAATACGGAGTACGGTAGTTGGGTGGCAGAGTTCTCCTGTCCAGTGGTTCCAAACGACGACCGCTGCGCAACAAGTCGATCTCGACGATATTGACTCCGCCACTGATCAGCGCTTTCCGCTTGCGGAGAAACTGCTCGCGATCGCCACCGGCCAGTTTGTTTGTGGGGCTAAGCACCTCAATCACGGTCACGACATGCTGGCCGCTCGAAGTATCCACGATTTGAATGAAGCCTTCCGTGATCGGCTCATCGTCGTCAATCAGCAGTGGCTCGACCAAACCGACCGGTGCTTCCAGGACGGCAACTCCACCTCCGCCTCCGCTCCAGTGAGGCCGTTCGACCACACGCACGTCCGGGACAATGTGGCGCGAGTCCTCGTGAAACGGCGAGCCGATCGAGACTCGCTCTTCGGTGCGGGCACGCAAATCGCGCGGGAGTTGGCTCTGAATTTGGTCGCACGAATAAGTGATGAAGCGATGATGAATGTCGCCCCAACTGGCTTCGAGATACGGGTCCATTCCGGGAAACGGGCTGCGGTTCATACGGATGCTCCACGAAAATTATTCACGAACTGAGCGTTTCGACTTCGGGGCTTTGAGCAGCGTCTGCGTCCAATCGGCGTCCGCTGGATCGAGCGGCGGGATCGCCGACATTGAGTAATCCAAATCGTCATAGCGGCCGTTGACGTAGGCTTGCTGAAGGACCGCTTGCAGATCGAGCGCGACATCCTCATCCGTCTTGCGCAGCGGAATCGGAATCGTGGGCAATGGAGCCCGGAGCGAAACCGGGAAGAACTCCAGCGGACGTTGACCGGCACGCATCGTCAGCACGCAATAGGCGGTTCGATGTTCCGGAGGCAGTTCATTGAGCCGGAGCGGCGGCATTCGTCGGCCGCTCCGGAGCAAGTCGATTTCCACGAGGTTGATTCGGCCGCGCCGCAGTTGTTTCCGTTTTTGCAAATACTTTCGACGGTCTTTGCCGGGGAGCTTGTTCGTCTTACTGAGAAACTCGATCACCGTGACGACTCGCCCGCCGCGACCCGCTTCGCGGATTTCGATAAAGCCTTCCGTCGTCGGATCGTCGTCGTACTCGATCAGTAGCGGCTTAGCGAGATTCGCGACCTTGGCCCGCGGTTCGGCCACTGCGACTCCACCACCTTCATCCACTCGCCTTGATCGTCGCCGTTTTTCCACAACACGAACGTCCGGGATCAACACTGCCATTCCACCATCTGGCGAGCCGACCGAAATGCGTTCCTCCGCGCGTGCTCGGAGGTCGTCGGGCAACTGCGGCTGAATAAGATCTCGCGAGTAAGCGATGAGACTCAGATGAATGTCGCCCCAACTCGCTTCGAGGTACGGGTCCATTCCGGGAAACGGGCTGCGGTTCATGGTGGTGGTCCGAGGAAAACTTTCACGATCAGAGATTGGCGGCGGAGTGTATCAGCCCAGGCGAACCGTCTCGAATAGTCGTCGGCACACTCCAAGGCTGTGACTTTTTGAGCCGCGACCGTGAGGGAGCGATCCGAAGTCGTTCTCGATCACCACTCCCTTACGGTCGCGGCACTCAATCTTCACAACCTTTCCGTGTGCCGACGACGACTGGCGATTTGGCCCGTGCGGCGAGTCGCGCGAGTTCGTGGTCTCGTTTGCGAATCGCTCTATAATCCGACGCGACAATCAACGCACGCGAGCCGCGTGTGCCACAAGGAGCCATCATGCCTGCCACATTGCCGATTCTGGGACAAGCCGCCGCGATCGAAGAAGATCCGCTCGATCTGATGGACGAGATCGAGCGACTCAAGAAGGAAAAGGATGCGACGATCCTCGCTCACTTTTATGTGGACGGGGACATTCAAGATGTGGCCGACTTCACGGGCGATAGTCTCAAGCTCGCTCGCGATGCCACGAAGGTGACGACCTCGACGATCGTCTTCAGCGGCGTCCACTTCATGGCCGAGACCGCCAAGATGCTCAGCCCGACCAAGCGCGTCTTGCTGCCGGACATGCAGGCGGGGTGCTCGCTGGCCGATAGCTGTCAGCCGGAGGAGTTGGCCAAGTTCCAACAGAAGCTGCGAGCCGAAGGACGTGACTTCGAGACGGTCGCATACATCAACACTTCGGCCGCGGTGAAGAGCCTTGTCGATTGGATCGTCACCAGCGGCAACGCGCGCGAGATCATCGACCGCGTTCCCGCTGGCAAAGAGATTCTCTTCGTGCCGGATCAGCATCTCGGCCGCTATCTGGCGGAGGTCTCCGGTCGCCAGATGATCTTGTGGCCGGGATCGTGCATGGTTCACGAGGTCTTCAGCATCACCGACATGCTGCGAGCCAAACGGAATAACCCAGGTAGCCGCATCATCGCTCACCCGGAATGCCCGGTGAATATCCTCGAACACGCCGACTTCATCGGCGGCACCGAAGCGATGCGCAAACACGTCGCGTCCTTCGCTGAGCCGCAGACGTTTCTCGTCGCGACCGAAGCCAACATGATTCATCCGCTGCAAAAGATTGCTCCGCAGCACAACTACGTTCCAGTCCCCGGCCTGATGGAATCCAGCGGTGAGACCTGTGCCTGCAACCGCTGCCCACACATGGCTCGGAACACGCTGCAAAAAGTCCGCGACTGCCTGCGCGACGGCCAGCCGGAGATCACTTGGAATCCCTGCTTCGACAAGGCCCGAGCGGTCGTCGAAAGGAGTTTGTTGAAGTGACAAAATAGCGCGGCAAAGCCGCATGTAACCCGAAGCGTCAGCGAGGGAGTGTGTTGCGTCCCTCGCTGACGCTTCGGGTTACATTGAAATCCGCGAGGGAAAGCCGCGCCTTCGGCGATAACTTTGTAGACCAGTCACTCCGTGACCGGAAAATTTTGGCGAGCGGGCCGGCGTCCGAATCCGTCTTGAGCCAAACGCGGAATTGGGCCTATTCTCGAACCGCCATCAATGAGATCGGCGAGCGGGGCGGCGTCAGTCCCCGGTGTCATTGCCACAGCACCGGGGGGCTGACGCCGCCCCGCTCGCCTGACCATTTTGAGTGTTCGTCATCGGAGGATGCCATGCGTTTCTGTTTGGGCTGCGGACTGTCAGCGTTTATCGGAGCGTTGCTCGCGCTGACGTTGCAGAGTGAAAGTATTTTACGACCGGTGGATGCTCAGGATCGCACCGGCGAACGGGTCGCGCGGGCCTCATTCTCATTGGACGAGAACCGCTCGTACGCGCCGACCAACTTACCCAACGTCTTCAATCGCGAGGGACTGACGCCGGACGAGTCGATCAGCGTCGCCGTCTACGAGGCGATCAACAAGAGCGTCGTGAACATCAACACGAAAAGCTCGCACTCGGCGCTGCTGGCGTTTGAGGTCACCGCTGAGGGGACCGGATCGGGTTCGATTCTCGACAAGGCTGGGCACATCGTCACCAACTTTCACGTCATCGCGGATGCCAATGATGTCGTCGTCACGTTGCACGACGGCAAGCAGTACGACGCTTCGTTCATCGGAGCGGACCCAGAGAACGATGTGGCCGTTATTCGCGTGAAGGCTCCGCCAGAAGTGCTGTATCCCGTCGCGCTGGGTGACTCCAGCCATCTGCGAGTCGGTATGAGATGCTTCGCGATCGGCAATCCGTTCGGCTTGGAGCGGACGCTGACGACCGGCAGTATTTCGAGCGTCGATCGCTCGTTGCAGATTCGCAATCGGTCAATCAAGCAGATCATTCAGATTGACGCGGCGATCAATCCGGGCAACTCCGGCGGCCCGTTGCTCGATTCGCACGGACGTCTGATTGGCATTAACACGGCGATCGCCAGCAAGACCGGACAAAGCGCGGGAGTCGGCTTCGCGATCCCGTCGAATCTGGTTGCCCGAGTCGTGCCGGAACTGATTCGTCACGGCAAAGTCATTCGGCCGGAAATCGGAGTCCGGTTGCTCAGGACCGAAAAGGGGTTGCTGGTTGCTCAATTGCAACCCGGCGGCCCGGCCGAGAAGGCGGGACTGCGAGGTCCAAAGGTGTCGCGCAAGACCGGCCTGTTGGGAGGCACTCGCATTGATTACGGAGCGGCCGACATCGTCGTCGCCGTCGATGAAGAAGAGGTCAAATCTCAAAGCGACTTCCTGAGCCTGGTCGAAAGCAAACGCCCCAACGATCAAGTCATCGTCACCGTGCTGCGCGAGGGGCATCGAGTCAAAGTCCCGATCACGCTGGGCGGGCCGAACCCGGAAAAGTAATCCGAAGCGCGAATTTTGAACTTACGCTCGTTCGAACAAATTCGACCACGACACCAAGACAACGGCCCGAATTCATTCGTTTCATTCCTTTGACCAGATTCCTTTGATTCGAATCCTCAGACAGAGGTTAGCCTGTGAAATCAAAGGAATCTGGTCAGAGGAATGAAGACAACCTGAGAACATCGACAAAACTATGCGGAGCCAAATTCACATCGCGCAACTTCAAAGAGAGCGAGCGTGGGAGCGACGTGATGGGGGCGGATCACTCAAACCAACCGCGCGGGGCGCGGCGTGATTCCAGCCGCATTGGGACGATGAGTCGTGGCGGCACAATCTCGAACGGGCGGGGTTCTTCCGGTTGAGGTTCCGGAGTGGGACCGCGTGGCGACGTTCCACCGAAGGACAATGACAGTGTCAGCCAACCCGACGTGGCCTCCGCACGAGAGAGCCGCAACGCGGGCATCGACGGATTCGAGACGCTCCCCGGCAACGGGATCGAGTCGGGCAGCACGACATCGGGGAACGCCGTTGCCAGTTGATTGCGAACTAACGTCTCGACCATGCTGGCCAGAGTGATCCCATTGCCCCCTTTCGCGAATGCGAGTTGTCCCGCCTTCGCGCGCCATTCACCTCGTTCGATCTTTGAGGAAAACGGCACGGTGATCTCATCTTGAGCGAGCACTGTTTGACCGGCGACTTCGATGCTGGCCACGATCATCAGACGCAACTCGCCATCGGCGAAGCTGACCCGCACGGGGTCGTTCTTGCCGAGCCGAATCAGTGGAGCGGTTCCGGGTAACGGTTGGTTGGCCAGTTTGTTTTCTCGCCGCAGCACGCGACCGCCGAGCTTGATCATCAGCGCGTCGAATGGCTCCCGCAGTTCTGTTTCGGTGAGCGTCTTGCCGCCCAGTTCGAGCCTCTTCAACCAAGCGTTGATCGCCGATTCATGCAGGCGGATCGTGACGGCGTCGGCATCAAATGCAGAGACGCTCGCTTTGAGCGGCATGGCGCTAGCCACCGGTGAAGCGAGATCGACGTTGTCTGCCGAATGACCGGCGGCTAGCGCCTTGCCGCTGACAACACGGGTGTCATTGATCGCGAGTGCCGGCGCATCCGCCCAAGTGGCGGAGATCAGCAACTGCGAATCGGTCGAAGACGCCACGAGACTTTGCGGCCAGAGCTTGCCGAATCGAGCCTTCCCACCTTCACGCCATTCGCGATTAAATCGGCCGAGTTGCTGATCGGCTTCGCGGTTGAACTTGGGGCCGAGTTGTGCGACGAGATGCTCGGCCGTCTCCGCATCGACTTGATCCCGCTGCCGATTCGCGGTCTTGAGCGCCACGTTGCGTGCGAAGCCTCCGAAGAGCGTCCCATCGTACGCGGTCTGGGCACCGACATGCTCGCTGTGAACATCGACCCACACGCGCGGTCGGCGAGTCGTGATTTGATGACCGTCGAACATCACCGGCTTGATCGCCAGCACGTCATGCCGTCCCAGCGTGTTGACCGCCGCTTGCGACGTGATCCCGACCGTTTCGCTGCTCACCACACCGGTCAGCACGAGATGCAACTCCGCGAATCCACTGCTAGGCCGCACATCGACGACGACTCGCGTGGTCGTGGCTTGCTGGCCGATCACGTTCGCGTCCGCGATCACATCCCGAACGGGACCGATCTCGGCACGTTCATCGGCCATCAGTTGGTTGAGCAATCGCTCGGACAGACTGATTTGCAGCGGAGCAACGTCGGCAATGAACTCGGCCGCGGGCGACTCGATTCGAGCGGTGCGAACGATGACCGGTTCGGCACGCCCGGACGTTGGCATGAGCATCGCCGGAGCCACAAATCGCGGCGGTGCGAAGCGAGCCGGTTCGGGCCGGCCACACAGACAACTCGGCTCTGGCGATTGGGCGAGTGCGACGCCAGAAGACAGCGACCACAATCCGAGAACAAGGCACGAAAATAATCGCATGGAATGAACTCCCAACTTGGACGCGAAGAACAAGGACTATCTGGCTCTGCCTCTTAATTTTTTGCCAGCTCGTCAGTTCCATTCGCTGGCAAAAAGTTGTGGGGCAAAAAGATGAATGCACACATCAGCCCGCAATCCAAACCAAAGATGTTGTCGCTCGACAAAGGCCGGGGCATTCTGGCGAGCGAATGGCTCGACAGGAATCGTCTGCCACAGAATCTTGTCGAGAAGGCGCGTGCTCGCGCCAAGAAAGTTCGGTAGATTCCGGCGAGCGGGGCGGCGTCACCCCAATGGCACTGACTTTAGAACCGATCGAGTCGCGGAGCGGCGCAAGCCACCCGGTTTTGTCGTGTCTGCTCTCGCTTTAACCGGACGGCTCGCGCCGTACCGCTACAGTGTCGCCGCCCCGTTCGCTTGGACTTCATTGAGGTTGCCATGTTGCCGTTCCACCACCGCGCCGCCAATTCAACACAAACCAATCGACGTGAGTTCCTCGCGACGACCGGCGGAGGATTCGGAGCACTCGCGCTGTCCGGGTTACTCGCGACGGACACTTCGGCGGGCGAGCGGCCGATGCCTCGGCCGGAGTTCAATGGCGGGCTGCATCACCAGGCGAAGGTCAAGCGAATTGTTCAGCTCTTTATGAATGGCGGCGCTAGCCCGATGGACACGTTCGATTACAAGCCGCAGCTCATCAAGAAGCATGGTGAGAAGGTGGACTTCGGACTCAAGGCGGCGGCGACCAGCGTCCCCGGAGCGGTGATGAAGTCGCCGTTTGAGTGGAAGCAACACGGCGAGTCCGGTCGCTGGGTCACGAGCGTTTTTCCGCGGATGGCCACGATCGTCGATGAGCTGGCCTTCTTGATGGCGATGACGACCAAGACCAACGTGCATGGTCCCGCCAGCTACATGCAGAACACGGGATTCACGCAACCGGGCTTTCCCTGTTTGGGAGCGTGGACTTCCTATGGACTGGGCCGATTGACCGACAACCTGCCGACGTTTGTCGTGCTGCCGGATGCGCGCGGGCTGCCGTACAACAACACGGGCAATTTCTCCTCCGCGTTCCTGCCGATGGAATTTCAAGGAACGATCATCAAGGCCAACGCAGCGACGCCGATCAACGATTTGTTCCCGCCCAAGTCGGCCAGCTTCATCACACGAGACAGCGAAGCGGAAGCGCTGCGAGTGCTCGCGGAACTCAATCGCGAACATCAGAAGACTCGGCCGGGCGATTCCCGACTGGATGCGCGAATCGCCAGCTACGAACTCGCCGCCAAGATGCAGCTCGCCGCGCCCGAGGCACTCGATCTGACCAAAGAGTCCGAGGAGACTCACAAGAGTTACGGGACGGGGATCGCTCCGACGGCGGGCTTCGCCAAGAGTTGCCTGACCGCTCGGCGGCTGATCGAGCGGGGCGTGCGATTCGTCCAAGTTTGGAGCGGTGCCGGCGGAGCCTCAAACAACTGGGACAACCACACCAACATCGACAAAGAATTGCCGTCCATCGCGAGCCAGGTCGATCAACCGATCACCGCGCTGGTCCGAGATCTGAAGCAACGCGGACTCTTCGAGGACACGCTCGTCATCTGGACGACCGAGTTCGGCCGGATGCCGTTCACTCAAGGGGCGACCGGCCGCGATCACAACGGCGGCACGTTCGTCACTTGGCTGGCGGGTGCCGGCATCAAAGCGGGATCCACTCACGGTGAGAGCGACGAGTTCGCCTACAAGACCGCGAAGGACGAAACCTGGAGCTACGATCTGCACGCGACGGTGTTGCATCTGATGGGCATCGACCACACGAAGCTGGCCGTCCGCCACAACGGCATCGACCGCCGCATCACCGACGTGCATGGGCACGTCGTCGAAGACGTGCTGGCGTAGTGCGCTCGTAGTGACCCCATTTCTGGGGTCGATCACACGCCCCAGACCCCAGACCCCATAAATGGGGTCACTACGAGCGCAGCACCTCCCGATACATCCGAGCGTGCGCCGCGACCATATTGTCGATGCTGAAGTGCTGCCGCATTCGTTCGCGCCCCGCCTCACCCAGTCGCCGAGCCAACTCAGGGTCCGCCAGCAAGCGATCGGCAAACTGCTGGAAGCCGACGCGATCGCCAACCTTGACGAAGAAGCCGGTCTCGCCGTCGATCACCAATTCGCGGTTCGCGGGGATGTCGCTGGCGATCACCGGCAAGCCGGCGGCCATCGCTTCCATGACGCTGTTCGATTGGCCCTCGAAGTCGCTGGCGATCCAGAACAGATCCATGATTCGCAGCAGCAGTGCGGCGTCGGCACGATGACCGGTGAACCGCGTGTGATGGTCGATATCCACGTCGCGTGCGAACTTCATCAGCTTGTCTCGCTCGGGGCCATCGCCGACGAGCAGCAGATGCGGATCGGGTTGCAGGATCGCGACCAAGGCCATCGCGAAGACGAGATCATCGACCCGCTTCTGCTTCGCCATCCGACCGACAAAGCCGATCACCGGTGAGCCTCGTGGGATCTCAAGTTCGGCCAACAGCGCGTCGCGGTCGAACGGTGTCGGCTCCGGTATGTCGATGCCGTTGTGGATCACGGTGATCCGCTCCGGTGGGAAGCCGAGCGACTGATAGAACTCCGCGACGGCGACCGAATTGCCGACCAGCCGATCGGTCCGCGCGATCAACTTGTGATCGAGCCACAGTTGCCAGCCCGCCTTCCAAACATCGACGCAGCGTTCCGACACGATCAACTTCGGACGTGGCTGCATCCTCCGACCAACCACCAGCCGGCCGTAAGCGTTCGCCGCGAACAGCCACGAGTGAACGATGTCGGGCTGCTCGGCGGCGATCAGCTTTCGCAGTCGCCACATCGCGACCGGATCGAACTTCCAACGCTTGCCGAGCACCGTCACCCGCACGCCGTGTCTGGCCAGCTCCTCCGCAAACGGCCCGCCGCGCGTCAGCGCGACGACATGCACATCAAACTCGTCGCGAGGCAGACGGCACGCCAGCAACGTCAATTGCTTCTCGGCTCCCGATTGATCGAGCGTCGGGATCAGCAGCATTAACTTCGTGCGTCGTGAAGTGGGTGGCATGAGGAGTCGCGATATCATAACCCCACCGAGCTTGCCTCGGTGGATTCAGGCTTTTGCACGACGAATCGAGCGTAGTGCAAAAGCCCGCGAGCCACTGAGGCAAGCTCAGTGGGGTGAAGGACAAGAGTCTTCAATCCCGATACGGCAGCGGATCGACCAGTCCTGCCTCGGCGAAACCTTTTCGCCGCAGTTGGCAGGAGTCGCAATGTCCGCACGGTCGGCCTGCCGAGTCGGGGTCGTAGCAACTGGTCGTCAAACCGTAATCGACTCCCAGGGCGACGCCGCGACGAATGATCTCGGCCTTCGACAGAGAGATCAGCGGCGAGTGAATCACGAATCGTCCGGTTCGTTCGACGCCGACTTTCGTGCCGAGCCGCGCGACCTCGGCAAACGCTTGGATGAACTCCGGCCGGCAATCGGGGTAGCCGCTGTAATCGACCGCGTTGACGCCAATGAACAAATTGTACGCACCGAGCGACTCGGCCCAACCCAGCGCCAGCGACAGAAAGATCGTGTTGCGAGCCGGCACATAAGTAATCGGGATGCCGGTCTTGAGTTGCACGTCGCTACGGTCCTTCGGGACGTCGATGTCACCCGTCAGTGCCGAACCGCCGAACTGCCGCAAGTCGATCTGAAACACACGATGCTCGGTCGCTCCGAGCGACTCGCAGACTCGCCTCGCGGCTTCCAACTCGAATCGATGTCGCTGTCCGTAGTCGATGGACAAGGCGAAGGTTTCAAAACCTTGGAGCCGGGCGATCGCCAGCACGGTGGCGGAATCAAGCCCGCCGCTCAGAAGGACGACGGCTTTCGGAGGAGTGTTGCTCATGATCTCGCAGTGGCATTGGATTTTGTTTCGCAAGCGGACGGGGTCGGGTGTGCGAATTTCAGAAATTGCCGCCAGCCCGTTTTCCACTTTCCAAGCATACAACGGCAATTTCTGAAATTCGCACACCCGACCCCTTGGCTTTCGAGTTTGTTTCGCGGCGGTATTCTTGTGGCCCAAGTGCTTGGGGAAAAGGAACGCACCGCGCGTGACTTCTCCGGCCGATCGCCGTCAGCCGAACGCTGAGTTTTCCGAGATCGCCCCGTCGCACGCGAGCCGCGTGCGCCACAAACCGCCGAGAGCCGTGATACCGTTTTCTCCCCCACTCACCGATCGTGACGTGCTCTCCGCGCGGGAACCGAAAGCCTCGGTCGATCCGTGGCGACCAATCACCTCGTTCGTCGAACCCGAACGGCAAGCCGATGGGCAAGTCCACGACGTCGCGACGATCTTCTTGGCGAATCGCGAATGTCCGTTTCGTTGCCTGTACTGCGATCTCTGGCGGCACACGCTCGACGAACCCACGCCGCGAGGTGCCGTGCCGACACAGATCGACATCGCGCTGAAAGAACTTGGGACCGGTCCCAGCATCGTGAAGCTTTACAACAGCGGCAACTTTTTCGATGCCGCCGCGATCCCGCCGGAAGACTGGCCAGCCATCGCCGATCGCGTGCGACACTTTCAACGAGTCATCGTCGAAAATCATCCGCTGCTGATCGACGATCGCTGTCTGAGATTTCGGGATCTCAGCGACACGCGGCTGGAAGTCGCGATGGGACTGGAGACCGCTCATCCCGAAGTGCTCGCGCGAATGAACAAGCGGATGACGCTCGATGATTTCAAACGGGCGGCGCGGTTTCTGGTCGAGCAAGACATTGCCGTCCGGGCGTTCGTGCTATTGCGTCCGCCGTTCTTGTCGGAAGCCGAGGGGGTCGAATGGGCACTGCGGTCGATCACGTTCGCGTTCGACTGCGGGGCGACCTGCGTCTCGGTGATTCCGACCCGCGCGGGCAACGGGACGATGGAGCGACTGCAAGGCGAAGGGCTTTTCGCTCCGCCGAAACTGACGTCACTGGAGCAGGTCTTGTCGGCCGGGATCGAACTGCAACGGGGCCGAGTCTTCGCCGACACTTGGGATGCGGCGCGCTTCGCCGATTGCCAGACATGCGAGGCCGAGCGAGTCGAGCGGTTGCGGCTCATGAATCTGTCGCAGACGATCCTGCCAGCGGTGGAGTGCCTCGTGTGCAATTCGTAGGCGGACTCGGGAGTGTTGATCACTCGGTCTTGGCGGTTCGTTGATCGCGATGGATGCGGGGAATCTTCTGGGTCTGAAGTGGCTGGTTCGAACAGTCGGTGTTTTTGAAGAAGGTTTTCTGAGGCATCGCCGAGATGCGTCATGCCGGTATTGATTCATCCGTGTGTGAGCCGATCCGTGTGCGCAGTCCATTCGAAAGAGCTATGCGCACACGGATCGGCTCACACACGGATGAGGAAAGACGAGAATCACGCCTCTCTGCCATTCCTCCGAAAACCTTCTCCGTTTGGCTCTGGCGTTTCACCTCGGCCACTCGAATCCCGGAAGAACCAAACCAACAGCCTTTCGCGCAATGAGCCTCCCGACTGAGATACCCAACCGCGATCGAGAAGTGTCTTTGTTTCCGCGTTCACATCATTCTGCCCACCCATCATTCTGCTCGCCGGAAGTCAGCAGAATGATGGGTGGGCAGAATGATGTGAGAGCGCTTCACGTCTTCCCAATCGGAACTCGCCAATGCTTTGGTTGCGACTCTAAGAGTTCACAGTCTCGAAGTGTGAGGCGACGAAAGGAAAACATGCTCGAAGTGGACGTGGCGATTGTGGGGGGCGGCTTCGGCGGCAGCTTGCTGGCCCTGGTGCTGCGGCGCGCGGGGTTGCGTGTCGCGCTCATCGACCGCGGCCGGCATCCGCGGTTCGTGATCGGCGAATCATCGACTCCGATTGCGAATCTCGTGTTGAACGACTTGTGCCGCGAGTACGACCTGCCGCGAGTCGCTCCGTTGGCGAAGTACGGGACTTGGCAGGCGGCACATCCGCGACTGGTCTCCGGGATCAAACGCGGGTTCTCGTACTTTCATCACGAGACCGGTCAGCCATTCGCGGCCGACGAAAATCATTCGACCGAGTTACTCGTCGCGGCCAGCAGCAGTGATCAGCACTCGGACACGCATTGGTTGCGGCAGGATGTGGATCAGTTCCTGTTCAGTGAAGCCCGTGCGGCGGGAGCGATTTGTTTTGAACAATGCGATGTCGGAGAGATCGAACCGCACGAAGGGAACGTCGAGTTGGAACTCAAGTTCGCCGTCCAACCTGTGGGCGAGACGACGAACTTGAAGACTCGCTTCGTTGTCGATGCGAGTGGCGAAGGTGGGTTTCTCGCGAAGCGATTGGAAATCGAGAACCGGACGCATGAACTGCGAACGAATTCGCGAGCGGTCTTCGCTCACTTTGCGGACGTGACCCGCTGGCAGCGCTGCCTGGAGTCGCGCGGCATCAACACCTCCGAGCATCCGTTTGATTGCGATCACGCCGCGCTGCATCATGTTTTCGATGGCGGTTGGATGTGGCAACTGCGCTTCAACGACGAGACCGTCAGCGCGGGCTTCGTACAGGACTTGAACCGTGGCCAGCGACCGAACGTGTCGGCAAGCGACGAATGGGAGATGTGGCTCGGTCGATTTCCGTCCGTCGGCGAACAATTCGCGGGTTCAAAAATCGTCCGGCCGGAAAGTGGGCTGCGGAGTACCGGACGGCTGCAACGGAAACTGGCTCGCGCGGCCGGAAGCTGGTGGGCGATGTTGCCCAACACGGCGGGATTCATCGACGCGCTGCACAGTTCGGGGATCGCCCACACGCTCTGCGGGATCGAGCGGTTGGCTCGCATTTTGATTCGATCGCTCGGCCGAGGCACATTGGAATCACAACTGCGCGAATACGAACGCTGCGTTCTGAACGAGATCGAGTTGATCGACCTGCTGGTCAGCGGTTGCTTCGCAGCACTGGGAGACTTTCGACGTTTCGCGGCGGCAACGATGCTCTATTTCGCGGCGGCGACGAGCTATGAGCGTGCGCGTGTCGCGAGCGTCGGCGAATTTCAACCGGCGTTCTTGCTGGCGAATGATCCGGCTTGGCTGTCGGTCGTGCGGCGAATGTGTGCTCGGCTTCACGAGGTCCGTGATGTCGGACAATTCGAGCGCGAGTTGGCGGAAGCGATCCGGCCGTTTAATGTGGTCGGCCTGTGTGACCCAGCGTTGCGGAACATGTATCGTCACTCGGCATTGCCAGAGTCGTAGCTCAGGCGGCTCGCCTGAGTCCGCCGCAAAGGACCATTCAAAGCAGGCGGGCCGCCTGCTCTACGTTTCAGGAGACAGAGATGAATCGTCGAAGTGTTCTCGCGTGTCTTGGCGTTTGCTGTCTCATGACGATGACCTTGCTGGCGGAGGACGGCCGCCCAAAGGTGACTTCGCCACGAGCGACCTCCGGCGACTCGGCCATTGAGCCGAATTGGGACGAGCGGTTGACGATCTCGGTCGGCAACAAAGAGGGGGATCTGATCGGCTCGAACGAGAAAGTGCTGCAAGCGGCGGTCGATACGGTCGCGCGGCTCGGCGGCGGGACGGTCAAGGTTTTGCCGGGAACGTACCGGCTGCGGAACTCGGTTTATCTGGCGTCCAAGGTGCGGATCGTCGGCAGCGGGGCCGAGTCGGTGCTCATCAAGGAACCGAGCACCAAGACCAAGCTGGTCGTCGATTCGGATTGGTACGACCAGGAAGTGACGCTCGATGACGCGAGCGGATTTCGAGTCGGCGACGGCGTCGTGCTGCGATGTAAGAATCCACACAACGGCGGAGCGACGGTGCTCAAGCGGACGCTGGTGGCTCGATCGGGAAATCGCTTCAAGCTCGACAAGGCCCTGCGCGAGAATGTTTGGCAAATGGGCGAGCCGACGATCGCAACGTCCTTCCCGCTGATCAGCGGCGAGTTCATTAGCGACTGTCTCATCGAGAACATCACGCTCGACGGCAATCGCGAGAAGAACGAGCACCTCGACGGCAATCACTCCGGCTGCATCTTCTTGCAGGACTGCCAGCAAATGACGATGCGCGGTGTTGAGGCTCGGAACAACAACGGCGACGGCATCAGTTGGCAAATCTGTCACGACGTGGTCGTCGAGAATTGCCACAGCCACGACAACGCGGACCTCGGACTGCATCCGGGCAGCGGCTCGCAGCGACCGTTGATTCGAGGCAATCGGATCGAGCGCTGCAACATCGGCATCTTCTTTTGCTGGGGCGTGAAGTACGGACTCGCCGAGAAGAACACGATCACCGACATCCGCACCGCCAGCGTCTCGATCGGGCATCGCGACACGGACAACATCGTGCGAGACAACGTCATCAAGAACAGCGGCGTGGCCGGAGTTCTCTTCCGTCCCGAACGCGGCGCGTCGTTCGCCGGGCATCGCAATCGCATCGAGCGGAACGAGATCATCAACAGCGGCGGCGACGAGGGAATCGGCATCGACATTCAAGGCGGGACCGAGTCAATCGAGCTGATCGAAAACCGCATCGTCGAACAACGCAGCCCCGCCAAGCGCATCGGCATCCGCCTGGGAGCCGAGAGCAAGAAAATCCAACTGACCGACAACCGCGTCGAAGGGGTCGCGCAAGTCGTCGCCGATTTACAACCGCAACCGGCGGCAAAGTGACCCAGGCTTGGTTGGGCCGTGTCGGCGAGAAATTCCGGTTCAACACGTTCTCGGCCACGCGGAGGACATGATCCGAAAGGTGGTGGGGCCACTCGAAGCGGTGAATTGAAGTCCGAAGAGACTGGCTTTCAGCCGCGATGCTTTGCCAGCAACTCTGCAATCTGGACGGCGTTCGTCGCGGCTCCTTTTCGCAGGTTGTCGCTGACGCACCAGAAGGTGAGGCCGTTGGGGTGCGAGAGGTCTCGGCGGATTCTTCCGATGAAGACTTCGTCGCGGCCCGAGCAGTGCATCGGCATTGGGTATTGGCCGTTCGCCAAGTCGTCGAGCACCACGATGCCGGGGAACGACTCGAACAGCTTGCGAGCTTCCTGCGGCGAGACCGGGCGTTCGGTTTCCACCCAGATGGTCTCGCTGTGGCAGTTAGCGACGGGGATACGGATGCACGTCGCGGAAATTTGGATCGACTGGTCGCCAAGGATTTTGCGAGTCTCGTAAACCATCTTCATCTCTTCGCTGGTGTAGCCCTCTTCCTTGGGGCCGCCGATCTGCGGGATGGCGTTGAATGCGATCGCGTGCTTAAACGCCGAGTACGCATACTCGCCGCTGGCAAGGCTGGCCTTGGTTCCCTCGACGAGATCGACCGAGCCTTGCAAGCCGGCTCCGCTGACCGCTTGGTAGGTGCTGACGATGCAGCGAGTCACGCGAGCCGCATCGTGCAGCGGCTTGAGTGCAATGACCATCTGCGTGGTCGAGCAGTTCGGACTGGATATAATGCCACGTCCGGCGGCCAACAGCTTTAACGCCTCTTGCGGATTGATCTCCGGGATGACGAGCGGCACGTCCGGCTTCATGCGGAAAAAACCGGACTCGTCGATGACGAGGCAGCCCGCCTCGACCGCCGCCGGGAAGTAATCGCGAGCGGTCTCGTCGGGTGTGCTGCCGATGACCAAGTCGTGCCCCTTGAACGATTCCTTCGTCAGTTCTTGAACCGTGTATTCCTTCCCTTGAAACGTGAGCTTCGTGCCGGCACTGCGCTTCGAGGAGAGGAACGTAAAACTGCCGGCCTGGTAGTTGCGCTCTTCGAGCAACTGACACATGATCCGACCCACGGCCCCGGTGGCCCCGACGATGGCAACAGACTGAAACACGATCAACTCCTTGGTTCATTCAGAGTGACTTTGGCGAGCGGAAAGACGCGGCAGAATATGAATCGAACTCACGAAAATACAGAGGCGTGTCTTGAAGGCTGCGAACAGTCCAAGGCGTCTTCCTCAGACTTGTCTTTATCCGTGCTCCGGCCCTGCCATCCGTGCGGCATCTAATTTTCTGTGCTTCCTCAATCACGATAGGAGCCGCACGGATGGCAGGGCCGGAGCACGGATGAAGACAGACAGATTCCCGCCCATCAAATATCCGGTGTTGAAGTTGGACGGACTCTTGGCCATCGCGCCCACGCCGATGGCGTTGGGGTTAAACAACTCAACCGGCTTCGCGAGCGAGAAAACTCCCGACTCAGAGAGTCAGGGGGCACCGATTACGAACTCGGCGGTGAGTAGCCTTTGATCTCGTACTCCGAGTCGATCGTGGCCGAGTCCCACAGTTCGTCGATGATCTTGCCGACCTCATCTTGCTCGTCGGTTTGCAGGAGCTTCAGACGGATCTTTTCCTGGACCTCATCGAACGGGACATGTCCGGCGTTTTGGCGTTCCAGCACGCGGACGATTTGGAAGCTGCGCGGCGACTCGATCAGTTCGCTGGGTTCGCCGATGGGGAGTTCAAACAGCAAGGCTTCGAGTTTCTGGTCGGCGAGACTGCCGGCGTTCGTCCAGTCTTGGATCCCCTTGTTCTCCGCGGTCGCACCGTCGGAAAGCTCGACGGCCATGTCGCCGAAATCACGAGCTTGCTGAAGCCCGTCGGCCAAAACCCGCAGCTTCGCGCGAGCCTGCTGTTCATTGGCTCGCGAGATCAAAATCTGCTGCCACTTCACCCGGCGTTGGAACTCGTACTCCTTCAGATGCTGCTGGTAGTACGCGAACAAATCCTGCCGGCTGAGCTTGCGGTTGTTCTTCACCTTGCCCGCCAGGTACTGCTGAGCCAGCACCTTGTTTCGGAACTGGTACTCGACCATCGACAGCGACGTGCCGTGCTTCCTCAGTTCGCGATCCAACTCGGCGGTGCTGGTGACCTTCATCTCTTTCTTCATTTGGTCGAGCTGTTCCTGAAGCTGCTTCTTCACGAAGCCGTCGATCTGTTTCTGCTGATCCTTTTTGAGCGACCGCCGCATCGCTTCGGAAAGCAGCTTGCGTTCGACATGTGCTCGCAGGTCGCGTTCGATGAGCTGATCGATCTGCTTGCGGTATTGCTCTTCGGGAACTTGGTCGCGCATCTTCGTGAGCTGCTCGGCATAGCGTTCCAGGACTTCCGCCTCGAACAGCGGATAGCCATTGACCGTGGCGACGACGCGATTCCCTTCCAGTTCTTTGGGAATCTCGCTGTCGGATTCGGTCAAGCTCGTCAGTTTGACCCCCTTGCCCTTGCCGTTGGCCGATGTCTCGTCGTCTCCGTCTCGCGATTGTTTGTCGGACAGCGCGGTCTGCCCGGAGTTCGTGGCTCCCACTCGCCGCGGTGGCGGCGGCCCGACCACGGGATTATCGACCTTCGGGCCGAGACCCGCGTCGCCTTTGCAGCCGGCGATTGCCAGTAAGACGGTCAATAAGATTTGAGTCAGTCGCATGAACCGCATCCTTGCGGAGTTTTTGGAATCTGAAATCTGAAATCTGAAATCTCAAATCCTGAAAGGGGCGGGACTATCCGCCAATTTCAAATCGGCTGCAACACCGCTTTGAGCACCGGCAACAGGCCGTCAAACGAGGTGTCGGTCCCCTCGGCCAGCGGCCAATAAGCGGACTTCGCATCGACGATTCGGAAGCGGCCTTTGTGCAGGCCGACCAACGGCTTCAACCGCGATGCGTCCCGATAGCCGAAGACCAGCCAGTCATCCTCGCGAGTCACCCGGTCGATCCCCCACCGCGCGGCACTCAGTTGCAGTTCGCGCAGTTCGACCATCCGTTCCGCCAGCGGAGGGAGCGGGCCGAAGCGGTCGCGGAGTTCGTTTTGCCAATCGGCTAACTCCTCGAACGAGCCGACCGTCGACAGTTTGCGATACGCCTCGATCTTCGGACGACCTGGCGGGACGTAATCGTGTGGCAGGTAGGCCGTCACCGGCAGATCGACTTGGACGTGAATGTGCTCTTTCACCGGCTGCTTCTTGGCCGAGCGAACCGCGTTCTCCAAGAGCTGGCAGTACAGCTCGTAGCCGACCGCCTCCATGTGCCCGCTTTGTTCGGAGCCGAGGATGTTGCCCGCTCCGCGAATCTCCAAATCGCGCATCGCGATCTTGAAGCCGGCTCCCAGTTCGCTGAATTCTTCGATCGCCTTCAACCGCTTCGTCGCCAGCGGAGTCAGCGACTTTCCCTCTTCCAGCAACAGATAGCAGTACGCCTTGTGCTTGTAGCGGCCGACTCGGCCACGAAGCTGGTGCAGGTCGGCGAGTCCATAGTTCTGAGCGTCGTTGATGAAGATCGTGTTCGCGTTCGGGATGTCGATGCCGCTTTCGATGATCGTCGTGCTGACGAAGATGTCGATCTCGTGATTCACGAACTTGACCATCACCTCTTCCAGTTCGTGCCCCTGCATCTGGCCGTGGCCGATGCCGATCCGAGCTTCCGGCACGATCCGTTGAATGCGGTCAGCCATCGACTTGATGTTGTAGACCCGGTTATGGACGAAGAAGACCTGCCCATTGCGATTGAGTTCCCGCACGATTGCCTGCCGAATCAGGTCGCCGTCGAACCGGCAGACGCGAGTCGTCACCGCCATGCGATCGACCGGCGCGGTCGTCAGATTGCTGATGTCGCGAATCCCCAACAGCGACATGTGCAACGTGCGCGGGATCGGCGTCGCGCTGAGCGTCAGGACATCCACCTCCAGCCGCAAGTGTTTCAAAACTTCTTTGTGCTCGACCCCAAAGCGTTGCTCCTCGTCGATCACCAGCAGGCCGAGGTCTTTGAACGTCACGTCGGGTGACACGAGCCGATGCGTCCCGACCAGCAAGTCGATCGTGCCGTTCGCCGCCCCCTCAATGATTTTCTTTTGCTCCCCCCGCGTCTTGAACCGCGAGATGCCGGCGACCGTGATCGGGAACTCGGCCATGCGTTCGCTGAAGGTGCGGAAGTGCTGCTCGGCGAGCACCGTCGTCGGCACGAGCACCGCGACCTGCTTGCCCGCGTCGATGACTTTGAACGCGGCTCGCAACGCGACCTCGGTCTTGCCGTAGCCAACGTCTCCGCAAATCAACCGATCCATCGGCCGCGTTCGTTCGAGGTCCGCTTTGCAGTCTTCAATCGCATTGAGTTGATCCGGCGTCTCGTCGTAGGGAAACGCCGCATCGAACTCCTTCATCATGTGCGAGTCCGCCGGATATGCGAACCCCGGCTTCGTCTCGCGAGCCGCTTGCAGCAGGATCATGTCCGTCGCGAGATCGGCGACCGCATCCGCCACCTTCTGCTTTCGCTTGGCCCACGACGTCCCGCCGATCGTGCTCAACTCCGGCGACGAGCGTTGCCCGCCAACATACTTCTGCACGAGATGAATCAACGACACCGGCACATAGATCACCACCCGGTTCGCGAACTCCAAGGTGAGATGCTCTTCGGTCGCGTCCCCCTTCTCCATCAGCTTCATCCCGCGATACCGAGCGATGCCGTGCGACAGATGCACGACGAAATCTCCTTCGCTCAACTCGATGAAACTGTCGATCGCCCGCGACTCAACTTTGCGCCGTCGCTTGGTCTCTCGCGCGATCGTCGTCCGGCCGAACAACTCGTGATCGCTGAGCACGATGATCCGCTCGGCGACGAGCCGAAACCCTTTGTTGACTCGGCCAACGCAAAGCGCGACGCGATCCGCCAGCACCAAATTCTGCCCGGCCGAAAGCCGATCGCCGTCAGCCGACAGCCGCGATACCGTTTTTCCGTCGTCTGAAAAAACGGTATCACGGCTCTCGGCCATCGGCTGTCGGCTATCGGCCGAACGAGTTTCGGACAGCAACTCCGCCAGCCGTTCGCGTTCTCCCTCGTTGTGGCAGGCGATCAAGACTTGCTCGTCACGGCCGACGACCGTCGCCAGCTCGTTGAGCACTTCATGCTTCGGCCCGCTGAACCGTTCGATCGACTCGATCTGCAAATAACACGAGGTCTCGAAACTGTCGGCCGCGATCGGCGCGATGGTCACGTTCGCAAAGTCGGTCAGCCCCGCCACGACTTGATTGATGTCGGCGAGGCCAGTGGTTTCGCTCAACCGTTCGCGATACTGCCGCGCTTCGTCAATCAGTTCGGGCAACTCAATGATCGCGACCCAACTGCCGGCCGGAAGATGATCGTTTAACCGCAAGCCGGAAGCGGGCGCGGCGACTGAAATGTCGTTCGCGGGTGCAGTCGCGCACGCCTCCGGCTTGCGGTTAAACGATGATCCCAATGCCGTCACGCTGACCTCGTTCAGCGTCTCGTTCGTCCGCTGCGACTCGACATCGAACCGCCGCAGCGATTCGAGTTCATCGCCAAAGAACTCCAGCCGCAGCGGGTCTTCCGAGTCGGACGGGAAGATATCCACGATCCCGCCATGCACGCTGACCTCGCCTGGTAACTCGACGGCGGGAACACGCTCAAACCCGCGTTCAATCAACCAGCGCAGCAACTCTTCGACATCAACATTGCTGCCAACTCGCAACGAGCGTGACGAAGCCGCGATCTCGTCCCGTCCCGGCACCGGCTGCATCAGCGCCGGCCCGCTGGTCACGATCACACGCGGCGGCTTGTCGGACGCCAGTGTTCGTAGCACTCGAAGGCGAGCACCGCCGACCGCATCCATCGCCGAGCCATCCGGCGGCCAGCTCTCCCACGCCGGAAAGATCGCCGGAACGTCGCCGAGAAAGTTGTAAACATCATCCGCGAACTCATCGACATCGTGCATCCGAGGCAGCACAACGATCAGCGGCCTCGCGTTCTCAATCTGCTGAGCCAACGTCGCCACGACCAATCCGGCCGACGAACCCCACGCCCCATCAATCGCCCCCGCCTGCCCCTGTTTCAGCGCGGCAATCACCGCCGCAAACGACACCTGCTTGGGCAACAGCGCGGGCAACTCGCGCAGGGTTATCTCCCGGCGATTCGTCGTCGAGTCGTCCTTCCGTCGAGGCTTCGGCATGAGTCGCGGTTTGTAGGAAGGGGACGCTGGCCCGTCCATGCGTCGGAATGCCCGGTCGGGCGTGGCTACGGACGTTCGAGCAACAGCGGGCGTAGTTGCGCAATCATGGTTTGCAGCTCCGTGAACAATTGCGTTGCCTCGGCGAATTGGCACTGCTCGACAGCCTGTTCGAGTTCTTGAGCGGTGACGGCGGCGGAGGTTCCGAATTGACGCAACGATCCTTTGAGCGTGTGAGCCAGACGCTTCGCATTGGGTTGATCTTGTCGCTCGATCGCTTCGCGAAGATCGGTCAGCCAGTTCGGAAGCGACTCCAAGAATAACTGGATGAGTTCGTTGAGCAGTTCGCGATCATCGGCGACGTTCTTAAGAGCGGTGGCCCAGTCGATACTCGGCGGCGGTGGGATCGCGGGGTCGGGTGTGCGAATTTCAGAAATCGCCGCGGACGGTTTGGGAAGTGGGGAGGTCGTGGACGGCGATTTCTGAAATTCGCACACCCGACCCCTTTCCTCGTCACGGCTCAAAGTTTCACTGGCCCTCGGCGCGAAGGTTTCGAGCGTGCGATAAAGCTCCTCCGCTTGGATCGGCTTGGCGAGGTACGCATCCATGCCGGCGGCGAGACAGGCCTCGCGATCCCCTTTCATCGCGTGAGCGGTCATCGCGATGATCGGCAGATGACGTTGAGTCCCCTGCTCGCAGCGACGAACTTCGGCCGTCGCCTCGAAGCCACCCATCCGCGGCATTTGCAGGTCCATCAGCACCGCGTCGAACATCGACTTCTCAATTGCTTCCAGCGCTTCGACGCCGTTGCCGGCCAAGACCAGCGAGTGACCACGCTTCTCCAACAACCGAATCGCGAGACGTTGATTGACGACGTTGTCTTCAACCACCAACACGCACATCGGCGTCTGAGTGAGATTGATGCGCGAGACCGACGCGGACGCCGGGGTGTCCGCTGAGCTGGGAGGCAGCACGTTGGCTCGGTCGAGCAGTTGGACGATCTTGTCGAACAGGTCGGACTGCGTCACCGGCTTGACGAGGTACGCGGAAATTCCGAGCGCTCGGCAACGAGCGATGTCTCCCAATTGTCCGCCGGAGGTCAACATCATCAGCGTCGAACTGAGCAGCTCCGGTCGATTGCGGATCATCTCCGCCAGCATGAAGCCGTCGGTATCCGGCATGTGTCCGTCAAGCAGCACGAGCGGGAACGGCTCGCCACTGGCGATCGATTCGGTCAGTTCGTGAAGAGCCTCCTCCGCGCCGGTGACGACGGTCGGACGCATGCGCCAGTTCTTCAGAATCTCTTCCAAGATGCGGCGATTGGTGGCGTTGTCATCGACGACCAACACCCGCATGTTCTCCAGCATGACCGCGATCGCCGCGTCCATTTCGTGACGGTGCGATTGAACGCCAACGCGAATCGTGAAATGAAATCGGCTGCCTCGTCCGACTTCGCTTTCGACCCAGACCTGCCCGTGCATCAGATGGACGAGCCGGCGCGAGATCGCGAGTCCCAGTCCGGTCCCCCCGAAGCGCCGCGTGGTCGAGCCGTCCGCTTGCTCGAACTCATTGAAGATGCGGCCGAGCTTATCCACAGGGATGCCGATACCGGTGTCGCGCACGGCAAAGTGCAGTTCGACTTCTTGTGGCAGGATGTCCGGCGTTCCGACTGGCTGTGGCACAATTCCGTTCTCGGCCGTCGCTCGCAGGACACTCGACGTGTCGAACGACGAGCCTTTCAACTGCGAACCGTTTCCCGCGGAACCGGACAGCGAGACTTCCACGATGACCTCGCCACGCTCCGTGAACTTAATCGCATTGCCGACGAGATTGACGACGATCTGCCGCAACCGCCCCTCATCACCGATCAGCGCGTCGGGGACGTTCGGAGCGATATGTGCCGCCAACTCCAAGCCTTTGCTGTCCGCGCGGTGCGCGAGTGCTCGCAGAGTTTCGCCCAGTGAATCGCGCAGCAGGAACTCGTGCGGGTCGAGTTCCAGTTTGCCCGCTTCGATCTTCGAGAAATCGAGAATGTCGTTGATGATCAGCAGCAGTTGCTCGGACGATGAGCGGACCATTTGCAGATACTCGCGCTGCTCGACCGAGAGATGCGTGTCGAGCGCGAGGTCGGTCATGCCGAGGATGCCGTTCATCGGCGTGCGGATTTCGTGCGACATGTTGGCGAGGAATTCGCTCTTCGCCCGATTGGCGGATTCGGCGGACTCCTTGGCCTTTTGCAGTTCGACTCGCGCCTGAACCATGTCGCTGATATCGCGCGAGATGCCGAACGTCCCAATCACCTGCCCGCGCGTGTTGCGAAGCGGCATCTTGGTCGAGGAGACCCAGCTCTTGGACCCATCGGGCCAAGTGGCTTGTTCCTGGATACTCAAGTTGGGGCGTCCGGTGCGCATGATCTCCAATTCGTCGCGGAAGGCGTGACGGGCATAATCGTCGGGAAAGAAATCCTGATCGGTCTTGCCGATCGCGTCTTTCGGTTCGGCCACGCCCAGCTTCTTGGCCAGCGCGGAATTGACTCGCAGAAAGCGGCTCTGCTCATCTTTGAAATAAATGTAAACCGCTTCGGTCAGATTGAGCATCAACTCCTGGATGACCGAGCGTTCTTGTTCGAGCGCGGCTTCGATCTGCTTCTGCTCGGAGAGGTCGCGAACGATGCAGGTGAAGCGAACTTGCTCGCGCCAACGGACCACGCCGACAGACAGCGACATCGGAAACAGCTCGCCGGCAGTTCGCCGACCGGCCACCTCACACGCCAGAGACTTGGAGCTGATCCGCACGGCCGAGGGATCTCGGACACCGCTGCTGCTGTCGTCGTCGTCCTGGACGATCTTGTGATAGACGAAGTCCCGCAGCCGCCGGTCGTCATCGACGATCCATTGCAGCACGTCCTGCCCAGCGACGGTGGCAGCGCCGATTCCAAACATCGCCTCGGCAGCCGAGTTGAAGTCTTCGATCCGCAGGTGTTGATCGAACGTGATGATGCCATCCGCCGCGTTGCCGACGATCGCTCGCGTGCGAGCTTCGGCCTGACGCAGTTTCTGCGACGTGCGAGCGACTCGACGCAGCAACAGCAACATCCCCAGCAATCCCAATCCGTAAACCACCACCGCGCCGTTGATCGTGTTGAGCAACCCCATGTGTGCCGCTTCGATCTGCCGATCGAGTGGCTGAATCACCTCCACCACGCCACGAATCTGGCCGACTTTCCAATCTCGCCTCGGGCTTTGCGGGTGCGAGTTGTGACACTCCACGCAGTTCTGTTTCATCCGATCGGCCACCGCCAGACGAACCGAAAGCCGGCCGTCCACTTTCTCGATTCGCCAAAACGGCTCGCCGGTGCCGACCTGCATCTGCGTGATCGCTTCCTGCTCGAAGAGGTCCAGCTTCCGATCCGCTCGATGCTTGAACGGAAACGCGCTCAAAAGTCTCACCGATGCTCCCGGTTCTCCCGACTTGCCGCCAAGCTGCTCGCCAATTTCGATGGTCATCGTGGCCGGCAGCGGGATCGTCTTCTCATTGGCTTGATAGTCATGCACCGCTTCGATGCCATGTTGCTTCAGCCGTTCGACCACTTGGCTGGCATAGAACTGGCGGACCTCTTCGATCGTCCTGGCTTGCCGGATTGCCCCTTGAAACGCCATGGCGCGATACAGCTCAGAGACTTGCCGCTCCAGCAACCACAGCACCAGGCCGGTCCCGATCACAACGGCGGGCAACAGCCACAGCAGCAACCGCTCGCTGAGATATCGTGAGACGCTTCGCCAGCGGCGCTTCCTATTCCACGGCGTTGATGGTGGCGATTTCTCAGGCATGGAGTGTTCACGTTTTCGTAGCCACGCTCGCCAGAGCGTGGTGGATTTCTTGTTTAACCCCTACGCCAACGGCGTGGGCGGATCGAGGAATAACGACTTACTTTCGCGCGCACGCCGATGGCGTGGCGGCTAAACAACTTCTCTGCGTCGCGACTCACGACGCGGGCGACGACAGGCCCTGATCTCACCCGTATCCCGCCGAGACCCCATCAATGTTGTCGAGCGCTCCGGTATCGAGGTAGTAGCGTTCGCCCGCCAGTGTTCGCCATTTGAAGACGACGTTGGGATGTGGACCTTCCAATGTCGCTTCCTCGCCGGCAATCAAGCCGGTGACAGAGACCAATTGCAGTGTCTCTTCCTGACTGGACGAGGCCGGGACACGTTCGATGATGGCACTCACATCAATCGGGCCGTGCCGGTGTCCCTTGTCGATCTTGAGCAGCCAGACCGGCGACACTTCCGAGTGTGCGTGGGGACTCTTGCGGCGGCCGATCAAGACCTGATCGGCGACCACCGACATCTCCACGCGCGACGTCGGATCGTCCGGCTGGAACAGCAGCTTGTCGTCGCGGATGCGAGACGCCCCTTCGGTCATCAGACCCCAGAAATAGCTATTCTGATTCGTGCTGGCTCCCGTGCCGCTGAGTCCGCTGTGAGTGGCGTCTTTCATTTGAAACCGAATGTTGCCGAGCAGTCCCTCGTTCATCAGCGCTTGAATCGCGGCACCGACCACGACGGCGCTCTTGGGATCGCCAATCACACCCAGTTGCCCCCCTTGCTGATCCTGATACGGATACCAAGTCCCGGCATAATAGTTATGCATGGGGATCACGCGCGACGCGGCCAACGGGAGGTATAACCGCACGCGGTCTTGCAGGTATTTCAGTTTGGTCGGCTGCCCGGCCAGCAAGACAATGTCCACATCATGCCGCGTGATCCGTTCGCAAACATCGAACAGCAATTCATCGAAGACTTCGTGAACCACTTGATCGAAGACATACGGGTCATAATACAGTTCCAACGGTTGCTTCACGTCGAACATGCCCGCTTGGTAAATCTTATTGATGGTGGCTTGCAGCGATTCCACCACCTCTTGCGAAACGTCTTGTCCGTCATGGTGAGTAATCGGAGCATCGCGGTAGTCGTCGACGGCGTGCTGCAAATAGGCTTGAGCCAGAGGGACGAACAAGCGGTTGATCCAACTGATGCGCTGCGCTCGGAAGGCGCGGTTGATGGGGAGTTCGGGGCCGAACAAGCGAGCGACCTCGTCGGGGCCGAAACCGAGCCGCTCGGC
This sequence comes from Planctomycetaceae bacterium, assembly GCA_046156195.1. GTDB lineage: Bacteria > Planctomycetota > Planctomycetia > Planctomycetales > Planctomycetaceae > SXKJ01. The sequence continues at coordinate 13,633 of JBJXEX010000484.1, read as the reverse complement.
GAAATGCGGCACGATGATTCGTTCGAGGATCCGCTTCACGAGTTGATCTCCAGCCACGGAGATGCCGTCTTGATGCAGAATCTCGCCATCGATGCGATCGACCGCACCGCCGGCGCTCGTGTATCGAGCGATCATCAAGTCGGACGTGCCGCCACCGATGTCGATGCACGCCACGCGAATCTCCCGTTCGGTCTGAGCTGTCGGCTGCGGGCGAATCGGGCCGGGTCGAGCCGCGGGGCGTCGAGCGGGTACGGGCACGGCTCGCCCTGTCGGCGGCGGAGGTGCCGCCGGTTTCAACGCAGCGCTGGTGGCGGCGGCCTTCGGCGCGGTCGGCGGCACCGGGCTGCGGTCACGGCCAACGGTTTGAAACCATAATCGCACATCGCGGTTGAGCATCTGCAACTCGCTCCAGATATAGGTCAGATGCACGGCGCTCGCTTCGTCGATGCTCAAGTTGCCGATCGGACGGCGCGACTGTGAGCGTCCCAGCGTGGCGGAAAACAAATCGACCGCCTTCCCCACCTGCTTCTGAAACCGTTCCCGCTCCTGTTGGATCATGCCGCTGGGATAGGACAACGACAGGCTGCGGATTTCCCGATGATGATGTGGATCACCCATCAGAGTTCGATAAGTGCTTGAATTAACGTAGGCATAAGCTTGCACCAACAACTCATAAAGTGCCGCGACCATCATAGCGCGTGGAGCATGGCGCGGCTTGCTGGGAGTTTCGCGGGCGACTTCTTCTTCGGAGATTTGTGCGGCGGCGGGATCTGGCAACACCATGTCGTCGGGATCGTTCTCGGCCAAGTGCCGGATCAGCGGGCCTTGTAGCAGCGACACATAATTCCGAGTGCCGCAGCGATCGTCCGGGTCGGCCATGTACCAGACATCCCCTTCCAACCAGACGGCGTCATCCGCCCAGAGATAACGCTTCGGGGAACTCAGCCCCAGCAGAATGTCCCCTTCAGTTCGCACCGCTTGAGCGACATCTTCCGCCTCTTGTCCCATACGAACCGCGGACAAGTCCTGAAACAGTCGCGGCCACACGAATGTCGAGGAGGCATCGGTCGTCTTCGGCTTGCCTCCCAGGCCCAAGAACCCCTTCTTGGCCGGCGCTTCGGTATAAGACTTAATCTCCATTTTCGGCGATCGGTTAAACGGAGCCATACACCAACTGGTGCGCGAACTAAACCAGCGAGCGGAATGTTTCTTCTCGAACTCCCCTTTGTCGTTCCAGGCGTCGAGGTGATAGCGATTGAGAAGTTCAAACGGTTCCATGTCGGGAGTTTCGCCCGGCTGCGGCTCGATCAAGAGTGCTCCCGTTCGCGAGTTGCCGAAGTCCACGACCAGATGCACCGACTTAGCCGACTCACTCCCCCCCGTGGCGGGGCGGATCACAATCTCGACGAGCGGCAGTCCCTCCAGCGTGCGGCGTTTCTTCTCCTCTTTACCGGGCTTCGCTTCGGGTGTCGGAGTCGGTTCTGGCACCAACAGCCCTTTGATCGACACCGGAAAATCGCCGATCAGCGTGTCCGCGCTGCTGAAGAAGCCGCAGCTCGACTCACCGCAAGTCGTATCGACGGCCACAAACAGTTTGCCGTTCATGATCCGCCATTGCACATAAGGCAGGCTCCGCTGAGTGCTCCCTTCTTGCAGATCGCAGTGCTGCCAACCCAGACCAATATCCGAAGAGGTAAACCGAGTTCCGGCCCGCAACGGTTCGCAGACGTATTGCACACCAGTATTCGCGAAGAGGACATGCATAATAGGAAGACTCAATGAGGGGACACAAAGATTGTTATGTGGATAATATGTTTAACCCCAACGCCATCGGCGTGGGCGTGGGCGCGAGTGCGAGTGCGAGTGCGAAACGCCTCCCGCGCACGCCGATGGCGTTGCGGTTAAACATCTGACTCATCTACGGAAACGCGGCTTGGAAGTCGGTCAGCCAATCGTGCAACTCGGAGTTACCTGGGGGGATTTTGACATCGGCTCCGGCTGCTAACGCGAAGGCTTCGGGGAGTCGCGATTGCCAGCGGGTGATCAACGGGGCCATCAATCCGAAATCGCGATCCGGTTTGGGATCGGCAATCTCATTCAAGGGGGACAGGTCCGGGCCGGGGTTGATGACGAAGTCGTTCAAGGTCATTCGAGTGAATTTGCGGCGTGCATTCTTTCTCGCCAGTTCGTCGCGATGCTGCAATGAGATGATCTTGAGGAGCCGCTCCGCCAGCAGATTCAACACCGCTTCCGAGCAGAGATACTCCGCGAGATATCGTGCGAACGTGCCGAAGGTTTCGGGCTTGAGCCACTCGTCGGCATCGGCCCGCGCGGCGGTGAATTCTTGCCAACGTGCGGGAGCGAGGTTCTTGCCCCATTCCATGAGGAAGGGAGGCAGTTCGCGGAGCAACCGCTTTTCGAGCGGTTCCGGGCGTTGCCTTGTCCCGACATTGATGTCCGCCAAATCCGACAAATAGACCACATCTCCCGGCTGAAAGCAGAGCGATTCTTGGAGAGCTTGGATTCGCGTGTAAACCATTTGTTCGTCGGCGGTACACCAAGTCAGGACGGCTTGCGCGGAGTTGATGCGGCGATCGCGATCCAGGTTGGCGTTGGGATCGACCGCCCAATTGCGAGCCAAGGCGGCGAGATGAACCTGATTCTCCGCGATCGCTTTCGAGAGTTCGTCCTGCTTGCGTAAGGCGGAGGTGCAATGCCGAAAGGCGGCGGCGATCAACGAGGCTCCGCCGTCTCCATCGCGCATCGCGGCCTCCCACTTGCGAGGCGCGGCGGCGACATGTTTCTGGACGAGGTCGGCCTCCAAGAATGCTTTGCCGGCCAGCACCCATTTCTGAGGGTCCAGCTTTTGACGACTGGCCGCATCGTCATCCCAAGTGCCGGGGTAGCGGATCGGATACAGGTTGGTAAACAGTTTGTCCCTGCCGCCGAAGTGCGACATCACCTCCTTGAAGGTGTCGGCGGCGATGGTGCGGATGCGGGCGTTGTAGAGTTCGCTCTTGGCGTCGCGGGTGCGGAACTCGTCGTCGATGCCGGTCATCCCCACGAAAAACGCCGGCGGGTCTTCATGGACTCGGTGAGGCCAGTTGTCTTTCCCATATCGGATGCGGCCCCACTTATCGACATACTCTTTCAACAGTCCGCGGACGTCTAAGTTTCCATAACGGACGAGCAATAACAGCGTTTGAATTTGCATCTCTTCGATATAACGCTCGAAGAGATAAAAGACCTTGCCGCGCTTCACGATATTCATCTTGTCGTCCAAGGAGTCCGCCGCCTTGAGCAGCCCTTCCTCGGCACCGCGTCCTTGTGCTCGCATCCCTGGGATATCGAGAAAGTCGATGAGTTCCAGAACGTGTCGCCACTCTTCGTTCAGGCGATCGGGCAAGACGGGGACGACCAATTCCAGCATCGCCGATTGGATCGTTGCCAACTCTTGTTTCGGCGGTCCCTGTCCGGGTGAGTAATCCAAGACATACCAGCCGTCCTCGACACGATCGACCAAATCATTCCAGGAGACTTTCGGAAAGACTTTCGAGTTTCGATTCTCGTGCTGAGTGGTGCGTTGGCTGTCTAACAAGAATCGAACGGCGGCCCAGTGGCAGACGATCCCCTCGTGTCCGTGCTGCCGAGTCATCTCCAAGAATTTCCAGACCTGATTGAACAAGCTCGTCAGCGAGGGCCAACTGTTCCAGCTCAATCGAGCCGCCACGGAAACATAGCCCTCTTTCGTCAGGGGATAGCGGCTGATCAAGCCGTTGAGCAGCGTTTCGTTGGCTCGATACCGCAGCGGCTCCAGTCGCTTGAGATACGAGTAGACGTCCAACAAATCCATGCGCCATTCGCGATCAACGGTGTCGGCGCGATGCGAGCCGCTGTGCTCCTCGAACAGTTTTTCCAGTTGCGATTCCTGCCACAGATCGTCGGGAGGGAGATCGCATTCCGAGCGGAATCCACGAGCCAGCACGCGCAGCCATTCGGCACGAGTCAGTCCGCGAACCAGGACCGGATACTTGGTGGGGACGCTCTCGTCGAAGCGATCTTTGGTCGTGAAGCGAGTGACGATCGCGGTGGCTTCATTGCTTCCGCATTGAGGATTCAAGTCTTGATCGAAGCTCAGGTCGGCGAAGTAAGCCGGGGGGCCGAGGACTTCATCGCGGCCCAGTGGCGAGAACCGTTCGTCCGCCGGATGCAGCACGCGGCCGACAAACAAGCTCTTGCCGACTTGCGACGCTCCATACACGGCCGCCGCCACGGGAACCTTCGACGAGCGGACCAGATGTCCCGAAGTCCGCAACAGGCTCATCAGTTGGAATTCATCGGTCCCGGAAATCGGGCAGAGGTCTTGAGTCTGCCGAGCGTCCTTGTGCTGACTCATCCAGTCGAGCAAGTCTTCAGCGGCGACGAACACCTGCGAGGCCGACCGAAGTAGCTCGCGATCACGATCATCGGGAAAGGCCATGTTGATTGCTCTGCTTGCAAAGGTGTTGAGTCACGAAAGGGTTTGGAGGTCAGGCTAGTGCCACATCTCGGAATTGAGAGATCACCGGGGAGTCAAATCATCAAATTCCGTAGTTCCAAGATTGATCGTTTTGCATTTGCGTTTACTCCGAAGGAGTTGCGTCTCATAGCCCAGGGTTGCCGCGCATCGCGGCTACCCTGGGTTCGCGGCACGTTGACATTTCTACCCCGAAGGGGTTGCGGCCTTCGGGAATTGTCGGTGACGGAACCCCTTCGGGGTACATGGTTGGTTTGGGTCTCTTTCCCAGGGTAGCTCGCTTCGCGAGCAACCCTGGGCTGTGAGACGCAACTCCTTCGGAGTAAAGACAGGACTCATCCCGCCAAACTTGGAACTACTGACTTTCGTTACTCGGCCGGCTTTTGCCGGCCGGTAATCAGTTTGAATGGGAATGGAGTGCGGACAATCGAACCGTCTTTCCGATCCCGAGCTTCGAGGATCAGATGGAATTCGTTCTGCCCGATGACCAGCGGGATTCGTGGGCTGCTGAATTGTGCTTTGAGTTGATCCCCCGCGCGTTCGGCCAAGATCCATTCGGAGACGGCCGCCGGGTTTTCGTCGTGCTTGAGCAACGTGCTGCGATACTCCAATTCGCCGTCGGCAGGATTGGCAAAGACAGTCAGTTCCACCGTCATCGTGTTGTCTTTGAACTTGGGATCTCGCCCGACTTCAATTCGCGCGAACGGATTGATTTTGATTCGGACAGGGACGGAGAGTTCCAAGCCTTGATACTTGATTTGAATCGCGGTTTGTCCCGGCTTGATGGCGACGAACTGACCGGCCTCGCGAGCTTTCAGAAGCTGAGCATCAACGGCGAGGAACTCGGCCAAACCGGGCGCGAGCGTTCGATAGTTCCGTTCGCCCGCCGCCGCGACCGAGACCTGCAACGCGGGGGTCGTCTGGCCCGCCAACAATTCAATCTGATCCGGTTCCACGCGCAGGCGAACGGGAGTGCTCACCGAGCCAACCACGTCCAATTCGATGGACTCCGAAGTCAGTCGCTCGCCGAGCATGGCTTGCACACGGAACCGTCCGGGCTGTTGTCCCACGAAGGCTCCGGGGCGATGCGTCACGACGGGCGCGTCGGGATTCGGCGCGAGCGTCTGCCATTGAATCCGTGGGCGCGACGTGACGGACTTCTCGGCCTTCTCGTCCGCGAGCTGCCCGGTCAAATCTTGTCGCGCGCCGCCACCGCGCGGCGATCCCCAGAGTCGATAGGTTCGCGATTCGCCTACTTTCAATGACTCGCGAGACAGCTCCAATTCCAGGCGATCGAATTCCGCCGCTCGTTTCCGAATCAACAGTTCGTGAGGAGCCGACGTCAGATCATTCAGTCGCGCTTGAATCGACAGCTTGCCGGGAGCTTTGGCGAATACGCGGCCACCCGGTCGGACCTCCGCCACCTCTTCGTCGCCCGAAGTCAGAACCAACTGCGCTTTGTGAGTCACGTCGGTGCTGCGATCTCCGGCGACCACTTGGACGCGAAATGAAACTTCGGTCTCCACGGAGGTCTCGGACAGACCTTCGAGTGTGAGTTGTCTTTGATCCAGTTGCGGGTCGGGTTCGTTGGGATCAGTCACTTCCACCAAGACCGACGTCGAGAGTCCCTCATACTTCTTCTGCGGGTCATCGGCCAACACGGTGAGGATCGCTTGTCCGGCGGCGCGCGGCTGGACGGTGCCATCGGGACGCAACTCAAAAATCTTGTTGGGAGTGGCCGTGAGCTTGAACGGGATCGGCACCGGAGTTCCACCCGTCGCGAGCATGACCTCGGCTTGAGCGATGTGCCCCGCTTCTCCGATTGGCAATGTCAGTGATGACGGGGACGCTCGTAATCTGTGACGACGCGGACTGTTCTCGGTGACCTCAATCAACAGCGGGCGTTGAGTCCGCAGGTTGTCGAGAGCCGCGTCGATTTGTGTCTGACCGATTCTCTTAGGACGCAGGATCGGACCTGACGAGGTGGACTCAATCGAGATGACATCTTGCGGTTCGCGCACCGTGAGTTTGGCGAGATGCCCGACATCTTCCTCGGTCCCATCGGTCAACACGCGAATCACGCGAATGCCATCCCCCGGAAATCCTAAATCCATTTGTCGCACATCCGGGATGAACCGCAGCGACTTGCCGGGAGCCTCCGGCGCGTCTGGCTTTTGTCTCGGCGTCACGTTCAACGAGGCCACGATTCGGCGCGTTCCCTGCCGAGCGGTGACTTGAGTTCGTCCCGTCTTCAAGCCACGCACACTCAGTTTGCCGTCCACCGTTTCGGCGATGACACGATTGGCGACTTGCAGTTCCACACCATCGTCGCCGAGCAACGGCTGCATTCGGAGTCCGCGCCGTGCGAAGACTTGGAAGTCGAGCGTCTCACCTTCGGCGACCGTCGCGTCTTCGGGAGAGATCACCAACTCTTGAAACTCATCAGCTTGAACTTGGACCGTCAGCTTGGCGGTGAGCTTCCCCTTCCATGTCGCCACGATCGAAGTTTGCCCCAGCTTCAAACCGAAAAGCTCGCGATCGGAAGCCGACAGCTCAACCGGTGAGTCGGCGGGATCGCTGATCGTCAGCTTGAGATCGGGATCATCACCGAGCCGCTTTTGTCCTTGAGCCGTGACCGCTCGCACTTCAAACGTCTGACGTTGCCCAACCGCCAGATTCAATGTCGATGGCTGAAAGACCAAACGCTTGAGTTCCACGTCTTGAACTTGAAAGACCGCCTGGCCCGGCTGATCGATGCCGGGGACTCGCGCTGTGAGAGTGACTTCACCGGCCGACACGCCTTGTAAAACGGAATCACTGACGACGGCGATCTTCGTGTCGCTCGACTTCAACGCGGCCGTGACCTCTGTCCGAGTGCCGTCGGAACTCACGACGAAGACTTGAATCGGCCATTGCTCCGCGACGAGCAGTTGTCCCTTCGCAGGTTCGATGACGATTCGCGAGTCGGCCGCCGGCTCGTCGGCCGCAATGACTTCGAGATCCAAAGTCGCCGCTTGATCGCGAACGGTACACGTGACTCGCGCCTGACCCGGCGAGACCGCTCGCAACCGACGAGTGCTCGACTGAAACGTCACGATGCGATCCGATGACGGCACGACTTCGCATTGCTCGCTGAAGTCCGCGTCGCCGCGCGAGACCGTCACCTCGTTTCCGATCTGAAGAACCTCGCCGACTCTCATCGTCCGCTTGGAGGGTGTGACCAACAGTCGTCCGACCTCGCCGCTGGCAGTCGGTGCGACAACCGTCACCGTCGCGGGCTGTGAGACAACTTTTCCAAAACTGGCCGTGATCGTCGTCGTCCCCGCGCGTCGCGCTGTCGTCAGCGGACCTTCTAACTGCACGCAGTCGGGATCTTCCGCTTTCCAAGTCAGCTCACCGAGATTCTCGACCGAGCCAATCGTCCGACCCGCTTTCAATCCGACAACTCGCCAGCGAGCCGACTCACCCACGATCAAGTTCATCGTCGTCGGCACGAGCTGCAACTCGTCGATGTCCACGGTCTCAGTCACTGTGACGACAAAGCCGTCGGTGGTTCGCGCGCCGCGGTAAGTCGCGTGCAGCGTCGCTTCGCCGGGGGAAACGCCGATGATCCGCCCCGAGCGAATGACGATCGGTGCAGCGGCCGGTGGCCCAGAGATCTCGATCGTCGCTTGCCGAGTCACATCGCTCAGTTCCCCCTCCGAGTCTTCCGCCAGGACTCGCCATTCGGAGAACTCTCCGTTGACGGGTAACGAAATCGGCTGCGGCTTCACCTGTTTGGAGCCGAGCACCACAAATTGAAGTCGCGCCGGCTTGGCGGCCACGATCGGCTTGGGAGCCGTGACCGTGATCGAAACCTCAGCCGCTTGCTTCGCCGTCGGATGAGTCACACGCAGCGTGGTCGTCCCCGATGAGAGTGCGCGGAATGCTCCGGTCGCATCCGCCACGTTGATGATCTTCGGTTGAGCCGACTCGAACCGCAGCCCTTCGTCACTGAGCGTCACTTCTCCGCCCGGTCCCGTGGCCGTGACGATCAGAGTTCCCGAATCGCCGACCACCAACGTCGCGGGAGTTGCGCGAAGCTTCAGAGTCGTGGCCGTCGCGGGAATCGAAGCGATGCGGAGGACGTTGGAAGACTGCCCCTGATAGATCGCCGTCAGTCGCGTCTGAGCTTTTTCCTCCGTCGCGCGAATGGCTCCGTTCTCAATCTCGAATCCCGCTGCGGGCAACGCGGACCATTCCACTTCAGACGCCGGAATGTCGATCGGCCCTCGACCGCCCGACTGAGCTTGAACACGCAACGCTCGCTTCTGTCCGAACGGAATCTCGATCACTCCGGCGGGTGAGAGCGTCAACACGATCGGCGCGGCGATGACCGTGATCTCCGCCGAGGACTCGTGATTCCCCACGCGAGCCGTCAGTCGCTCTGAACTTTCACCAGTCGGTTTGATCCCTTTGAGCTGCCGGGCCGACCGATCGAATTCCACCAACTCCGCGCGAGGCAGCGTGACCCAGCGGATTTGATCACCCGCCAGTTCCACGCGGCTGTGATCTTCCAACACGCCGAACACGCGCACCGTCGCCGATTCCTCCGCACGCACCGTGAGCCGCGCGGGTTCCAGCGCGATCGACTTCCAATCGGCCGCCGTGACTCTGACAGCCACCTTGACCGGCTCGCCCCCATCCGAAACTTCGACAACCGCTTCGCCCACCGAGTCGCCTCGCAAGCGACCATCGGACGTCACCTGCACGATCGCTGGCGCGGAGGTCACGATGCGAACAGAGTCCGACTGACCAGAGACCACATCCAGCCGCGCGAGTTCTCCAATTTTCAGCTCCAGCGACTGTGGAGAGACTTTCAATTTCAACGGCTGCGTCGTGGCAGGTGCCGGTGCTACTTTTGACTCCAACGTCGCGATCAGTTGTTCAAACTTGGCGCTGACTTGGAAATCGCCCGGCTTGAGTCCCGTCAGCATCAGCCCATCGGCAGACACTTGGCCAGCGGGGGAAATCGTCGTCGCCAATCCCTTGGCCTGATCGACTGAAAACTCTTGGCCGCTCTCGCTCGTCACCATGACCGACATTCGCGCGGGCTGCCCCACCGTCAGCGTGGCCGGATTCAAACTCACCTTCAGAGCCGTGAACTTTTGCGGCTGGACAATCACCTTGGCGGTGGCCTCCAGCGGTTTGTCCTGCGACGTCGCTCGATACCGAACCCGCAATGTCGCTTCTCCAGCCTCTTCCCCTTCGACGCAGCCTTTGTGAACAAAGAATTTCCCATGTGACTGAGCGACCCATTCCGCTTCGTCCGTCAGATCGACGGCGTGCCCCGCCGGATATTCACCAATTAACTTCAGACGCTGAGTCGTCCCCACCGCCAACGTCACCTGCTCCGGTTCGAGCCGCAACTTGGTTGGCGAGCTTCGCGGTTCCACCGTGACCGTGGCCTTGGCGGTCAAGTCGTTGACGAAGAACGTGACCTCGGTCTTGCCGGGACTCTGCGCCTTGCCCGTTTTCGTGAACGGCGTCACCGCAAGGATCTTCGGATTGGCCACCGTCACCGCGGTCGCCGCCGTCACGTCTTTGGAATCGTGCTTGATGACAAACGAAACCTGACCGCCCACCGGCCCCGTCCAATTCGCGGGTTCCACACGCAATGCCGCCGCTTCGGGGGAGCCGCCTTGATCGTTCGGCTTCCCTCCGCCATTGCCGGCCGGTTGATTCTTCCACCACAGCCCGACACCCACGCCGATCGCCAACAAGAGCGCGGCCGCCAACAGCTTCTTGAGCAATGGTCCCTTCGACGCGGAAGGTGGCGGCGGAGGCGGAACCGGAGGTCCAGCCACCTTGCAAACGGGACACTTCGCGGCATTCTCGCGACGCGGCAGAAACAGATGCGAACATTTGGGACTCGTGCAAACCACGGCGGTGAGCGGCTCGTTGTCCCGGCGGCGATATCCGACGCACCACACCAAATGCAGCTTCTTTTGTTGGTCCCGATACTTGAACAGAAAACAGCGCCGATCCCGCGCGAGTTCCTCGTTATTCAACGCCTTGAATTGCTCCAGCAGCACGCGATGAATCAATTGTTCTTGCGGAGTTTGCGGCTTCACAGCCTCCAACCGTCGCCGCAGTTCTTTGAACTCCGTGGCCAGCTCGCCCGCGATGTCCTTCTCCGAGATGGGGACACACAACACCGACTCCGGCCGGCCACCCTGCTCGTCCCGCACATAGAACGCGACGTTGTCGCCAGTTCGCTCTCCTTCGGCCGCAAAGAGACCCAGCCACTTTCGCAACGTCTGAAAACTGGAGTTCGACCGGTCCAGAAACGCCGAGCCAGGCTCCAGCGCAATCGACTGAAAGTCCCGTGACCCCTGGCTCAAATCAACTCGCACGAAAGGGTCTGTCATTGATGTCTCTCCCCGCGGTCGAGTCCTGTGACGATCGCTCACCGTTGTTTCCTCAAGGATGATTGCAATTGTTCGCAACCAAAAAAAGCAAGCGAGTCACCAAGTGTTCGGAAAGCGTCCGGTGTCGCCCCTGAGGTTGCACGAGTTCAACAGACGATCGACTTGTGACGGTTGACGTAGTCCCAAATGACAAAGCGGTCGAGGTCTCGGCCGGCAGTGAAGAAGACGCGGCCCTTGGTGGACTCGGCCACGCGGTGAGCGAAGCGGATGTCTTCTTCGGATTGGTTCCAGCTTGAGAGCAAGAAGATGTTGATCACGATCCCTTCGCGCTGACAGAGCAACGCTTCACGCATCGTCGCGGTCTCGGTCAGCGGATCGGACGGGTACAGCAGATAGAGGTCCGAGCCGTCGAAGTGCGCGGTCGGCAAACCATCGGTGATGAGAATGATCTGGCGGTTTGGCGTGTCGCGCGAGATCAGGAATTGCCGGCCAAGCTGCAATGCGTGTTGGATATTCGTGAAGTGCGGCGGGATCATCGACTCGGTGATGTCTGGGTTGCTCATGTCGGCACGCAGACGCACGACGGGATCAAAAATCGTCACCGGCTTCGGCAGCAGCTTGGCGACATCGCCGAGAGGCACCGGCCGCGCGAAGCTCGCCATCTCGATGAATTGCACGAAGTCGCCGGGATACTCCTTGCGGATCAACCCATCGAGCGCTAGGCCCATCCGCTTCACGTTGACATACTGCCCCCCTTGCCGCATCGAGCCGCTCATGTCCATCAGCACGGCGGTCGCGCACTTGGGATTGTTCCGCGTGCGATGAATGACGATGTCTTCCGGCTTGAGTTGGACGTAGCCGCGTTTGCCAGAACGCGGGCCGTCTTCGGACGATGACTCGCCCACGTTCTGGCGAACGTGGCTACGAATCAGCGAATTGACCAACGTCTGCGGGATATCCATCTGCGAGACCGAATCGCCAAATTCGTACTCCTTCGTCGTCTGCAACTCGACCGCCCCTTCACCGACGATCGGACCTTGATGCCGCCCGCTGCGCGACGCCTGCAACTGACTGAAGATCCTTTCGAGCAGCTTGCCTTGAAACAGCCGATACGCCTTGGGCGTGAGTTCAAAGCCGCTCCGGCCCCGTTCGAGTCCTTGCTGCTCGGCCATCTGCCGGACCATTTCTTCGACCTGCCGTTGCAGTTGAGCCAGTCCTTCCAACTGCTCTTCATCCGCGAACTGCGACAGCTCATCCAAGTCGATGATCGCGATCTGCGCCGTCTTCGCCGCCTCTTCGAGTTGCTTCAACAACCGGTCGATCGTTTCCAGTTCCTCTTTGACTTCCAGAGCCGTCTCGACCGACAGCGGCTTGCGACCAGTGAATTCATACTTCGAGGCAAGCTCATCGACCTGATACTTCTCCCCCAGCCGTTCGGCCAATTGCAGCACTTGCCGAGCAAACTTCGACCGCTCGCCGCCGGCGCGATACCACAGCCGTTCGAGATCGCGAATCTGTTCCTCTTTGACCGCCGCGTGAAATGCTTGAGCCAGCTCTTTGGGCGGCTCGGTCTTCGCAGCCAATTTCTCAAACGTCTTGCGAGTCTCCTCGACGACGTGCTTCGTTTCCCACGTCTCCAAAATCTTCTTCTTCCGTTCGAGCAGCATCTGTCGCAGCGATTCGAGGCTCGGCCCCAACCCCGCGATCTGTCGCACATCAAGATGCACCGCGCGAGCCAACTCGGCGTCGGTCAACTCGCTCAAGTCCCCGAACGCCAGCATGTGTTCAAACGCCGACGACACGAAATCCGGCGGCGGCTGAGTCGGCGACGGAAAGTTCTTGGGGTCATACCGCTGATAAGTATGAATCACTCCACCTAACGGCCGAGAACCACATGTGGAGGTGGCCTCATTGAGATTCGTTGAGCGATTCGTCATGGCGTTGCTAACTCTCAGTCAGAGATCGTCACAGGTTTGAACATCGCGGCGAAGCCGCAACCCGTAGCTCAGGCGGCTCGCCTGAGTCGCGTCAGTAGACTCGGTCGCAGGCGGGCCGCCTACGCTACGAATTGCGCAGTCCGACATGAAATCGCGACCAAGTTGAACGGCAGCAATTCTCGGCAGCGGACATTCGCCTTGTATACCTCGCCGAACCTTCCATGCGACATCCTGGCGAGCGGGGTCGCGTCAGCCCCCGTTGTTCCACACAACTCGCAGTTGGGAAACGTCACCGTTGGGCTTGTCCCATTGGACTCCTTCGTTACCAAAACTTGTTGCCGTTGAGTCAAGTTTTGCCGCCGTGCTCGTCCGGGGGATGGAGTTTTGGTGAAGACTCGCTGAAGGCGGTTTCTCTGCGGCCTCTCTGAATCTGCGGGGGAATGACTTGGGATATCCCCACAGATTCAGAGAGGCCGCTGAGAAACTTGTCCGGGACTTTGGTCTGAGGCGCAGCCTCGGTGGTATCTACACAAATCTGCGAGTCCGATGAAGGCGTGTCCGCCCTACCTCTGCTCTGCAAACGGTGAAAGTTTTGTTTTGGTGAGAAAAGTTTCGGTTTCGATTGAGCGAGGAGCCTGAGTACGAGCGGCTTGTGCTGCGGGAAGGTGTGGCGAAGTCGGCCTCCATCCGTGGGGCGGCTTTGCTCCGCCGCGGCGGATGGGATCAAATCCGAAATCTTGACCCCACCGATGGCAAGGCCGCCCCACGGA
>JBJXEX010000478.1:0-7351 GCA_046156195.1 Planctomycetaceae bacterium | reverse complement strand
CCCTGTTACCTTGCTCATTGGGAAGCTCCTTCTTCCAAACCGTCGATTCGTGACAAAACCGACGATGGATGAAGGACTTCCCTTTTCTTGGCAAGATCAATCCCTCCTTAACTTGATGCGTATGGGTATCGCTCACGCTCAACCCCCGGCTAATGGCTATCATCCCTTCGGGATGGGATCGCTCAACCGCCCGCTTCTGGCTATTAGGGAGACCTCACGATGGCATCGACTTACCTGAGCCTGCACTACCACTTGGTGTTCGCGACGAAAAATCGTGAAGGGGTTATCGCGCCGGAATGGCGGTCGCGATTACACGAGTATCTGGGGGGAACCATCGCCGGACTTGGCGGAGTTCCACAAGGTGTCGGCGGCGTGTCCGATCACGTCCATCTGCTGGTCGGCTTGAAATCCACTCATTGTCTGGCGGATGTCTTGCGCGAGTTGAAGAAAGCTTCTTCGGTGTGGGTCCACGAGCAAATCGGCCTGCAATCGTTCGCTTGGCAGGAAGGTTACGCCGCATTCACGGTGAGCGCCACGGCGCGGCCGAGCGTTCAGCAATACATTGCGAACCAAGAAGAGCATCATCGCGAGCGATCTTCTCAAGAAGAGCTTCTCGACATGCTGGCCAAGGCCGGAGTTGAATACGATTCACGTTATTTTGAGTGAACCGTTGGCGTTATCGTTCGCGCTGCGACCCCTCCGGGGTCGGGTCGGGCTTCATTCCCGACCGGTGGTGCGCCTGCGGCGACCACCGGAAATCGATGACAGACGAAATCGCATCCCGGAGGGATGCCAGCAAATTCCGCGCTGGCATCCCTCCGGGATGCAAACACAGGTTTCATTTCCTACCGACCGGTGGTGCGCCTGCGGCGACCACCGGCTAATGGCTGGCATCCCTCCGGGATGAAGACGCTCAACGATGAAGACGCTCAAAACGATCAATCCTTGAATCGAATACACTGCCTCAACATGAATCCGAAACCTCGCCCCATCCCCTCGGTTTCCGTCACCTACGCTCAGGATGGCAGTTCCACGCGATCGAACGCTCTGGGTATGCGGCCGATGCAGGAGCGCGTCTACCAGAAGCGCGGCGAGCAATACTTGCTCATCAAGTCCCCCCCGGCATCCGGCAAGAGCCGGGCGCTGATGTTCGTCGCGCTGGACAAGCTGGCGAACCAGAAACTCAGGCAGGCCATCATCGTGGTGCCGGAGAAAGCCATCGGTGCCAGCTTCCATGATGAACCGCTCAGCCGGTTCGGTTTCTGGGCGGACTGGAAGGTGCAGCCGAAGTGGAATCTCTGTGACGCGCCGGGAACGGACGGCGGCAAGGTGGAGGCGCTCAAGAAGTTTCTCGAAAGCGGAGACAAGTTGCTGGTCTGCACTCACGCCACGTTCCGCTTCGCGGTCGAAAAATTCGGCGTGGAAGCCTTCGACGATCGCCTGATCGCGGTGGACGAGTTTCATCACGTCTCCGCCAACCCGGACAGTCGGCTCGGCGATCACGTCCGTCAGTTCATGGCGCGCGACAAGACGCACCTCGTGGCGATGACCGGCTCGTACTTCCGAGGCGATGCCGAAGCCGTCCTCCATCCGGACGACGAGTCGAAGTTCGACACCGTCACCTACACCTACTATGAGCAGCTCAATGGCTACCAGCATCTCAAGCAGCTCGACATCGGGTACTACTTCTACGCCGGCAGCTACACGGATGAGATTCTGAAGGTGCTCAACCCGGCGGAGAAGACGATCCTCCACATCCCCAACGTGAACTCGCGCGAGAGCACGAAGGACAAGATCCGCGAGGTGGAGCACATCATCGAGGAATTGGGGGACTGGCAGGGTGCCGATCCGAAGACCGGTTTCCAACTCGTGAAAACCGCCGACGGAACGGTTCTAAAGATTGCCGACTTGGTGGACGACGATTCGGCGAAGCGGGAGACGGTTTCCGCCGCGCTGAGGGATTCAACCCAGAAGAACAACCGCGATCACGTCGACATCATCATCGCGCTGGGCATGGCGAAGGAAGGTTTCGATTGGATCTGGTGCGAACACGCGCTGACGGTCGGCTACCGGTCGAGCCTCACGGAGATCGTACAGATCATCGGCCGCGCCACTCGCGATGCGCCGGGAAAGAAGACGGCCCGATTTACCAACCTCATCGCCGAACCGGACGCGTCCGAGGGGGCTGTCACCGAGGCGGTCAACGACACTCTCAAGGCGATTGCCGCGAGCTTGCTGATGGAGCAAGTGCTGGCACCGCGCTTTGAGTTCAAGCCGAAGAACCCCAACAACGGCCCGATGCCCGGTCTCGACTACGGGGACGGCGGCTACGATCCGGGCAAGTGCAACGTCGGGGTCAATCCGAATTCGGGTCTCATCCAACTGGAGATCAAGGGGCTGGCCGAACCGAAAAGTCCGGAGGCCGAGCGCATCTGCCGCGAGGACTTGGTCGAACTGGTGACCGCGTTCGTGCAGGACAAGCAAGCGATCGAGCGCGGGATGTTCGACGAGGAACTGGTGCCGGAGGAACTGACGCAAGTTCGGATGGGTAAGATCGTGAAAGAGAAGTTTCCGAACCTGGACGACGCGGATCAGGAAGCCGTCCGCCAGCACGCGATCACGGCTCTGAATCTGGTTCAGCAGGCCAAGAAGGCGCTCCTTGCTGACGCTGCCGGTTTTCAAAACACCGCGCTCATTGATGGAGTGCGGAAGTTTGCTTTGTCGGTGAAGGAACTCGACATCGACCTGATCGACCGCATCAATCCCTTTGGCGAAGCCTATGCGATCCTGGCCAAGTCCATGAGCGAAGAGCGGCTCAAGCTGGTCGCGGAGGTCATCGCCGCCAAGCGGGTGAGCATGACGCTGGAAGAAGCGCGTGACTTGGCGAAACGTGCCAAGCGGTTCAAAGACGAAAAGGGACGACTTCCCTCGTTGACCGCCGCAGACCCCTGGGAAAAGCGAATGGCCGAGGGGATCGCCTTCCTGCAACGCAAAGTGAAGGAGAGCGGCAATGCCTGAACGCGCGACGGAAGAAGACTTGGAATTGCTCGACGAGTTGGGCGTCGACACAGCCCCGACTGAGTCCGGTGGCCGTTCCGCCAAAGAGCAGCGAATCATCGCCGGCTTCGAGGAGATCGAACGGTTCGTGGAGACGCACGGTCGAGCACCCGAGCATGGCGAAAGCCGCGATATCTTCGAGCGGCTTTACGCCGTGAGACTTGATCGAATCCGAGAATCTGCGGAGTGCCGTGAAGTGTTGAAGGATCTGGACTCGCGCGGACTTTTGGGCGCTGGAGATCAACTCGCGGCGAACATTGCTCAAAACGAATCCAATGACGAAGACTTGCTCGCCTCTCTCGGAGTCGAGGCGACTTCGGAACACGACGTCAAACAGCTCGTTCATGTCCGTTCGCGAGAGGAAATCAATGCGGCCGAGGAAATCGCTCAGCGGAATCCCTGCCAGGACTTCGAGGAATTCCAACGGACGTTCGACAACGTGCAGCGCGAGTTGGAGACGGGCAAACGTCAGACGCTGAAATACAGAGACTATGCGGGGGTCAAGAAAGGAAGTCTCTTCATCCTCGACGGTCAGAAAGTCATCGTTGCCGACTTGGGTGCCGAGTTTGTCAGCGACTATGGTCGCCCCGACCGGAGACTGCGAGTCGTTTACGACAACGGCACCGAAAGCGACCTTCTGCTCCGCTCGCTCCAGCGTGCGTTGAACAAAGACCCCGCCAGCCGCCGCATCACCGAGCCGGGCTTCGGACTTCTGTTTTCGGAAGTCGAAGAAGAGGACGACTTGGAGACGGGGCACATTTATGTGCTCAGGAGCAAGTCCGAGCATCCCTTCGTCGCGGCCAACAGGTCCGTCATCCACAAGATCGGCGTGACGGGCGGCGACGTGCAAAGCCGGATTGCCAACGCGAAGAAAGATCCGACCTATCTTCTGGATGACGTGGAAATCGTCGCGACATTCAAACTCTCCAATATCAACCGGAACGCACTGGAGTCGCTGCTACACAAGTTTTTTGGCAGTGCTCGATTGGATTTGCAATTGAAGGATCGCTTTGGCTCGCAGGTGGAGCCAAGGGAATGGTTTCTCGTCCCGCTACCAGTGATTGATGAGGCGATTCAAAAAATCAAAGATGGGACCATCGGCGACTTTCGGTATGACCCGGAAACGGCGCGTCTCACTCTAAGGTAATACCACTCAAAGCGTGGCGTGCGGCGCGGAACTGGCCAAGCGGTTCAATCATCCCGTGGACCCGCTCCAAATCTTCCTCGTCCGCGATATGTGGCTGACGAATCATCTCACAAAAAAAGTGGATCACCAGTTGGAGTGGAAACGAGCGAACATGCTTGCCCACAACCCTGAATACCAGCGGGGTTCCGTTTGGACCACACCACAGAAAATGCGGCTGGTGGACTCGGTCATGCGGGGCTACCCAATCCCGCTGATTTACTTGCATCACATCAGGAAAGAAGTGGCAGAGGCTCAACGAGATGATTTTGAGATCATCGACGGACAACAGCGGGTCGATGCGCTGCATGAATTCATGGAGGGGCATTTCAAACTGTTTGACCCGCTTGCGGATGAAGCCGCCGCCCAGTTTCCGAGTTTCATCAAGGAACGGCCTTGCGGGTGGGCCGGCAAGGCTTTCGAGGAGTTGGACAAGGAGGAACAAATCAGGTTCAGGGACACAGAACTGTCGGTGGTGATGATTCAAACCGACGCACAGAATGAAGCTCGTGACATCTTTATCCGCCTGCAAGCAGGTCTGCCCCTCAACGCCCAGGAAAAGCGAGATGCCTGGCCCGGCAACTTCACGGAATACATTCTCAAGATCGGGGGCAAACCGGAAATCCCCCGATACCCCCGGCAACGCCTTCTTTAATTCGGTGATGAAGGCGAGGAAAAAGAACCGCGGAGACTACCGGCAGCTTGCCGCGCAGATGTTTCTGCTGTTGATGGCCATCTGAAGAAGATTGTTGGACATGAGGCGATCCACCTCATGCTGTTGGTTGATCGTCTGCTCGATCGTGACCAGCAAGAATTGGCCGTGAACTTATCCAGCGCGTTGCAATCGTTCCGACTCAACGTCACTCAGGATCGGAAGGCCCGGCGCGGCGACTATTGGGTCGAGTACGGCCAGTTGACTCAGACCGGTTCCCACGCCAAAGACACGATCGAACGCCGACACAAGTTCTTCACCGAAAAAATGCTGGCGTTGCTGAATCCGGCGGCGGAAGATTTGCAAACGTAGCTTTGAGCGTGCGGAAAGCCGAAGCACTCTGCCGCCCGTCGTGGCTCGGCCGCAAACACACCGGGCCGCGTCCTGAGTGGAACTTTCGAGTCGCCTGCGCTGGCACTCGTGATCGCCGATTGTCTCGTCGGCGAGTCGATGACGCTCGGTGTCGCTCACACGACGGCTAGATTGAAAACTGCTGCCAGATGCCAATGCCGCGCGGCTAGGCATTACCTGCCACGACTTGTGAGCTCCACGCGACTGCCGACCTGTGGTTGACCACGCCAACTCGGATTGGCGTTTTCGTCGCGAGACGTGGCAAACCACGGAAACGAACGGCCGAAAGCGAACGGGCGGGCGGCCGGCATGGAGCGTGCCTTGGAAGATTGTGGCGCGACGCTCCGCGTCGCGATTCACGACGCGGAGCGTCGTGCCACATTGCGGCATCGCCGCGTCTCCTTATTTCAGAGGTCTGTCATGCAACTGCGCGCGTTTTTGAAGTCGGGACATCCTGGCACGCTCTTCACGTCTCTGTTGTATTTTGATTTCTGCTTCGCCGTCTGGCTGTTGAACAGCGCGATGTCCCCGTTCATCAAAGAGAGCTTCGGGCTGAGCGGTGAGCAGAACGCGTTCTTGCTCTCGGTGCCCGTCTGGGCAGGAGCATTACTACGGCTGCCACTGGGATTCGTGTCGCAGTACATCGGGCGGAAGAACGCGGCGCAGCTCAACATGGGGTTGCTGGTGGTGGGGCTCGGACTGGGTTACTGGCTGGCGGGAAGCTACGGCGGCGTGCTGGTGCTGGGCGCGATTCTGGGAGTGGCGGGGGCCAGCTTCGGCGTCGCATTGTCACTGGGCTCCGGTTGGTATCCGCCGCAATACAAAGGTCTGGCGATGGGCATTGCCGGAGCCGGGAACAGCGGGGCCGTGCTGGCGGTCTTGTTCGCTCCGCCGCTGGCAAAGGCTTTCGGTTGGCAGTCTGTCTATGCGCTCGCCGTGATCCCGATGCTCGTCGCGATGCTGCTGTTGCAACTGTTCGCCAAAGAGCCGCCGGATCGCGAGCAGAAGAACTTCCGCGACTACCTCAAGGTGCTGGTCGATCGCGACGCTTGGATTTTCAATCTGATGTACATGGTCACGTTCGGTGGCTACATCGGCCTGACGAGCTTTCTGCCGACGCTGTTTCACGAGCAGTACGGCATCGCGAAAGAGGACATCGGCAAGTACTCGGCGGGCATCATCGTGATGGCCAGCATCCTGCGAGTTCTGGGCGGTTGGTTCGCCGACCAGTACGGCGGGCTGCGAGCACTGACGATTCTGAGCGGAGTCATCGTGGCCACAACTCTTGCGGCCGCGACGTTGCCGACGAATCCCTGGGTGATGGTGGGGATCCTCGTTGTGTGTTTCTCGGCGATGGGTGCTGGGAACGGCGCGGTGTTCCAGCTTGTGCCGCTGCGGTTCAAAGCCACGACCGCCATCGCAGGCAGTCTGATCGGCGAGGTCGGAGCACTCGCGGGCGGTTTCCTGCCGCTGGTCATGGGCTACAGCAAAATTTATTCGGGGAGTTACGCACCCGGCTTTGCGGCAGGAACACTGCTCGCGCTGGGTGTGCTGGCGTCGCTGGGACTGGTGATGCGGCAATGGACGACGACGTGGGTCGCGGCCGGTGGCAAGGCGATCGCACCCGCGGCGGCTTCGATTGAGACGCAGACAATCTGAGGTCGAAAGAAACGCAACGACCCAACTCGAGGCGAGACCGATGAAGTTGTTGACGAGCCACTGAGCCAAGACGGTTCTGATCGCCCTGCGTCTCAACGCGACGGCACAAGACGCGGAATCCAACAACGCGCTCACTCCCGAGATGCGGATGCCGAAATGGAAATCATCTCGCTGTTGTTCGCGACCGACATCGGCCTCGCCCAGATTTAGCCCGCAACATTTGGCATGGGCGTCCGCAAGTCCGCTTCAACGACGAACCCGACAACAACGAGTCCTGACCCCTTAGCTTAGGAACAGTCGAAAAACAACTTCCCTGTTTGCCCTGCCTCGTTTAACCGCACGCCGCAGGCACGCGCGTTTCTCCGTGGCCATCATGCTCGAAACGCGCG
>JBJXEX010000444.1:0-39906 GCA_046156195.1 Planctomycetaceae bacterium | reverse complement strand
CGAATTTCAGAAATCGCCGGTTGAAGCTTGGGACATGGGGAAGTCGAGGGCGGCGATTTCTGAAATTCGCACACCCGCCCCCAATTCACCCGCAGACCCCAATTCACCCCCAGCGACTGGATCGCCCCCGCTTCACCCGCACCGGAAAGTGTTCTGCTCCGTGCTCCGGCCCTGCCATCCGTGCGATTCTACTTTTTGAGATCGCCGCACGGATGGCAGGGCCGGAGCACGGACAAACCGCAACAAACGCTGCGATGACTAGTCTCGTGCGTTTGTTTTTCGAGCCTTCCTGACAGTCACAGGCGACGATAACGTGATCCCGCTTTTCCCACGCGAGTCACGGAATCCAACTCATGAGATTGTCCAATTGGCTGCGGCATTGGTGGCCGAGTCGTCGTCGGCCCAATCGGGCGGACCCTCGGCGTCTGCAACGTCAAATCGAACGGCTCGAACCGCGCATGGTGCTGACGACAGCATCGTCCGGCGATTGGTTCAGCGTCGTGCATGCAGCCGAGCTGACCGGCGGGACTCTGCAAGGAGCCAGCGGAACCGGCGGAGGCAACGGCTCCGTCTCTGGTGACGCGCTCGTCGGCACTTGGATCGTGCAGCTCACGCGCGAGTCGCTCGCGGCGGTGCAGCATCCGGCCGAGGTCGAAGCGTTGATCGACGGCTTTGGTGCCGACTTCCAGGTTCTGCACGGACTCGGTTTGCCCGGACAAGTATTGGTTCAAGCGAGTCTCGACACTCGTGACCTGGCCGAGTCTGCCTTGCGAAGTAACTCGCGAGTCTTCGCGTTTGAAGCG
Source organism: Planctomycetaceae bacterium (assembly GCA_046156195.1). GTDB lineage: Bacteria > Planctomycetota > Planctomycetia > Planctomycetales > Planctomycetaceae > SXKJ01. Next base: position 39,103 of record JBJXEX010000444.1, on the reverse strand, counting down.
GACACTTACATCATCGGGCCGCAGGAGATGCCGTCGCTGCTTCCGCCCCCGAACGACACGAACTTCGGCGAGTTGGCGGGACTTGATAATCGCGGCCAGACCGGCGGCGCGGAGGACGCGGATATCGACGCGCTCGAAGCGTGGAGTTTTGTGGACTCGAAACTCGCACCGGAAACCACGCGGACTCAAGTCGGCAGTCGCCGAGTCGTCGCGGGAGTGATCGATTCGGGAATCGACTATCGGCATCCCGATCTCTATCAGAACGTCTGGATCAATCCGGGAGAAATCCCCGCGGACTTGCGACCGTTGGTTGGTGCCAACGGACAACTCCAAGTCACGGCGGGACGGTTGCAAGACACGGATGGCGACAACCTGATTTCGTTCGTCGATCTCAATTCGACGCTCAATGCCGCGTTTGTCACGGAGTCGGCCAACGACGGCAACACGTTTATCGACGCAGGGGATTTGCTGGCCGATTTGCGCTGGACTCGATCGCGTGACGCAAACGGGAGCGATCTCGGCTTGAGGGACGACGATCTCAACGGTTTCGTGAACGATCTCTTCGGCTGGGATTTCTCGCAGGTTTCCGAGAGCTTGCCGACGAGCCAACTCGGATTGGGCGACAATGACCCAATGGATGAGCATCGGCACGGCACGCACGTCAGCGGCATCTTGGGAGCCAGCGGCAACAACAACCTGGGTGTGACCGGAGTCAGTTGGACAGTCTCGCTGCTGCCGCTCCGGTTCTTGGGAGCGGACAACAAAGGGGCGACCTCCAACGCCATTCGCGCGATCAACTACGCGACGATGATGCGGCTGCGTTACGAAGAGTCACTGACCAGTACCTCGATCGTGGATGCCTCGGTCGGCGCGAACATCGTCGTGACGAACAACAGTTGGGGCGGCTCGACTAGCGGCGGAGTCATGCTCCGCGAGGCGATCGCGAAACAAGGAGCGGCGGACATCCTGTTTGTCGCCGCCGCAGGAAACGGCAACGCTCTGGGGCAGGGGAACGACAACGATCTGCGGCCGTTCTTTCCCTCCAGCTATGATTTAGAGAACGTCATCTCCGTCGCGGCGGTGGATGCGGCCGATGCGCTGGTCCCCTTCAGTAACTTTGGCGTCCGCTCGGTGGACCTGGCCGCTCCGGGACTTGGCATTTTGAGCACAGTCCTCGGCGGCAGATATTCGCGTCTGAACGGCACGAGCATGGCCGCTCCGCACGTCAGCGGCGTGGTCGCGCTGATCGCGGCGATCAATCCCGAAGCGACCTCCGCCGAAATCCGAAACGCGATTCTCACCTCGGTCGATGTCATTCCGTCGCTCACCAATCGCGTCTCGACCGGCGGGCGATTGAATGCGTTTCAAGCCGTCTCGCGCGACACCAGCGCTCCGCGCGTCGTGCTGACTGCGCCCGACATCAAGGGGAACATTTCGCCGTCGGATCTGACTCTGTTTGTCGAATACACGGACAATGTCGCGGTCCAAGCAGGAAGTCTGGATGGCGCGGATCTCCTGGTGACGCGAGTCGAGACGGCGGAACAATTCACCGTCCGACTGAATCGAGTCTTGCCCAGCAACACCGACAGACCCTCGCTCCAAGTTTTCTATTTATTCACGCCCCGCGACGGCTCGTTCGATGCGGCGGACAACGGCACTTATCTCGTCAGCTTGGTCGATCAGCAAGTGCGTGACGTGGCAGGGAACTTTGTACGCGGCCGGAACCTCGGCTCGTTTCGCGTGGACCTGGAACGCAACGGACAGTTCAACATCAAAAAGACTTTTGATTCCGTCGATGCCGTTCCCGGCATCGGTGATCCGCCAGGGCCACAAACGCTCCGAGCCGCGATTCTCGAAGCCAACTCCGACTTCATCGACAACACAATCGTCCTTGGGGCAGGCATCTTCCGGCTGACACTCGCGGGCAGCGGCGAGGAGAGCGCGGCGACGGGGGATCTCGATATCACCGACACGGCCGGAGCGTTGACGATCATCGGCTCCACCGACGGCCAGACGATCATCGACGCGGGAAGCCTCGACCGCGTGTTCGACGTGCGGCCGGGTGCGCGGCTGACGCTAAGAGACGTCACGCTCCGAGGCGGCTCGGCTTCGGCGAGCGATCCGCTCGGCGGCGGCATTCGCAACGCCGGAACATTGATCGTCGAGTCCAGCACGCTGTCCGGGAACGTCGCGACCGGTGATGGCGGAGCGATCGCGAACCTCAGCGGTGCGACGGCCACGCTGACCAACGTCACCATCTCCGGCAATCAAGCCGCTCGTGGAGCAGGACTCGCCAACAGCGGCTCGCTGTTCCTGTTCAGCACGACCATCGCCGCGAACACCGCCACCAACACCGCAGGCGGAGTTCTCAATCTGACAGGCGGCACGGCTCGCGCGAAGAACACGCTGATCGCCACCAACACCGCGACGACCGGCCCCGATCTCAACGGCACGTTCATTTCGGACGGCAACAATTTCATCGGCAACCCATCGACATCGACCGGCTTCAACCGCGACGTCGCCGGCAACAAGGTCGGCACGCCGCAGCAACCGCTCGATCCGATGTTGGGACCGCTCGCCAACAACGGCGGCCCGACGTTCACCCACGAACTCCGTCCCGGCAGCAAGGCCATCGATGCCGGCAACAACTCCGGCGCGCCGCTCACCGATCAGCGCGGACAAATCCGCCGCGTCAACAACTCCGGCACCGTCGATATCGGAGCCTTCGAGCAACTCTTCGGCGAAATCCGAGGCGTCAAATATCACGACGAGAACGCCAACGGAGTCCAAGACGCCAACGAAGCGGGACTTTCCGACTTCGTCATCTTCCTCGACCTGAACCACAACCAGTTCCGCGACTCGGACGAACCGGCGCGAGTCACCGCCGCCGACGGCTCGTATGTCTTCGACCGCTTGCAACCCGGAATCTACACGGTGCTCGAAGAGCCGCGCGACGGTTACGAACAAACCACGCCCCTCGAATTGCAGTTCACATCGAGCACGCTGACGACAACGACCAGCGGCAGTCCTTCCAGCGTCGTGGCGATCGACCTCAACGGCGACAGCCGCCCCGATCTGGCCGTCGCCAATCGCCTGACTCACGACGTCCAAATTTTCCTCAACACCGGCCGAGGCACTTTTCTTTCTCCGCAAACCATCACGCTGCCGAACAACGCCGTTCCAGTCGCGATCACCGCCGGAGACTTCAACGGTGACGACCTCGTCGATCTGCTCATCGCCAGCCAGGGGGACAACCAACTCACGCTGCTGAAGAACTCGGCCGAGAACCCATTCAGTTCGTCAGCGACATTCGCGCTGATCGCCGCCCCGACATCGTTGACCGCCGGACGGATCAACGCAGACGGCGACCTCGATGTGGTCGTCACGTTCGGCGAGAGCGACTCCGCGCAAGTGCTGCTCAACAACCGCGAGCAAATCCTGCTCAACAGCAGCGCGGACCTCTTCACCGCGTCCACTCCGCTGAGCACCGGCGACGACCCGCGCGCCGCCGCACTCGCCGACTTTGACCACAACGGCACTCTCGATTTGGTGATCGCCGTCGGCGGAATCGACTCCCTGACCTTCTTCGCCAACACGAACGGCACGTTTGGCCCCGGCACCACGATCAACTCCGGCGGACGCAACCCGCAGTCGCTCACCGCCGCCGACTTCGACCTCGACGGCGACACCGATTTAGTGGTCGCCAACCACGGTTCCTCCAGCGGCACGTCGATCGCGCTGCACCTGAATCGCGGCGACGCCACGTTTGCCTCACCCGTGACCTTCGCCGGCGGCTCAACCCCCGTCGGCATCCAATCCGCCGACCTCGACAGCGACGGCGCGCTCGACCTCGCGGTGCTCAACCAAAACACAAACACAATTTCGATCCTGCTCAACACCAGCGAGACGTCGGCCGGAACCACGAATGGCCAATCCGGTCCCGCCGTCATTGATCTCGGCACGCTGGATGGCACGACCGGCTTCCGGTTCAATGGCGTCGCGGCGAGTGACCAATCGGGGCGGTCGGTGCATTCGGTGGGGGACATCAACGGGGACGGGATGGATGACTTGCTAATTGGGGCACCGTTTGCCGACCCGAACAGTCTCAGCAACGGGGGCGCGTCTTACTTGGTGTTCGGAACGGTGGAAGGGACGCCGGCCAGCCTGAACCTGAGCAGTCTCAACGGGACGAACGGCTTCGTTCTGAACGGAATCGTCGCGTCTGACTTGTCCGGCTTTGCGGTGAGCGGCGCGGGGGACGTGAACGGCGACGGCTTCGACGACTTGCTGATCGGTGCTTATCTGGCCGATCCCAACGGCTCGAATTCCGGTCAGAGCTATGTAGTGTTCGGTGGGACGTCGAACCTGTCCGCCCTGGATGCGGTCACCAGCAGCGGGGGGACGGCCAACGATGGGCGGATCAATCTGGCCGACCTCAGCGAAACGACTGGCTTCGTGTTCAACGGAATCGCCGCAGGTGACGTGTCCGGCTTTGCGGTGAGCGGCGCGGGGGATGTGAACGGCGACGGCTTCGACGACCTGCTGATAGGCGCACCCTCAGCCGATCCCAACAGCCGCTCGAATTCCGGTCAGAGCTATGTGGTGTTCGGCGGGATGTCGTGCCTGTCCGCACTGGACGCCGTCACCAGCAGCGGGGGAACGGCCAACGACGGGCGGCTCAACCTGGCCGATCTCAACGGAACGACCGGCTTCGTTCTCAATGGAATCTTCCCGAATGATCAATCCGGACGTGCGGTGAGCGGCGCAGGGGACGTGAACGGCGACGGCTTCGACGACCTGTTGATCGGCGCTCTGGGGGCCGATCCCAATGGGTTGTATTCCGGTCAGAGCTATTTGGTGTTCGGCGGGATGTCGAACCTGTCCGCGCTGGATGCGGTGACCGGCAGCGGGGGGACGGCCAACGACGGGCGGCTCGATCTGGCCGATCTCAACGGGACGACCGGCTTCGTGCTCAACGGAATCGCCGAGGTTGACCGATCCGGCCGTGCGGTGAGCGGCGCGGGAGACGTGAACGGCGACGGCTTCGACGATCTGCTGATCGGCGCTGACCGGGCCAATCCCAATGGCTTTTATTCCGGTCAGAGCTATTTGGTGTTCGGTGGGATGTCGAACCTGTCCGCGCTGGATGCGGTGACCAGCGGCGGGGGGACGTTCAACGACGGGCGGATCGATCTGGCCAATCTCAACGGGACGACCGGCTTCGCGCTCAACGGAATCGCCGAGATTGACCGATCCGGCCGTGCGGTGAGCGGCGCGGGGGACGTGAACGGCGACGGCTTCGACGACCTGCTGATCGGCGCTTACTTGGCCGACCCTAATAGCTCGTCTTCCGGTCAGAACTATGTGGTGTTCGGCGGAACTTCGAACCTGTCCGCGCTGGACGCGGCCACCAGCAGCGAGGGGACGGCCAACGATGGACGCATCAATCTAGCCGACCTCGACGGGACGACCGGTTTCGTGCTCAACGGAATCGCCGGGGATGACCGATCCGGAGTTGCGGTAAGCGGCGCGGGGGACGTGAACGGCGACGGCTTCGACGACCTGCTAATCGGCGCTTACTTGGCCGATCCCAATGGCTTGTCTTCCGGTCAGAGCTATGTGGTGTTTGGCGGGAACTTCACGGGGGGCGCGGAAACGCAGGTGGGGACGTCGTCCGCCAACACGCTGACCGGCAGTGCGGCCGCGGACGTGCTGATCGGCGGCCGGGGCGCGGATCAACTGCTTGGTATCGGCGGCGCGGATGTGCTGCGTGGCGGACAAGGCAATGACGTATTCCAAATTTCCAATCTGACATTTCAAATCGTCAACGGCGGCACCGGCTCCGACACGCTGCGGCTGGAAGGCAGTGGCATCACGCTGAACCTGACCACACTGGCCGACAACCGCTTGCAGGGCATCGAGCAGATCGACATCACCGGCAGCGGCAACAACACGTTGACGCTGACGCAACTCGAAGTGCTCAATCTCTCCGACAGTTCCAACACGCTGCTGGTCCGCCGCGACTTCGGCGACACCGTCAACATGGGCAGCGGCTGGACGCGCGGAGCCACGGAAACCATCGGGACAGAGACCTTCGCCGTCTTCACGCAGGGAGCGGCTACGCTCAAGGTTCAGAATCCTGCGGTGCTCAGTCTGAGTGCCTTGAATGGCACGAATGGATTCCGGCTGGATGGCATTGATACGTTCGATTTCGCAGGCACGGCGGTGTCGGGGATCGGGGATTTTAATGGCGATGGATTCGAGGACTTCCTGATCGGCGCGTTGGGAGGCGATCCCAATGGTGATAGTTACGCGGGCGAGTCGTATGTCGTGTTTGGCAAGTCGGGCGGGTTCGCGGCGGCGATTGATCTGAGCGCTCTCAATGGCACGACGGGGTTCCGACTCGATGGCCTCGATCCCAGCGACCAGTCGGGACAGTATTTGTCCGGTTTGGGAGACGTGAACGCCGACGGCTTCAGTGATTTGATCATTGGAGCGACGGGGGGCGATCCCAATGGCGACAGCAATGCCGGCGAGTCCTACGTCGTGTTTGGTGCGTCGAGTGGATTCGGTGCGGCGTTCGACTTGAGCACTCTGAACGGCTCGAATGGATTTCGGCTCGACGGCATTCAACCAGAGGACATTGCCGGCATCTCGGTCTCGAACGCGGGCGACGTGAACGGCGACGGCTTTGAAGACATCATCGTCGGAGCGTCTGCCGCCGATCCCAACTCGAACGCGGGCGCGGGCGAGAGCTATGTGGTCTTCGGGAAGTCCGGCGGCTTTGCGGCGGCGCTCGACCTGAGCGCCTTGAATGGCACCACCGGCTTCACGCTGCGCGGCATTGGCGCGGGAGACCAAACGGGCTTTGCCGTATCGAGCGCGGGGGACATCAACGGCGACGGCCGCGATGACCTGATCATCGGCGCTCGCAACGCGAATCCCAACGGAGACAACGACGCGGGCGTGAGCTATGTGGTGTTTGGAAAGTTGAGCGGCTTCGCCTCGGTGCTCGAACTCAGCGCTTTGAACGGCACGAACGGATTTCGGCTGGAGGGAATTGACGCGACGGATCAGTCTGGCAACGCGGTCTCCAGCGCCGGGGACGTGAACGGCGACGGCTTCGACGATTTGATCATCGGTGCCCTCGATGGCGATCCGCATGGAGCCACCGGAAACAACGCCGGCGAGAGCTATGTGCTGTTTGGAAAGTCGAGCAGCTTCGGCTCGGTGATTGACCTGAGCACGGTGAGTGGCACGTCCGGCTTCCGCATCGAGGGTGTCCGGTCGTTCGATTTTTCCGGTGATGTCGTCTCGCGAGCCGGAGACGTGAACGGCGACGGCTACGACGATCTCCTCATCGGAGCACAAGGCGTTGATCCCGCCGGTGCGACGTACCTGATCTTTGGCGCGTCGAGTTTCAGTTCAGTCATCGACCTCAACACGCTGAACGGCACGACCGGCTTTCGGATCGACGGCATCGACCTCGAGGACCGCGCCGGCTACTCCGCCAGCAGCGCCGGCGACGTGAACGGCGACGGCTTCGACGACCTCATCATCGGCGCGCTCGACGCCGATCCCAATGGCGACAGCAAAGCGGGCGAAAGTTATTTGGTGTTCGGCGGCAACTTCACTGGCGGCGCGGAGACACAAGTCGGAACCAGCAGCGCGAACACGCTGACCGCCACGCGCGGCGCGGCGGCGATCGACATCTTGATCGGCGCGCAAGGCAACGACATTCTCATCAGCGACGGCGGCGCGGACGTGCTGTTGGGTGGGCAGGGGACCGACACACTTCAGATTTCAAATCTCACATTTCAAAGAATCGACGGCGGCACCGGCACGGACACACTGACTCTGAATGGCGGCGGGATCACGTTGAACCTGACCACGCTGGCCGACAACCGCTTGCAGGGCATCGAGCAGATCGACCTCACCGGCAGCGGCAACAACACGCTGACGTTGACCCAACTCGAAGTGCTCAACCTCTCCGACAGTTCCAACACGCTGCTGGTCCGCCGCGACTTCGGCGACACCGTCAACATGGGCAGCGGCTGGACGCGCGGGGGCACGGAGACCATCGGGACGGAGACGTTCGCCGTCTTCACTCAGGGAGCCGCCACGCTCAAGGTTCAGAATCCATTGGTGCTCAACCTGAGTGCTTTGAACGGCACGAATGGCTTTCGAATCAATGGGGATGAGGCGGCTGCTCTCTCCGGTTTTTCGGTGTCGAGCGCTGGCGATTTCAATGGTGATGGTTTCGACGACGTGTTGATCGGCGCGAACATGGCCAGTCACGGGGGCGGCTTTGCCATCGGTGCGACTTATGTGGTGTTCGGGAAATCCAGCGGGTTCAGTTCGGAATTCGACCTGAGCAGTCTCAATGGCACGAATGGCTTCCGCATTGACGGCATTGATCCGGAAGACCAGAGCGGAAACTCGGTGTCGGGGGCGGGAGATCTCAATGGCGACGGCTTCGATGATCTGATCATCGGGGCTGATCGCAGCGATGCGAATGGGAACAACGACGCTGGAGAAAGCTACGTCGTCTTTGGACAAGCGAGTGGCTTTGGAGCGACGCTGAGTCTCGGCGCGTTGAATGGCACAAACGGCTTCCGGCTCGAAGGAATTGCCGCGAGCGACTTCACTGGCCAATCGGTCTGGGGCGCGGCGGATGTGAACGGCGATGGCTTCGCCGATTTGATCATCGGTGCGGCTTCGGATCAGTACGGAGCCTCCGGCACGGGCAAGACCTTTGTCGTCTTTGGGAAGTCGAGCAGCTTCACGGCGATCGTGGACCTCAACACGCTGAATGGCTCGAACGGCTTCCGAGTCGAGGGCGCGAACACCAGTGAGCTTGCTGGTAATTCGGTATCGAGCGCCGGGGATCTCAACGGCGACGGCTTCGGCGACATCATCATCGGCGCACGATCGGCAGATCGCGCCGAAGGTGTCGATATCGGTGACAGCTATGTGATCTTTGGAAAGTCGGGCGGGTTCTCCGCCGTCATTGGCCTGGGAACTTTGAATGGCACGACCGGCTTCCGCATTGCCGGTGTCGCGGCAAACGACGTCACTGGCAATGACGTGTCGAGCGCGGGAGACGTCAACGGCGACGGCTTCGATGATTTGATCGTGGCGGCCAATTTCGCGGATGTGAACGGACGAGTCGACGCGGGACAGGTCTCGGTCGTGTTTGGCAAGTCGAGCAGCTTTGGAGCGGTGCTGGACCTCGGCACTCTGAATGGCTCGAACGGTTTCCGGCTCAACGGCATCGCCGCGTATGACTCCGCCGGCTATTCGGCCTCGGGCGCGGGAGACGTCAACGGCGATGGCTTCGACGACCTGATCATCGGCGCTCGCTACGCCGACCCGAGCGACCGCAACCTCGCGGGCCAAAGCTACATCGTCTTCGGCAAGTCGAGCGGCTTCACCGCCACGATGGATCTCTCCGCGCTGGATGGCACGAGCGGATTCCGGATCGACGGACTTGATGCCGAGGACCGGCTGGGACATGCCGTATCGAGCGCGGGCGACGTCAACGGTGACGGCTTCGACGACGTGATCTTCAGCGCGCCGAGTTCCAGCTCCACCGTCGGCAGCCTGGTCGGCGAAAGCTATGTGTTCTTCGGAGGCAACTTCACCGGCGGAGTGGAGACGCAAGTCGGGACCAGCAGCGCCGACACTTTGACCGCCACGCTCGGTGCCAATGCGATCGACATTCTGATCGGAGCGCAGGGCAACGACATTCTCTTCAGCGATGGTGGGGCGGATGTGCTGCGCGGCGGGCAGGGCAACGATCAATTTCAAATCTCAAATTTGACATTTCAAGTCATCGACGGTGGCACCGGCACGGACTCGTTGCGATTGGACGGCAGCGGAGTCGATCTCAATCTGCTGACGATTGCCGATAACAAGCTGACCGGCGTTGAAGTCATCGACATTCAGGGGAGCGGCGCGAATCGGTTGGCGTTGCGACGGCTCGAAGTGCTCAATCTGTCGGACTCGTCGAACGCCTTGACCGTGATGGCCGGCGCGGATGACTCCGTGTTGATTGGGGGCGGTTGGGCGACGCAGGCGAATCAGCAGATTGATGGGGCGAGCTATCGAGTCTTCACGGACGGTGCGGCGACCTTGAGAGTGTCCGCTGCGGCGACGGTGCTGGAGTCGCTGGAGTTCACGGTCAACAGCACGCTCGACAGCGTGGATGCTCGGCCGGGAGATGGGATTGCCGCTGATTCGCTGGGCCGCACGACGCTCCGCGCGGCGATCATGGAAGCGAATGCTTCGCCGGGAACGGACACGATCTTTCTGCCCGCCGGTCTCTACACCTTGTCGCTGGCTGGAGCGGGTGAGAACGCTGCCGCGACGGGGGATCTCGATATCACCGACAGCCTGACGATCGTGGGCGACGCACGCTCGAATACGACCATCGACGCGGCGGACTTGGATCGAGCGCTGCACATCCTGAATGGCAAGACGCTGACGATTTCCGGCGTCACGGTCCAGAACGGCTCGGTCAGCGGAGGGAGCGGATTTGGTGGCGCGATCTACAACCAAGGGACGTTGTTCTTGTCCGACGCGCTGGTCCTCGAAAGCTTGGCGGTCGCGGGCGGTGGGTTGTTCAACGAAGGGACGGCGAGCGTCAATCATGTGCAGTTCAGCAGCAACTCGGCGAGTTCCAGCGGCGGGGCGATCAGCAACTCTGGTTCGGCCAGCTTGACGCTCACCGACGTCATCGTCGCGAACAACTTGGCCGGGGGCTTCGGAGGGGGCCTCGAAAACAACGGCACACTGACGCTGTCGGATTCCGTCTTCATCGAGAACAACGTCTTCGTCGATGACGGCGACGTGCGGACGTTTGGCGTTGGCGGAGCGATCTATCATGCCGGTTTGCCGTCAACGATTTCGGGGACGACCATCCGCGACGGACAAGCTCTGCGAGGTGCGGGGATTTATGTTTCGAGCGTCACGCTCACGGTGACGGGCAGCACGTTGAGCGGCAACGTCGCTGCTCCTGAAGGTGGCGGCATCTATGGCGCAACGGGGTCAACGATCTCTGTGATCGATTCAACGCTGTCGGGCAACTCCGCCAGCCAAAACGGTGGCGGGATTTTCCAGGTGAGCGGCTCGTTGACGGTCGAGCGTTCTCTGTTCGCCAACAACGTCGGCACGAACTCGGCCGGAGCGATTCGGACCAGTGCGAACGGGACGATCCGCAACTCGACATTCACTGGAAACAGTTCGACCAGCGGCGTCGGCGCGATCTACTTTGATACCGGCACGCTGAATCTCATCAATGACACGATCCATAACAATCAAACGGCCAACGCGAGTGACGCGGGCGGCGTGACTCAAGTCAGCGGCACGGTCACGCTGCTGAATACGATCGTCAGCGGCTCGCACTCGGCCGGCGGCACGAACGATCGCTCCGACCTGCGCGGTGCGTTCACCTCGAACGGCCACAACCTGATCGGCGTCAACAGCCTCGCCACCGGCGTCACTCACGGAGTCAACGGGGATCTTGTCGGCACGAGTGGTGTGCCGATCAACCCGCAGCTTGGCTCGCTGTCGGACAACGGCGGCCGGACGAAGACACTCGCTCCACTGTCCGGCAGCGCGGCGATCGACGGAGGCACGAACACCGGAGCACCGACAGTCGATCAACGCGGGTTCGCTCGGCCCAAAGATGGGGACGCCAACACCACCAACGTGACCGACATCGGAGCGGTCGAAGTGTTTTTGGCCACGATCCGCGGCCTGAAGTTCCACGACCGCGATCGCGACGGCGTGCGTGATCTCAATGGCACCGAACCGGGACTTGCCGGTTGGACGATCTATGCCGACATCAATCAAAACGGAAAGCTTGATGCTGGTGAGCCGAATGCGGTGACACATTCCGACGATCCCACCACGTTGGAGACTGATGAAACGGGAACATTTTCGATCCACGGCATCGAACCAGGCTTTTATCTCTTCCGCGAAGTTCCTCAGGCGGGTTGGCAGCAGACGTCTCCGCGCTTCCCCGAATTTCTTGAAGCAGTCTCCACTGGCCTGACACCTGGCCAGTCTGCGTCGGCCTATGCCATTGCTGCGGCAGACTTCGACCGGGACGGAGATGTTGATGTGCTGATCCCGTCCGGCTCGGAAGTGAAACGGCTCATCAACAACGGAGACGCACAATTCACGACGACGACCATCTCCGGATTGCCGGCTACGGCGGAGTTCGCTGTGGCAGGTGATTTGAATGGCGATGGTGCCGCCGACTTGGTGGTTGCGTCGCGAACGCCCGATGGCGCTCAGTCCAGCAGCCAGATTACGGTCTTGCTGAATCTCAATAACGGCAGCGGCCAGTTTCAGGCACCAGTCTCGTATGCCATTGGAATTGGAGCCGGCTTCGGTCTGTCATTAGCCGACGTCGATGGTAATGGCACGTTGGATGTGGTCACTGTCGGTCCGCCCGAACAGAACCAGATCCTCATCCTGCCAAATCCTGGAAACGGCACGCTCGGCACACTGCGAATGATCAATGCGGATCAGGCACCGGCGATCGTCGCGACAGGTGATGTGAATGGCGATCAGCGGCCCGATCTGATTTACGGAACAGCCAGCCTCGGACAACTTGTGCTGCAACTCAATCTCGGCGGCGGAGCGTTCGGGACTCCGCAACGCTTGGGCGCAGGCCGTTATCCCGCGCTTGCCGATTTGGATCATGACGGCGATCTCGACCTTGCGGTCTCCTATCCACTCGCCGAAATCGTCGGCGGCGTACGAATCCTGAGGAATTCTGGAACGGGAACTTTTGTCGAATCTCAGGATCCTGTCGGCACGCCGCGCGATCCTTGGCAGATTGTGGCGACAGACCTCGATGGCAATGGCCGGACGGATTTGGCGGTGTCGTCATTCACCGGCAATGCGTTGACCATCATTGTGCAGAGTGAAGGTGGAACCTTCGCTGGAACTGGGTTGTACTCTGCGGCCACTCCACGAGCATTGCTGGCAGCAGACTTGGATTCAGACGGAGATCTGGATCTGACGAGTGGAAGTTGGCTGCTGGAAAGCTTGGCAGCAACCACTTCGCAACTTGCGTCTGTCGATGCCAATTCCGCTGGGTTCCTAAAGTTTGGCAACTTCTTCCAGAACACCGCGCCGGTTCTGGCGAACACGGATGTCTCCGCGCTACTGCCGCTGGGAGCGTCAGTCACTCAGGATCGCGGCGTGTTGGTGAGCCGCCTGGTTGGCGGGCAAAGCGATACGGATGCCGGAGCACTTCAAGGCATCGCGGTCACGGCGCTGAACACGTCGCAGGGGACGTGGCAGTTCAGTCTCGATGATGCCGCGAGTTGGACCGACATCACGGCGGTCGCGGGGTTGGGTGATGCGAACGCATTGCTGCTGCCGGCGGATGCCGTCACGCGAGTTCGCTTCCGTCCCAACGGCGGAGTCACCGGCACGATCAACAACGCGCTGACGTTCCGCGCGTGGGATCAACGTGATGGCTCGATCGGCGAAACCTTCGATGTCCGAGTCAACGGACTCAACACCGCCTTCAGCACGGCGACGGACACGCTGGCGATCATGCTGACCTCGACGTTCTTCGATGGCGGCGGCGACGGTACGAGTTGGTTGCAGGCCGCCAACTGGAGCAATGATGCGCTCCCGACCGTCAGCAGCGATGTTTATATCGACGTTGCCAGCAGCGCGACGATCACGCTGGGAAATGCGGTCGTTCCCGTGCGGCAGATTCAGAGCGAAGAAGCGCTGACGGTGAATCAAGGCTCGCTGTTCGTGACGAATCGCGGTCGCTTGTTCGAGTCGGTCGCGGTGCGCGGTGGCGGGGAGATCTACGCGGCGGGAGCCAGCGCCGATCTTGTGGTCAGCCAAACGGACAACTCGGTGCAGGGGCTGCTCACAGCCACCAGCGGTGGCAAGGCGACGTTCGCCGGCTTGACGGTCGCGACCACCAGCGATGTACTGAACCGCATCGCAGCGACGGATGCCGGCTCCGTGGTCACGCTGCCGGATTTGGTAACGATCGCACCGAGCAATTCCGCGTTCTTTTCGCTCTCGACCAATGCGGGCACGATCAACGCGCCGCTGCTCACCTCCGTGACCGGAATTATCGAACTGCAAGCGTTCAACGGCGGCGTTTTGAACTTGCCGGTGCTGCAATCGCTGGACGGTGGAGTCATCGAAATCGACGGCACCAGCACGCAACTCGAACTGCCGCAGTTGGCGTCGTTGAACAACGTGAGGTTGAACGTCAGCGGAACCAACTCGTTGCTGGACCTGTCGTCGGCGACGTCATTGACGACATCGAATGGACAGGGTTCGAGCTGGACCGTCAGCGGCACCGGAACACGGCTTGATCTCTCCGGCGTGCAATTCCTGACCGTCAACGGCAGCGGTCAGATCAGTGCCATCGTCTCCGGCGGGGCGACGCTCGATCTTTCGCAAGTGGAAAAGCTGACGGGCGACGTCACCGTGCTGGCATCGGGTTCTGGAACTCAAGTGTTGCTGACCGACACCGACGAACTGCACCGAGCCGCCGACGGTTCACAGCCCTCCTTGAATGCCACTTCGGGAGCGACCGTGCGGCTCAACCCCGAAATTACCTTCATCATCGGTGGAGCAACGGTTCTGGCGCATGACGGGGTGGTCACGACATTTTTCACCGTCGGACCGGGAGCCACCCTTCGCATCGGTGGCACTCTCCAGGGGTCGATCCGGAGCGACGGGGTTGTGGACTTGGACGGCGATCTCAACGTCCTGGGGGACTACGTTCAGGCGGAGACGGGGACGCTGCGTTTGATTTCCGGAGCCAGCAGTTTTCCGAGACTGCTGGTGAGCAGCACGGCCCGGCTGGATGGAACACTCTCGATTTCTGGACTCAACGAAGGCCCCGCAGCGGACGACGATCTGGTCGCTCCGGCGGGAACGGTGTTTGAACTCTTGCAAGCTCCCACACGCGAGGGGGATTTCGACAGCATCGTGCAAGAGGCTCCGGCGGGTGTCACCTTCGCATTCGGTTACAGCGGCAGCCGCTTGAACGCGACCGCGCAATACTTGGTGACCAGCACGGCGGACGCCGTTGACAACAACCTTGGCGATGGCTTCGGGGTCGCGAATGGTGATCTGCGAACGCTCCGTGCCGCGATCCAAGATGCCAACGCTCGCGCTGGCGAACAAACGATCGTGTTGTCGGCCGGCACCTACACCTTCACGTTGGGCACGACGGGCGAAGAGGCGGCGGCGTCGGGCGATCTCGATATCACGGACGACCTGACGATCATCGGGGCCGGAGCCTCGACAACATTCATCGACGCCGCGCAGCTTGACCGTGTGTTTCAGGTTCTGGACGGCAAGCGACTACGGCTGGAAGGGGTCACGGTTCGCAATGGCGCGCTCACGGACGGCTCGGATGGTGGGGGCCTGCTGAATGAGGGCACGCTGGAACTTGTGGGCGTCACGTTCGAGGACAATCAGGTCATTTCGAGTGGAGCGCAGGGCGGCGCGATCTCCAATCTCGGAACGCTGGCCATCAGCAGTTCGCGCTTCACCAACAACTCGGCGTTGGAGACCGGTGGCGCTCTGCACAATTCCATCGGGGCCACCGCCACGATCAGCGACACGACGTTTGAATTCAATCAATCAGTCATGAGTTCTGGCGGAGCGATCAATAATTCGACCAGTGCCACGCTCAACGTGACCGGCGGCCTGTTCACCGAGAACTTCGCGGCCAGCCCCGGCGGGGCGATTTTCAATGGGATCCAGGCCACGCTCACGATTGTCGGAGCGACGTTCTCCAATAATTCGTCCGACACTGCGGGTGCAGCGATTGGCAATTCCAGCGGCACCGTGACGATCAGTCGCAGCCGCATCATCGACAACGCGGTGGTGTTCGGCACCGGCAGTGGTGGCGGACTTGCCAATTTGGAAAATGGAGTGCTGACCCTCACGGAGTCCACGATCGCGAACAACTTCGCTCCGGGAGCTGGCGGCCTCTTCAATTCGGCAAACGCGCAACTCACGATCGTCGCCAGCACGATCAGCGGCAACTCCGCCAACACGGGGGTCGGCGGCTTGTTGAACGAGAACAGCGGGTTGGTCTCGGTGACCAACAGCTCGTTCTCCGGAAACACATCAACGAGCGGCGTGGGAGCCATCCGCCAGGACAACGGCACTCTGAACTTGACGAACGTCACAATCCACGCGAACGGCAGCGGCAGTTCATCGTTGGCCGGAGGCGTACAAATCAATGGCGGCACGGCCAATGTCACAAATACCGTGATCACCGGAACGCTCAACAGCCGCCCGGACGTGCTTGGTGCGTTCACGTCGCTGGGCGGGAATTTTGTGGGTCGCGTGACGACCGCCACCGGCTTCACGCAACCGACCGATCGCACCGGGACGAGCGGATCGCCGCTCAACCCGATGCTGGGCGCGTTGCAGAACAACGGCGGCTCGACGCTGACGCACTCGCCGTTGCGCGGCAGTCCGTTGATTGACGCCGGCCGTAGCACAGGCGGCTCGCCTGTGACGGATCAACGCGGAGCCACCCGCAGTCTCGACGCCAACGGCGACGGCCTCGCGACGACAGACATCGGAGTGGTCGAGTTCGCGTTCTTCGTCAACACGACCGCGGATACGGCGGACGCGAATCCCGGCGACGGCCTCGCGGCGGATGCGAACGGGATGACCTCGCTGCGAGCGGCGATCATGGAAGCCAATGCGCTGGCGGGGCACGACGTCATCTCCGTGCCAAGCGGGACGTATCGAATCACTCGATTGACGGGAGCCGACTCGGGCGACTTCGACCTCATCACGAGTTTGTCCATTGTCGGGGCAGGTTCCGAGCAGACGATCATCGACGCTCGGCCCAGTCCGGGCGGGACATCGTCGAATCGAGTCTTCCAAGTCTCAGCACCCGCTGTGGTGAGTCTGACGAGCCTGACTGTCAGCGGTGGGTTTCACGACGATGGTTTTCAAAACGGGGGTGGAATTCTCAACGCAGGCGATCTGACTCTTCGCGGCGTCACCGTGCGCGATAACCAAGTGACGATTCGCGGTGGCGGAAACAATGGTGGTGCCAATGGCGGCGGAATCTATTCCAGCGGCCCCTTGAAGATCATTGAGAGTGAGATTCGCGGCAATCGCTCGCACGCTTCGGGTGGCGGGGTATTTACCACCCCAGGTACACCGTTGGAGATTCGTGGCAGCCAGGTCGTTGGAAACTCAACCACGGAAGGCTTCATTGGCAACGGCGGTGGAATTCTTTCCCAAGGAGACGTGATCGTCGCGGACTCGCGGATTTCGCAAAACTCCGGTCGAGCCAGCGGAGGTGGCCTCTTCGCCACTGGCAACTCCGCGAGGAGTCTCGTCGTCAGTCATTCGACGTTTGATGGCAACTTCGGTTTTCTCGGCGGAGGCGGCTTGATCGTTGACGGCCTGATTACGGCGGATGTGTCGCAAAGCACGTTTTCCAATAACACCACCGGTCCCCGATTCGCTTTCACGCAATCGGTTGGTGGTGCCGGGATTTTGAATGCGGGGACATTGCGTGCGACCAACATCACGATTTCCGGAAACGTGACAGACCCAGGCACAACGCTGGGAAATGGCGGCGGACTCTTGGTGCAAGCGGGATCGGCCTCGTTGACCCACGCGACGATCACGGGCAACACCGGCAATCGTTCGGGGGGAATTGCGGTCGAGGGAACCGGGACGCTGCTGCTCACCAACAGCATCGTCGCCGGGAACACTACGCGTTCGACAAGCCCGGATGTTTCGGGAGCGGTCACGTCCGGCGGGCACAACCTGATTGGCAACGGCAGTGGGGCAACGGGGTTTGCAGACGGCACCAACGGCGATCAAGTCGGATCGTCAGTGAATCCCATCGACGCGAAGCTAGGCCCGCTGGCGGGTAATGGCGGACCAACTCTGACGCAGTCGCTGTTGGCGGGGAGTCCGGCGATTGATGCGGGGTCGGTCACAGGCGAGCCGCCTGTGCTACGCGATCAGCGCGGTGTGCCTCGGCCGATTGGCGCGGCACCGGATATTGGGGCGTTCGAGGCGGGGACGGTGTTCTTCGTCAACAGCACGCTGGACACGGTTGACGCCAATCCGGGTAACGGTGTCGCGGTGGATGCTCAAGGACGAACCACGCTGCGAGCGGCGATCATGGAAGCCAACGCGCTGGCAGGACCGGCGGTGATTCTTCTATCGGCGGGAACGTACACGCTCAGTCTGTCCGGGACCGGTGAGGACGCGGCCGCGACAGGAGACTTGGATGTCACCGGCGATTTGATCATCGCGGGTGACGGCTCGGGGGTGACGATTATCGACGGCAATCAACTGGACCGCGTGTTCCAAATCTCGAGCGGCCTCAATGTCACGTTGTCTGATCTGACGGTTCGCAACGGCAAGCAGGTGGGGCTGACAGTGGATGCCGTGGCGGTGGCGTTTGTCGGGGGCGGTGCGATTCTGAATGCAGGCAACCTCACGCTGTCGAACGCAGTGTTCACGGCGAACACGGCGGAAGGCAGTGGCGGCGCGATTTACTCGTCGGCCGGCGGTTCGCTCACCATCAACAACTCGCAGTTCACCAGCAATTCGGTGACCGGCACCGCCACCGGTGCCGAGCGAGGTGGTGGTGCGATCTTTGCGAACCAGACCCCGTTGACCATCGGGTCGGGCAGTCGCTTTGAGAACAACCAAACGACGGGAGCGAACTCCTTCGGTGGTGCGATGTCAGTCGGCGGCTCCACCGCCGCGATCAGCGACACGACGTTCGTCGGGAACACGGCACCGCTTTACGGGGCGGCGATCTTCTCGGGGGTGAATGCCACGTTGGTGCGAACGGTCTTTGAGAACAACGTCTCGACGGCTGGATCCGGTGGAGCGATCCGGGCCGTGCATGGGACCATGACCATTCGCGGCGGTCGGTTCGAGGGCAACCGAGCCAATAGCACCGATGGCAACGGTGCGGCACTCCAGGTCGAAGAGCCGTTGACGATTGAGCCGGACGGTGCGACCGGCACACTCTTTCGGGGCAATGGCAACATCAACGGCGATATGTTGGGCAACACGCTGATTCTGGGCGACGGATCCACTCAGGGGTCGATCACCATTCGTGGGGCGCGGTTCGAGCACACCGGGACGGTCGCGGGTTACGACATCCGTTTGGTACTCAGTTCGCCCGTGACGATCAGCGAGACCACGTTCCTCGGGAATAACGTCTCCGGCAGCCGCGCGATTTATACGCCCAATTTCAGCAGTCGATTGTTGATCGACTCCTCGACGTTTTCGGGATTCTCGTCGGGGTTCGACACGATCAACGTGCAGACCGGTGAAGTCGAGATTCGGAACAGCACGATCTCGGGGAACACAACGGGCGCGGGCAGCGGCGGCGAAGGCGTGGTGCGCGTCACGGGCGGATCGCTGCTGCTCAATCACACGACGGTGGCGAACAACATCATCACGAACGGGCAAGCGAATGCCGCGTTTGGCGTCATCACGCAGGCTGGCGGCACGGTCACGTTGAAGAACAGTCTCGTCGCCGGCTCGGTCAATCAAGGCGGCAGCACCGTGTCCGACATCGCCGGGATCTTCATCTCGCTCGGGAACAACCTCATCAGCAATGCCGGAACAGGGACGGGATTTTCCAACGGCGTCAACGGCGACTTGGTCGGCACGTTGGCCAGTCCGATTGATGCCAAGCTCGGAGCGTTGGCGGATAACGGTGGGCCGACGCTGACGCACGCGCCGTTGTTGGGGAGTCCGTTGATTGATGCGGGGTCGGTCTCAGGCGAGCCGCCTGTGCTACGCGATCAGCGGGGCGGGCCTCGGTTCGTGGATAACAACGGCGATGGGATCGCTCAGTCGGACATCGGCGCGGTCGAGCGGTACTTCTTCGTCAACACGACACTCGACACGGTCGATGCGAATCTGGGGGACGGGTTCGCTCGCGATGCCAGCGGGATGACTTCGCTCCGCGCGGCGATTCAAGAGGCCAATGCACTCGCTGGTGCGGACGCGATCTATCTGCCGACGGGAACGTACCTGTTGACTCGCGCTGGCGCGGGCGAAGACGTGGCCTCGACGGGCGACCTCGATATCACCGGCTCGCTGACCATCGTGGGAGCGAGTGCGGCGACGACGATTGTGGATGGCAATCAACTCGACCGCGTGTTTGATGTCATTTCTCGCAACCAAGTGCGATTCAGCGGGTTGACGATTCAGGGAGGTCGGCAGACGGGGACGAACGAAGTCGGTGCGGCGGACTATGTGGTTGGCGGCGGCGCGATTCGTAACTTTGGGTTATTGACCGTCGTGGATTCCGTCTTTCAGTCGAACCAATCGGATGGCAGCGGCGGCGCGATCTACAGTGGACCGAATAGTCCGCTGACCGTGACCCGGACGACGTTCCTAAATAACTCAGCCCTTGGTCCCAGTGTCTTTCGCGCGACCGTCATGGGGGGGGCCATCATCACGGTGGGATCGTCATTGCAGATCTCGGACAGTCGCTTCGAGTCGAATCACACGCTCGATTTCGATAATCCGACAGACCAGTTTAGTCGCGGTGGTGGCGCTGTGGCCTTCCGTGGCGAAAGCGTCCTCGGTGACGAGGCGACTATCACCAACACGGTGTTTGACTCAAATTTCGCCGCGATTGGTGGCGCTCTGAAATTCGAGGGCGGCGGGAAGGTGACGCTGACCTCCACCCACTTTGTCAACAACGACGCTTCGAGCGACGGTGGCGCGATCAACGCCTTCTCCGGCTCAATTGCGGTGCGGGGCGGGAGCTTCGTCGGCAACCAATCATCGAAGCGAGGTGGTGCCATTTCGTTGAACGCCGGCTCGCAGTTGGATGTCGCGCAGGATGCGATCGGCGGCACACTGTTCTCCGGCAATCAAGCGGAGTTGGGCGGCGAAGGTGGTGGCGGCGCGATCTCAGTCCTGGGCAGCGGCGCGTCGGCGACGATCTTTGGCGCTCGGTTTGAGAACAACTCGGCGAATCTCGGCGGTGCGATTGAAGTCGGGGCAGCCAGCCACTTGACGGTGCGGCAATCGAGCTTTGTCAGCAACCGAGCCTCCAGCGATGGCGGGGCGATCTACGTCGAAAGCGATTTCGATCACAGCGCCACGATCGAGTCCTCCACATTCACCGGCGCGAACGGCGACAACGCTGTGAACGTCAGAGATGGCGGCGTGTTGTCGGTCACGAACAGCACGTTTTCGGAGCTGACTTCGCGCGCGATTGTGGCTCGTGCGGGCGGTCGGGTGACGTTGTCGCACAGCACGGTGGCGAACAACAACACCGGGTCCAATGGCGCGGCTCCCATTGCCGTTCTGAAGAACGAGGGTGGGACGTTCGTCGTGCGAAACACGATCGTCGCGGGAACATTGAACCTCTCCCTCAATCCGGAACTGGATGTCCAAGGCGCGTTCGTTTCTGAAGGACACAACCTGATTGGTGAGGTCGGTTCCGCAACGGGATTCACGAACGGCGTGAATGGCGATCTCGTCGGCCAGGGTGTCAGTCGGATCGATCCGAAGCTCGGGCCGTTGGCGGATAACGGGGGGCTGACTCAGACGCTGGCACTGTTGGCGGGGAGTCCGGCGATTGATGCGGGAGATGTCACAGGCGAACCGCCTGTGCTACGCGATCAACGGGGCGTTCCTCGTCCGCAAGGGGCGGCTTCCGATATCGGGGCGTTTGAGGTTGGGGCGAATCTGCTGTTCGTCGATAGCACGGCGGACGGCGTTGATGTGAATCCTGGGGATGGTGTCGTGGCGGATGCTCTGGGGCGAGCGACGCTGCGCGCGGCGATCATGGAGTCGAATGCTCGCAGCGGCGTGCAGACGATCGTGATCCCGGCGGGGACGTATTTGCTCACGATCGCGGGTGCGGCCGAGAATGGCGGAGCGACCGGCGATCTCGACATCACGGCTCCGGTCACGATCGTTGGGGCAGGACGCGGGTTGACGATCATCGACGGCAATGGCCTGGATCGCGTGCTCGAAGTCATTAGCGGTGCCACGACTACAAGGATTGAAGACCTCACGATTCGTGGCGGCCGGACGAATGGGGTCGATGTCAACGACGTTTCTGCCTATGGGGGAGGTGTGAATGCAAACGCGGAAATCGAATTTTCGCGAGTTGAGATCACCGAAAATTCCGCCAGTCACTACGGTGGCGGACTGATGATTTCGAATGCCGGAGGACGGTTGACCGATGTGGAGATTTCCCACAACGCGACGCGCGGGATAGGAGCCGGTGGAGGCGCGTATTTCAACAATCCCGATACCTCTACGAGCGAGACGGTGCGTATCGAAGATTCGTGGTTCCATCACAATTCGAGCACCGGCGGCGGTGGTGGCGTCGTTGTGGATGGACTCCGGACAGAAGTGGTTCGCACACGAATTTCGCAGAACGAGGCTGCATTCGATGGTGGAGGCGTCGTTGTCGAAGTCGGCAGCAATGACCTCGACCCTGTGTTGTTGTTGGAGGACAGCTTGCTCGATGGCAATGTCGCTGGCCGTCACGGGGGTGGGTTACACAATGTTGATCGGGGTGAGAACGTCAGCGGGACGGTCCAGTTCGTCAATACAACCGTCAGCGGAAACAGCGCTGTGATCTCCGGCGGCGGGCTTCGAGCGGCTGGCGGAGCAGTCCGATTGCGAAACGTCACGGTGAGCGGCAATTCGACGGCCGGCGTCGGTGGCGGGCTGGCTGGGCCGGGCTTCACGCAGATCGTGAACACGGTGGTCGCGGACAATTCTGCAAGCACGTCAGCCACTTCAGACCTCGCGGCGAATAGCTTTGTTTCGCAAGGCCACAACCTGATCGGTGTGCTTGGTGGTGCGAGCGGCTTCACGAATGGCGTGAATGGTGATTTGGTCGGGAACACGGTGAGTTCGCTCGATGCGAAGCTCGGTCCATTGGCGGACAACGGCGGGCCGACGCTGACGATGTTGCCGTTGCCGGGGAGTCCGTTGATTGATGCGGGGGACAACAGCGGCGCACCGGCGACCGATCAGGTCGGAACGTCTCGGCCGCAGGATGGGAATTTTGATGGCGTGGCGATCGTGGATATCGGCGCGGTCGAACGGTACTTCGGTGAGATTCAGGGATCGGTGTTTTACGACGTTGATCAAGACGGCATCCGCGATCCGTTCCCGACGGCCGCGCGGCCGTTTGTCGATCGGTTTGACACCGCGCCCTCTCCGTTGTGGGCGAACGAACGCGGCAATTGGACTGTTACCAACGGCACCTACAACGCCACCGAGCCAGACAACATTCCGCCGACTTACACGTCGCTGCCGTTTGAGCTGACCGACTTCACGTTGGAGTTTGATGCGCGCGACGCGGCCAATGCGGGTGTCTGGCTCCGCAGCAACGGGCCGGAGAACGGCGTCATCCTGGTGATGGCCGATCCGAATGGCGGAGCGGGGACCGAGAGCACTCTGTTTTGGCAAATCGTTCAGGACGGAGTCTTTTCAATCGACATGAATCGTTCGGCGAACGGACTTTGGACGCCGGGGGTCGATGATCCGCACTTCAAGGTGGTCGTTAGCGGCAACACTTACACCGCGTTCGTGAACGGCAGTACGACTCCCGCGACGACGCTCACGACCACCGCGTTCGCCAGTGGCCGAGTCGCTCTGTATGACAACTCGGCGACACAGTCGTTCGACAACATCGTCCTGCAATCCGACGCCGCGCTGCCGGGCGTCACTCCCGAAGTGGGCGTGGCCAATCGCCGCGTGTATCTCGATCTGAATCACAACCAGCAGTTGGATACGAACGAGCCGACGACACTCACGCGGACGGATGACTCGGCCACGGCCAGCGTCAACGAAACGGGCAGCTATGAATTCCGACAGTTGATTCCCGGCAACTACACCGTTGCCTCAGTGGTCCCGAACGGCGTCACGTTGACCACGCCGCAGGATGGTTCGACGGTCACGGTTCGCGCGGGCGAGGTTGTTCTCTCCGGGAACCTTGGCGAGATCGTCACGCTGAGCGTTGTGGATCTGACCGTGAGCGCGGCTTCGGTCGCCGAGGTCACGGAAGGGGATTCCAGTTCGGCGAACCTGACATTCCGAGCGGAGTTGTCCGCGCCGGCCGGTGTGGATGTCACGTTCTTGGCAACGATCACCGGCGGAGCGGCGACTGCGGGAGTCGATGTCATCGAGCGAAGCGTCGAGCAGCGGACGATCTTGATTCCCGCCGGACAGACGAGCGTGACTTGGAGCTATGCCGTCCCGGCCGACACGACGGACGAATTCGATGAGACGGTGATCGTCACTCTTTCGAATGTGACGAACGCCCTGCCGCCGGAGAATGCGATCGTGACGGGCGTCATCCTCGACAATGACGCTCCGCCGACGGTGTCGATCGGCGACGTGCAGGTCGGCGAGGGGGATCGCGGGCCGAATGCGGTGCTGGTCCCCGTGACGTTGTCGGCTCGCAGCGAGAAGCCGATTTCGGTGACGTTCACGATCGCGGCAGGCACGGCGACGGCGGGTGTCGATTTCTTGGTGCCTCCGTCGGCCGTACTCGTCGGCTTTGCACCAGGGACGACGACGGCGAACGCGATCGTCAATCCGGTGTCAGACTTCACCGACGAAGCGGATGAAACGCTGACAGTCACGCTGGCCGATCCGCTCAATGTCACGATCGCGGACGGGCAAGCCACCGTCACGATTCTCGACGATGACATCAACCTGATCGTCACCAGCACGTTGGACAAGATCGACGTTACGGCCGGCGACGGCGCGGTCAACACGGACGTGGCGAACGAGATCACGTTGCGAGCGGCAGTCATGACGGCGAATCAAGTCGTCGGCGACAACGAGATTGTGCTGCCGGGCGGAACGTACACGTTTTCGTTGGGGACTCGGTCAGAGGATGCGGCGGCGACAGGCGATCTCGATGTGACGAGCGGCTATCTGCGAATTCGCGGCACGGGCACGATCGACAACCCGACGATCATTGATGCGGCGAATCTCGATCGGCTGTTTGATGTGAAGGCGGGGGCGACGCTCGAACTGGTCGGGATCACGTTGCGCAACGGCAGCCCCGGCAGCGGTGTCAGTGGCGGAGCGATCGACAACGCGGGGACGGTGATCCTGACCAACAGTCAGATTCTGACGAGCACGGCCGCGAGTGGCGGTGCCATCCTGTCGCGATCGGGGACGAGTCTGACGATTCAGAATTCGGTCATCTCGGACAACGTGGCCAATGCCTCGACTGCGATTGGTGGCGCGATCGCGACAAGCGGGACTGGCGTGTCGATCAACGTCAGCGACAGCACGTTTGCCAACAATCGGGCGGTGGCGGCGGGCGGAGCGATCTACGTCAACGGCGGGTTGACGGTGACCAACTCGACGTTCACGGGGAATCAAGTCGTCTTCGCGGTCACGAACGGGCAGACGTTCGGCGGCGCGATTTACCTCGACACGAACTCGACGGGGACGATCACAACCAGCTCGTTCTCGCAAAATCGCGCTGAGACCAGCGGCTCGGCGACAACCGCGCGGGCGAACGGCGGAGCGGTGTTTGGGTTCACCGGGACGAACCTCACGATCACCGGCAGTTCGTTCGATGAGAATCGGGCGATCGGCGCGGGTGGCCCGAACAACCGGCTCGGCGGCGCGGTGGCTTCGCGCGGTGCGGCAACGATCACGAACTCGACGTTCTCGGCGAACGAGGCGGCGACCGACGGCGGGGCGATTCACAGTCAGGCGGGAACTCTGACGCTCAATCATGTGACGATCGCGGACAACATCGCCGGCCGAGCGGGGGGCGGGATCACGTTGCTCGGCAGCACGGCCCATGTGAAGAACTCGCTGATCGCGCGGAACACCGACGTCACCGGCAACCCGGACATCAACGGAGCGACAAATACGTTCCTTTCGGACGGCAACAATCTGATTGGAAATCCGGGGGCGACGTCCGGCTTCACAGCGAGCTTGAACGGCGACATCGTCGGTGTGTCGGCCGCGCAACTGATGCTCGGTTCGTTCGCCAACAACGGGGGGCCGACGAAGACGTTTGCTCTGCTGGTCAATCAAGTCGGCGACGCGTTGAGTTTCAGCCCGGCGATTGATGCGGGATCGAACAGCGCTGCTCCCGCCACTGACCAGCGCGGTCTGCCGCGCATCGCGGATGGCGACAATCAAAACGGAGCGACCGCCGACATCGGAGCGTTTGAGCTGCCGCTCAATCGCCGGCCGAACCTTGCGCCGCAGACGTTCTTCATTGATGAGAACACGCCGCTGAATGCACTCATCGGACAGGTCGTGTTCTCTGACCCGGATGCCAACCTGACGAGCGTCTCGGTCATTGGGGGCGAT
Organism: Planctomycetaceae bacterium; assembly: GCA_046156195.1. Classification (GTDB taxonomy): domain Bacteria; phylum Planctomycetota; class Planctomycetia; order Planctomycetales; family Planctomycetaceae; genus SXKJ01. The sequence continues at coordinate 12,739 of JBJXEX010000444.1, read as the reverse complement.
ACCGGCGCGTTCACGTTCGACTCTCAGTCGGGCGAACTGCGGCTCAACACGCCGCTCGACTTCGAGCAGCGATCGAGTTACTCGCTGACTCTGCGAGCGGTCGATGCGGCCGGGCTGAATCGCTCGGCCATGTTGACGATCAACGTCAACGATCTGAATGAAGCGCCGCGGCTGGTGGGATCGGGACTCGATGACCGTTCGCGGCGCGATGCGGATGCGCCGGAACTGATCGACTTACGAGCGATCTTTGACGATGTGGACGCGGGGGACTCGCTGACCTTCAGCGTTCAACAGAACTCGAACAGCAGTCTGGTGACGACTCAACTGCTCAACGGTCACGATCTGTCGCTGACCTATCGGACTTATGCGGCGGATCAGGATCGCTCGCCTGCGATGGTCACGATCCGCGCGACCGATCTGGCCGGTCGGTTTGCCGAAGACACGTTCATGATCTCGGTCACTCCGCGGATCAGTTTTGAATACTCGCTGGTCGTGACGAATGCGATCACCACGAATGCCGACGGTTCGCCGGCTGCGACATTGCCGACGCTGCCGACTTCGCTGACATCGGTTCGTCCGAACGATGTGTTCTTTGTGGAGGTCTGGCTGCGCGACTTGCTGGTAGATGGCCGCTCGGAATTCCCGCGCAGTCTGTTGGCCGAACAGGCGACGCAAGGGATTCTGTCGGCAGGGGTCGATTTGCGTTTCGATCCGGCCAACTCGACTGCGGAACTGATCGATTCGACGGGCGCGTTCGCCCTCGCCGAAGCGTTGCCCTTCGTCCCAATGACGGGACTCGTCGATAACTTGCACGGCACAACCAGCATTCCCGATGTCGGGACGGCGACGCAGTTCGGCAAGCTGGGAGCGGTGAGGTTCCGAGCGACCGGGGTCGGACGGCAAACATTCCATCTGTCGTTCAGCGGCAATGAAGAACCGACACGGCGGCTCGCGGATGGGCCGGGTGATGGCGAAGTGCATGGCTCGCAGATCAACATCGGGACGGCAATTGAGGTGGGAATCGATCCCGACGGCGTCGGCGGAGCGACTCGGCTGTTTGCTCCGCGAATCATCGTGCCGCTGGGTGTCGGAGCCTCGCCGACGAGTCTGGCGGTCGGGGATTTCGATGGTCTCAACGGCGTCGATCTGGTCAGCGTCAACGGGAACTCGAACAACGCGAGCGTCGTGTTGAGCGCGCCGCTCATCGGGCACACGGTGATGTTGAATCCGGGCGATGTCGCGACCGGGATCAACTTCGGCAATCGCGCGCTGGCGGGAGTGGTTCGAGGGGTCGTGTTCAATGACCTCAACGACGATGGCATTCAACAGGCGAATGAAACCGGGCGAGCACATCAGAATGTTTTCATCGACCTCAACAACAACGGTGTGTTCGATCCAGCCACGGACGGATTCGTCGATCGCAATCACAACGGCGTGTTCGATTCCGCCACCGATGGAACCGACGAGCTGGGCGCGTATGTCTTCTCGAATCTGAAATCGCTGCGCGACTACACGATTGGCTTGGTGACTTCGCCAGGAACCGCGATCACGACACCGGCGACGAATGCTGTCCCGCGCACCTTCACGCTCGATGCGGGGCAAACGCGAGACAACGTCAACTTTGGTGTCATTGCGACTTCGGAAGGGGGGCTAGGCAACTCTCAAATCGAGGGATTCGTGTTTGAGGACACGCTCAAGAACCGCGTCCGCGATCCGGGAGAAGGACTGGCCGGGATCGTTGTGTATGTCGATCTCGACAACGACGGGCGGCTCGACGAGGCGGAAGATCGCAACGGAAATGGGCGGCTCGATCCGACGGAAGATACCGACGGTGACGGGCATCTCGACCTGACGGAACGGCGCGCGACCACGGAAGGCGACAATCCCGCGACGTCGGGGGATGAGGCCGGACGATATCAGTTCTTCAGCCTCCCAGCCGGGACGTACCAAGTCCGCGTGGACGCGAGAAGCACCGCTGGTAAACGGCTCACGTCGCCGCTCACCAGTCAATTTGCAAAGACGGAATTGGCGGCGGGTGGCGGCCCGCAAGCGGTGGCGTTCGGCAATTTCAATGGGGACTCGATGCCGGACATCGTGGTCGCCAACGAGGACACCAGCAACGTCACGTTCCTGCCGCAATCGGGGGCGGGTTACGGATCGGGAGCCTTGGACCTGGAACTCGGAGTGGGAGCGGGAATCAACCGCGGCTTTGGTGCGTTCGCGGTGGTCTCCGGCAACTTCGATGGGCTGAACGACGGAGACGATTTAGCGGTCGCCAACACCTACACGCAGAATGTCTCGATCATCCGCAATACGAACGGCTCGATCCTGAACGCGACGAACGGGCAATCGCCGCGCATCGACACCGTGATGGTCGATGGCGGACCTCGCGCGATCATCGCCATCGATCTGGAAAAGAACGGCAGCTTGGATCTCGTCACGACGAACCAGTTCGGCCGCAGTCTCTCGATCCTGACGAATGACGGATCGGGGACATTCACGGCGGTCTCCGTGCCACTGCCAGCCATCCCGCTGGCGATTGTTGCAGCCGACGTGATCGGCGATAGCCGTCCCGAATTGCTGGTCACTTTGAGCGATACTCAGCAGGTCGCGATCCTGAGCCGGATTGATCTGGGCAACAACAGGTTCAGCTACACGATCGCTCAACGTGTGTCGGTCAACGATGCTCCGATTGGCATCGCGACCGGCGATTTCAACGGGGACGGGAAACCGGACTTCGCGGTCACGAAGTTCCTGACGAACTCGGTGGCCGTGTGGCTCAATCCGGGGAACGGCCTCTTTACGAACGTGGTCCCGCAATCGTTCGCGGCGGATGTTGGGCCAGCGGCGATTGTGGCCGTGGACCTCGAAGGGGACGGCGATCTCGATCTGGCCGTCACGCATCAGGCGAGCACCGCCGAGACGGTCACGCCCGATGTCAGCTTGCTCCGAAATAACGGCGTGAGTGCCGATGGCAAGTTGAATTTTTCCACGCCCGAATCCGCCGGTGCGTTCAACGAGCCATCGAATGCTCTGCGGTTCTCGATCGCCGCGATGGACATTGATGGCGACCGCGATCTCGACTTGATCGTCGCCGACAAGGACCGCGAACGGGTCTCCGTCTTGAGAAACACGCTTCAACCGGGATTCGCAACGGTTCGACTCGCCGACTCGGCCATTGTGTCGGGCAACAACTTCACGCTCGAATCATTCAATCAAACGCCCAGCTTCACCAAGGGACCGAGTCAGGTGGTCGATGAAGACGCCGGAGCTCGGACGCTCACGAGTTGGGCCACGTCGATCAGCCCCGGCGGCGCAAACGAAACGGCTCAGGTGCTCGATTTCCAGGTGACGAACGACGACAACATCGGGCTCTTCAGCGTCCAGCCAGCAATCTCCGCGAGTGGCACGCTGACGTACACACCAGCGGCCAATGCGAACGGCATGGCAACGATTACGGTTCGCATTCACGACAACGGCGGAACGGCCAACGGCGGCCAGGACACCAGCGCTCCGCAAACCTTCACGATCACGGTCACGCCGCGTAACGATAAGCCGGTGGCGGATGCGCAGTCGGTCAGCGCCGTCGAAGACATCGCCAAAGAAGTGACGCTGACCGGTGCCGATCGTGATCCGGAAGTGACTCAATCGCTGACGTTCACGATCGTCACGCAGCCGACTCACGGAGCTTTGGGCACGTTGAATCCCACCACTGGGCGAGTCACTTACACACCCGCCAAGGACTATCACGGGACGGACAGCTTCACCTTCCGAGTGACCGACGACACGCTTGCCGGAGATGCGGCGCTGCCCAGCGACGCGGTGACAGTCACGCTGACCGTGGATTCTCGCAACGATCCGCCGGTCGCGATGAATGACACCTATTCGGTCACGGAAGACGTGTTGCGAGGGGTCTCGGTCGCGGACGGCTTGCTGTTCAATGACTTTGACGTGGATGGCGATTCGCTGACGGTGAGCTTGGTCACCAATGTTTCGCATGGGACTTTGACACTGAATCCCAATGGGTCATTCAGCTACAAGTCCAACCTCAATTACAACGGCAGCGACTCGTTCACTTACCGCGTGTTCGATGGTCAGGTTAGCTCGGAGTTGGCCACGGTGAATCTGGCGAGCACCGCGATCAACGACGATCCGATCGCAGTTCCGCAGGACGTTTCGCCGGTGGAGGACATCGCGAAGCCGATCACCTTGGCGGGAATGGATGGCGATCCCGAAGTGGATCAAGTTTTGACGTTCCGCATTGCGACGCTGCCAACTCACGGAGTGCTCAGCGGATTCAATCCAGCGACAGGAACGGTGACTGGACCGTTGATCTACACGCCGAGTCCCGAATTCAACGGCTTGGACAGTTTCACGTTCACTGTGACGGACGACGGCACGGCGGGCGGCGCGGCCAAGACCAGCCTACCTGTCACCGTTCGGCTGACGGTCGCTCCCGACAATGACCGACCCGTCGCGACTGCTCAGCAAGTGACGACGGACGAAAGTGTGGCGGTCACGTTCACTCTGGGTGGAATCGACAGCGATGCTGGGGTGGATCAATCGTTGACCCGTGCGATTGCGTCTGCACCGCTTCACGGCACCTTGAGTGGGTTCAATCCGGAGACGGGGGCCGTGACCTACACGCCAACGGCGGGCTACTTTGGCCCAGACAGTTTCACGTTCACCGTGACGGACGATGCGACCGCAGGGGGCGCTGGTTTGCCCAGTCTGCCTGCCACCGTCAATTTGACTGTGAATCAACTCTTTGACTTGGCCATCACTGGGACCGCAAGTAATCCGATTTCGGTCACGGTCAACTCGACGGACGGCCGTCTGCAAGTCACGGGGACCGGTCTACAAATCCAAGTCGATCAAGTCACCGTCGCTAACACGAACAACTTGGATTTCAGCTTCGTCAGTTCGCTGACGATCACGGGGGCGGGGGGAAAAGACACCATCAACCTTTCGGGACTCACCCGCAGCGCGTTTCCGAAATTACGTCAGATCATTTTGAGCGGAGGCGCGGGGGACGACACGATCACGGGATCGGACTTCGCCTTCGACGGCTTCTTTGAACAGATCAGCGGTGGGATTGGCAACGATTCGCTCAAAGGTGGTGGTGGTCGTGACCGGCTCGTCGAGACGCAGACGGGTACGGTTGCGCTCAATGTGTCGCTCAAACTTGTGTCGTCGGGCAAGTACATGCTCACCGGGTTCGGGACCGACTCGATCGAAGCGTTTGAAGAGATGTCGCTGGTCGGCGCGAGCGGAGCGGACAAGATCATCGTCGATCTTTTCCCAGGCAATGTGACTCTGGTCGGCGGGCTTGGCAAAGACACGTTGGTCGGTGGCGGCTCCGCGGATCGCCTGGACGGGGGCGTCGGAGACGACTCGCTGACCGGAAACGGCGGCGATGACATGCTCGTCGGCGGCAGTGAGATCGACACCGTGACTGAGTCGGATTTGCTGAGCAACGCGACGAGCAACTTTGTGTTGACACCGTCGAGTCTGATGGGACTTGGATCGGATACTTTGGAGTCCATCGAGAACGTCAAACTGACAACGTCGAACGTCGGTTCCCGAATCGACGCTTCGCCGTTTGGTGGCAGCACGACACTGACGGGCGGCAATGGCAACGATGTGCTCATTGGAGGCAACGGAGCGGATTCCATTGTCGGTGGCAAAGGAAGCGACACCATTACCGGCGGTCCCGGCAAGGACACGCTGACGGCGGGAACGGACGCCGGTATCAAGGACACGTTGATCGAAGCCGTCAGCGTCAGCAGCATCGTCACGATCACGGCAACGACGCTCGTCATCGGGCCGGCGGGAAACACCGTCATCGATACGCTGTCGGGATTTGACGCCGCCTCTCTGACGGGCAGCAGCGGCGGTGACACCATCAACGCAGGGGCGTTGACCTATTCCGTCACGCTGTTGGGAGGCGGAGGGGACGACTCGCTGGTCGGCGGAAGCGGCGGTTCTCTGATCGGCGCGGGGGGCGGCGATCTCCTGGATGGTCAAGGAGGAAACGATTCTCTGACGGGTGGTTTGGGAGCCGACACGATTCGCGGTGGCGACGACGGAGTCGATCTGTTGATCGAAATCAACAAGGCCACGACCGCGACGACGATCATGCTCACCGACAATTCTCTCAGCGGTTTTGGCGGCGATGAATTGTCGAGTATCGACAGAGCCAGTCTCACCGGCGGTTCGAACATCGACACGATCAACGCCTCGGGATTCTCACGCGGCGCCGTCACTCTGCTGGGGGGCGGCGGCAAAGACACCCTGACGGGAACCTCGGCCAATGACTCGTTAAACGGTCAGGCCAGCGATGATCTCCTGTTGGGCGGCGACGGGGCCGACACGCTGACCGGTGAGGGCGGCAAGGATCAGTTCAATGGCGGCGCGGGAATCGATCGCATTTTTGAAACGGGTTTCAACTTCACCATCACGGCCACGTCGTTGACCGGCAATGGCAACGATGCGTTGCTAAACAACAGCATTGAAGAGGCGTCGCTCGAAGGCACAACCAAGAGCGACGTCCTGACCGCCACCGCGTTTGCCCTTCCCGTCACGCTCAACGGGTTGGGCGGAGATGACAAACTCTTCGGAGGCAGTGGCTCCGATTCGCTCGACGGGGGCGATGGGAAAGACCAATTGTCCGGTGGAGCGGGAAGGGACTTTTTGAATGGCGGCAGGGATCAAGACATTCTGGATGGCCAAGCCGATGCCGACACGATCTTCGGCGGACTCGGACGAGACATCCTGATTGGTGGCTCCGAAGCGGACTCGCTCTTTGGTGGGGAGGACGACGACATCTTGATCGGCGGCACGACCTCCCTGAGTGTGGTGGTGGGGACAGCCGCGCCGTCCCTGAGCACTCCGGCGTGGAAGGCCATCTTCGCCGAGTGGACGAGCATCGATAACAAGAAGACCTACGAAGTTCGGGTGGCGAATTTAACAACGAACTCCTCCAGCGGCTTGAACGGCGCGACGAAGCTGAATGCCAGCACGCTGCAAAACGACAACGCGATCGACAGCCTCTTCGGCAACGAACCGCGTGATTTGTTCTTCAGCTCGCCCAACGATGTTCTCGAAGCCATCAACAGCGCGGAGTTGCCTGAATCACGAATCACGATCTAAGGCTTCCTGGAGTTGGATCGAAAAATGTGGCAATCGAGTAAGACCTCTTTCGGCTTGCTCGGATTGTGGCTCTGACGGCGGGCAACTCTTCGGGCTGTTTCGTGGCCCGGATCTCAAGGATACGATGACGCCGCGAAATACGACGAACGTCGCTTGTCTGGAGTAGGAACTCATGAAACCGAATCCATTTCCCGGAATGAACCCGTGGCTCGAAGAATCCTGGGGCGACGTGCATACTCGGTTGACGACTTATGCTTCGGACCTGTTGCAGCCGAGCCTGCCGGCCGGATTACGAGCGCGCGTGGAAGAGTATGTGACGGTCGAGGACGACTTCGATGCGCGTGAGGAAAGCCGTTATTCACCCGATGTGCGAGTGCTGGAGCGTCCGGGTTCGTTTGAGTCCGGAGGAGTCGCCACGGCGGTCGCCAGTACAACGGAAGCATTCACAGAGCCGTTGATCGTGACTCGTGAAATCGAACCGGAAACTGGCCGTTCCGTGCAAATTGTCGATACACGGACGGGACATCGGATCGTGACCTCCATCGAATTCCTAAGCCCGACCAACAAGAGTCACGGACGCCAGCAGTACCTTCGCAAACAACAACAGATGCTGGAGGGAGGCGTCCATTTGGTGGAGATCGATCTGTTGCGAGGCGGTCCTTGGGGGCTGTCGTTCCCTCTGCAATCCGTTCCGAAATCGCACCGCGAGCCGTATCGGATTTGCGTGGTCAACGCGCGGCAACCGACCAAGGCGGAGGTTTATCCGGTGTCGCTGCGGTTGCCGCTGCCAAGCATTCGGATTCCACTCCGGCCTAGCGACGCTGACGTGCGGCTCAATCTGCAAACGCTGGTCAACATGACCTACGTCAACGGCGGCTACGAAGACTTGGATTACACGCGCGATCCAACTCCCCCGCTAACCGGCCCTGACGCCGAATGGGCCGTTCAACTTTTGAAAGACGCGGGCCTCCGTTAATGGGTGGTGATGAAGTCATTCGAGCAGCCTTCCGTCCCGACAATTCAGTTGGCCCCACCCCGCGAACATTGGATAGACTCCCCGCCAACACACCACCAAGAGGCGAAGCATGTCCGCGACCGTCGAAGCTCCTGTCGATCTTGTCGAATCGGTGGCTCATTTGCGATTGCCGCCCCAAGAGGATCGTCGGCTTCAAGAGTTGATGGACGCGAACACCAACGGCTCGCTGACCGCTGCGGAGCGTGAGCAATTGACGTCGTTGGTGGAATGGAGCGAGTCGCTGTCGCTGTTGCGTGCCCGCGCGTTGCGTCTGCTGGGAGAGCAACCGGTATGAGTCGGACGCTGATCGTGGCTGAGGTGGAACAGCGTGCGGCGGGACGATGTGAATACTGTCGGATGCACCAATCACTGCAAGGCGCGACGTTCCATGTCGAGCACATCGTTCCGACCGTGCAAGGTGGCTCCACGACATTGTCCAACTTGGCTTGGGCTTGTCCCGGTTGCAATTTTCACAAATCAGATCGCACGGAAGTCCTGGCCCCCGATACCGGCGAACCCGTGCCGCTGTTCCACCCGCGAGAACACGCTTGGTCGGATCATTTCGCTTGGGACGGGTTCCGCCTACTCGGTTTGACGCCCATTGGCCGCGCGACGATTCTGGCCTTGCATCTCAATCACGAACGCCGTCTGCGAATCCGACAGGCCGAGCAACTCTTCGGACTGTTCCCACCAGCCGACTGACGCGCCAGCACGACGCCGCCCCCTTCGGTCCAGCCAAGCGGCGGGGTCGTGCGACCCTCGCCGAGCGCAGTGTTGGTGTGCGTCGCGGCATCTTCGGACTCACTTCCATTCCTTCGGGCGAGACAACGAAAAACCGTTCGGCAAGATCACCGGGTCGGGAAGCTGGCTCTTTTTGAGAGTCGTCTCGTGAATCCGCAGCCAGGCGCTCGCGGACTTCAGCAAGTCCTTCGATGATCGCTGGGGCGGAAACGCCACCACGACTCGCTTGGCGGGAAACAGCCGCCGAATCGACTCGACCGGCGGCACCAGGTCGCTGTCGGCGGAGACCAGCAAGGCGGTGTCGAACTGGTCCTGAAAAGCATCCGTCAGTAACTCGGTCGCGATGTTGACGTCGGTCATCTTTTCTTCGTGGATGGTCCACGTCGAGCCGCAGGCGCGGCAGTTGGCGGGCTTCGCCAGGTACTTGCCGAGGTGAATGTCGAGCTGCGGGATGGAACCCAGCGCATCCAGAAACTCCGACTGCCGCTTGCGTTTCTGGTGCAACGCGACCGCCCACGGCGACGTATTGCCCGCTGGAGGCCCGGACAACCGCGAGGTGAAATACCGCGTTCGCAATAACTGTTGATGCGGCTTTAACAGATTCCCAACCAACGCCGCGACGTTCAGCCAGTAACAATGCCTCAACCGAGCCTCACGCAGGCCAAAGTACAAGTTGAACCCGTCAATGTAGGCAATCACCCGCTCCTGCGGTCGTGGCACGCTGTTCGACATGGAAACTTTCCTCAAACAAGTTGCTTCCGGCTGCCGAAGAGTCTATAGATTCCCCTCAGCAATTCGATTGACCCCCCCGGAGATAGCATCTCCGGCCCAACGCCCCCGCAAGGGGGCGTTTCTTTTTGGGTCAATGACGAGCGGCACTCTGACGACCATCGCGTCTGCTCGCCGCTGTCGACCTTCGATCTGATCTGACGATGTTGCAAATGCGAGCCACCATCAGTCCTCCTCGTTGTCGAAGAGAGTCCGTTGAGTCGGCCGCTTTCGCGCGGCAGTCGCTGCGAGCGTGTCACGATACCGGCGAGCACGATTGCCGTTCGCCAAAACGTAGCGACCGATGCGCCGGCCGTGTGCGACAGAACGGCGAGTGTGAACGTCGCCCACGCGGCGGAGTACACCTTCTGCCAGCAGTTGCGTCGTGACCGCCCCCCACACTCTCTGTTCGACGCTCGGAGGCAGCTCGTACCGGCGATGCGCTTCGTCCGTCGATGCCTCGCCGCTCTCGATCACCGCGCTCACCAGAGCGTGAGCCGCTTGAGCCTGTTCGGCCGCAGTGGCCCGGCGAGCTCGCTTGGTGGCGCGGCTAGGTGTCGTAGACGTCGGCCCGCCGATTCGCTCGGCGGCAGCGTTGATGTTGGACATTTTCAGAACTCCACAACTAGCGTCACTTGCTGGCAAGCACGTTGCTCGCCTGACGTGTGGAGTCTTTGGCCGACAAAGTCAGATTCAACGGCGACTTTGTCCCGACTTTTTGTTCGCTGTCGCTTCTGAATCGAGTTGCTCGGCAGCAACGCAACCGCGTTGAGTCAGGAAGTAACCCCGTCCTGGACACTCAACAAACTGATACGGCACTTGCTGAAGCAAAGAGAGAGCTTCCTTCATCGGCGTGTTGTATTGGAGTCCTGCCTTCGGAAGTTTCGCGATGGCCTGCCCAATTTTCTTTTGGACCACGTTGTTGATTCCGTTGCGCCACATTGCCAACAGGACCGCCCGTGCGACGGAACCGAGTTGCCCAACAAACTGCTCCGGTTCTGCGAAATTCTCGCGCGTGTCATCGCCTACCGCTTCGAGGGGGACGCTTCCGGCGACGAACTCCACAACATGGAGTTCCTGAAGCGTCGCCGTTGCAGTCTGTATCGCCTGTCGTTGATCGGCATCCAACTTGAGCAACTCTGCGCCCAACGACAACGGCCACTGGTCACATTGGGCGCCGTTGGGAAAGTACCGCCAGAAATCTGCGTGATACATTTCTCGGCAGAGCGTCGCGCCAAATGAGATTGATGACGAATCAAGCCCACGTTGCGCCACAAATTTCATCAGCACAAGCATGGCATTTCGGTGAGCGTGGTCGAGCGCCGACGTTGCGTTGTAAATCAATTGTGGGTCGCTCTGTTTCGATTCAGGAAAACCCATCATGTTGAGCCACAGCGGATACTGCGACCAATAGCAGTGAGCGAGTCCCGCCAATTCTTGAGTCACCGGTTCATTCTTGAAACGCTTCGCATCTTTCTTAAACATCGCGCAAAGTGTCGCGGCCTGTTCAAGAAAGACATCGTTGGTGGGAGACTCAGTCGCGTCTCGAACCACCTTGCCGATCATCTCGCGCGGTGCCATACCGGTCTCCTCCGTCAGCAGGTCGGCTCAGCCAGCCAGCGTGACGTCGGAAACGCTTCAGCCAGCCAAGCCATTTGAGCCATCGCCGCTTGCAAGTCGGCTTTGGCAACCCTATGGCCAATTGTCTTTCAAATCGGCGTGGAAACAAGGCCACTCCACCGTTCCACTTCATCCCAGCGTCGTCATTCGTAACGCTTGAAATGTCGGTCAGGATGGGTACTGTGATGCCGTGGCGAAACGATTTTTTCACCGAGAATCACCATGAGCAAAACTCAGACAACGCAGTCAACTGGAAAGTTTTGGAAGTTCGTTCAACTGCTCGGAGTGCTGGGCATTCTCGGCGCGGTGACTTGGGCGATGGTCGCTCAGAACTCGCAAACAACTGCAATGTGCCTCACCCTCGGGATACCAGCGGCAGGAATGTGGGCATTCGGTCGAGTTGGTGCGTGGTGGTTCCACGGATGAGCCACAGCAATAGCGGCCGCACGAGTTGCGGTATGATCGACGCAAAAATGTCACGGTAACTTTTTCAGTAGCTCAATAGCTTCTTCGGCGGCGGACGTGCTGGGATAGTTTTCAACGATTTCGGTTAGTCGCTTTTTGGCGACAGTCTTGTCCTTGGTCAGAAACTGTTTGGCGAAAACCAGCCTTTTTATTCCGGCGGCCTCCAGTTCTTCCGTCGCCTTCGCGATATCGCGTTTTGCGGTGATGATTGCGGCGTCGGCCTTTGTTTTTTCCGCTTCCGCCTTCACGCGATCAGCCTCTGCTCTGGCACGCAATGCGTCTGCCTGTGAACGATCGGCATTGGCTTTGGCAATTTCCGCGGCCTTCTTCGCCTCAACTGGATCCTGAGCCTTCGCCTCTTTGGCATTGGGATCGATGACCTTTTCCAAATATGCGGCCATCTCCTTTGCCTTCTTCAAGTGAGGGACGAATGCAAGTGCGTCCTCACGATCAAGAATCAATGTCCGCAGGGCGAACCTTTCGTCCCGATTTACCGACACGAAAAACGAACCCTGATCTGTCGTCTGGAACGTGACAATGTGCTTGCCAGCTTTGATACGTTCTGACTTGCCCTTCGATCCCTTCATTGATTTTGAAATCTCAGTTGTTCCGGCAAGCACAGTTCCAACCTCAATCGCTTCCTCCGGCGTCATGCTCAGCGTCGTAAGACTCTTTCCGATCAGCACGCGAGTAGAGTCTTCGTCCTTTCGGAGTATGAGGGACGCCTCACCGGAGTTCGCGAGCTTCCAATCGAACTGATAAGAGTCGATCGCGTATTCACCTCCAGATAACGTCTTCGCAAACAGGAACACAAAGCAAAAGCAAATAGTCGTTTTCATGCTCGCCTTTCGTTTTCCTGACTCTAACGGAATCTAGGTAGCGGTGTGAAAGCCGCGCATTGAGGCGGACAAGTAGAGATTGTGAAGCCAATGTTGATGAAACAGTTTCTTGTTAATTCGATGAGCCGGGCTGACAAAG